>JANMWG010000511.1:0-23760 GCA_031393885.1 Betaproteobacteria bacterium | reverse complement strand
CCACGCGCGAGTTCCGCATCGTGTTCTTTCCGTGGCGGGTGCTGATCACGCTCGGGGTGGGCGGATTGGTGTTCGGGAGCATTGCCGCGTTGGTGTTGAATGCCAACGCGGGCTACGTCGTCATGATGACCATGGTCGGCCACTATCTCGTGTACGAGACCTTTCATTTCTGCTGCCACGTTCACGACAACTGGTTCGTACGTCACATGCCCTTGGTGAACACGATCCGCCGGCACCACACGGCGCACCACAACATGGGGATCATGATGAGATACAACATGAACCTCACCTTCCCGATCGCCGACTGGTTTCTCGGGACGAGCGATCTGCGGCGCGGCCTGCTCGGCCATCTCTTCAACGGCTACAGCCAGGAGCACGTCAAGGACGAACTCGAGCCGATCATCGCCCGGTTCCGCAACGACCACTCGCGGGTCACGCTGGACGGCCCGCAGCTCACGGCCCAGGAGCAAGACGTGATGACGGGGGCGACCGCCGCATAGATTTCGCCTCTCCACGCCTATGCCCCCGAATCGCTCTACCGCCTTGGCATCTGCCCGCGCCCGTGCCGTCGTGCGATCTCCCAAGGCGACCCTGGATTCACCGGCGTCACTGCCGGCACTCGCCTACGAGCTGATCGAGGAGGCGATCGTGACGATGCGGATTTCGCCAGGCACCGTCATCTCCGAGCAGGCACTCAGCGACATGACCGGCATCGGGCGCACACCCATCCGCGAGGCGGTGCAGCGCCTTGCACGCGAGCACCTCATCGTGGTGCTGCCGAAGCGCGGGTTGCTGGTGGCGCACATGGATGTCGGCAAGCAGTTGCTGCTGCTCGAAACGCGGCGCGAGATCGAACGCCTGATCTGCCGCGGGGCCGCGCGTCGTGCAACCGAAGCGCAGCGGCGGGAGTTTGCGCGACTGGCCAGAGACTTCGTCGTGTCGGCGTCGAAGAAGGACGATCGCGCATTCATGAATGCCGATCGCGAGTTCAATGACTTGTGCCTTGCCGCCGCACGCAACGAATTCGCGGCGGGCGCCATGCGCTCGCTTCATGGCCTGTCGCGGCGATTCTGGTACCTGCACTACCAGCAGTCGCCGGAACTGCCGGCGATGGCGCGCCTGCACGCTGCCATCGCCGACGCGATCGCCAAGTCCGATATCGATGGCGCCGGCAAGGCGCTCGACGCCCTGCTCGACAACATCGAGTCCTATACACGCAGCACGGTGCTCTGACCCCGACCATGAATGGCGCTGAAAGCCTTGTCCGCAGTCTGCTCGCGAGCAACATCGACACCTGCTTCGCGAATCCCGGCACTTCCGAAATGCACTTCGTGGCGGCGCTGGACCTGGTCGCCGGCATGCGCTGCGTGCTGGGCCTCGCTGAGACCGTGGTCACCGGATGCGCCGACGGCTACGCACGGATGGCCGGCAAGCCCGCCGCGACCTTGCTCCATTGCGGCCCCGGCTTCGCCAACGGCATCGCCAACGTTCACAACGCGCGGCGAGCCTTCTCACCGATGCTCAACATCGTCGGTGACCACGCAACCTACCACCGGCAGTACGACACGCCGCTGACATCCGACACCGAAGGCCTCGCGCGTGCGGTGTCGCATTGGGTGCGCACCACGACGTCGTCTGCTCGCGTTGGCGCCGACGGCGCGGCGGCTGCGCAGGCGGCGCTGAGTCCACCCGGGCAGATCGCGACCTTGATCCTGCCCGCTGACACGGCGTGGAGCGACGGCGGTGTGGTCGCCGCGGCGTTGCCGGTGCCACCGCGTACGCCGGTGGCACCGGCAACGCTGCGTGCCGTTGCGCAGGCGCTGCGCAGCGGCGAGCGCGCGATGATCGTGCTGTCCGGCGAGGCACTGCTCGAGGCAGGCCTCGCTGCCGCACATCGCATCGCGCACATCACCGGCGCGCAGGTGCGCGCACCGACCCAGTTGGCGCGCATTGTCCGCGGGCGCGGACGTCCGCCGGTCGATCGCATTCCGTACGCGGTCGACAGCGCGCTGAAACTGTTTGCCGGGGTCCGGCACGTGATCCTCGTCGGTGCCAAAGTGCCCGCTTCGTTCTTTGCCTATCCGGGCAAGCCGAGCGTGCTCTCACCACCGGATGCCGTGACCCACGTCCTCGCACGCCCCGGGCAAGACGCGGTGGGTGCTCTCGAATGGCTTGCGGATGAACTCGGCGCACCGCAGAACGTGCCGATGCCGGATGTGGAACCGCCGGCCCTCATGCGTGGTGCCTTCGAACCCGAGGCGTTCGCTCGCACCCTGGGTGCATTGCTGCCCGAGAACTGCATCGTCGCCGAAGACGCCGTCACCTCGGGGCGCCAACTGCTGGCGCCGACGTTTGGAGCGGCACCGCACGACTGGCTGCAGATCACCGGCGGCGCGATCGGACACGGTTTTCCGTGCGCGACCGGCGCTGCGATCGCCTGCCCGGGCCGGAAGGTCGTGTGCCTGCAGGCCGACGGCGCGGGCATGTATTCGGTGCAAGCGCTGTGGACACAGGCACGCGAGAAGCTGGACGTGATCAACGTGGTTTTTGCCAACCGTGTCTACAAGATCCTGCATGGCGAGTTGCTCAATGTTGGCGCGCAACCCGGCCCGGCCTCCAACGAGCTGTTTGATCTCGCAAGACCGGAAATCAATTGGGTTGCGCTCGCAGGAAGCCTGGGTGTGGAGGGCAGGCGCGTCGAGACCCTGGAAGGCTTCGCCGATGTGTTCAAGGCCGCTTGCGGACGACGCGGACCGTTCCTGATCGAGTTCCGGATCTAGCTGGTGCCAGATCGAAAAGTGGTGTTTCGAGAATTTCCGACTGCGCGGACTTGCCGGCAATTGTTCTGTCTTGCGGGGATTGCAGCACATCGACACCGAGCCAGATGTTGGGTCGTCGAACGACCTGTGGTGACGGGAGTACCGTTCCTGCTTTCAGGTATCGATCCGCTCCCGCGCGGCGGGGCCGGATCCCGGCGCAGGTTCGTCCGGCAGCGGCGCCATCAGCTCGACGTCGATCGTCAATTGGCGCTCACCGCGCAGCGCGGTGAGGGTGACCCGCTGTCCGAGCCGGACCAAGCCCACCCGGTTGCGCATCTGCGCCGAACTGCGCACCGGACTGCCGTCCACGGCCAGCACCACATCGCCGCGCTGGAGCCCCGCGCGGGCGGCGGCACCATCGGGAATCGTATCGACGATCAGCGCGCCGCGGGTGGCGTGCAGCGACAGCGCCGCGACGATGTCGGGGGTCACGTCCTGGGCGGTGACGCCCAGCCGCGCGCGACGCATCGCGCCATGCTCGATCAATTGCGCGGCGACACCCTGGGCGATGTTGCCGGGCAGGGCAAAGCCGATGCCGATGTTGGCCGGCAGCAAGGAGAGTGATCCGGCGATGATGCCGACCAGTTCACCGCGCAGATCGACCAGCGCGCCGCCGGAATTGCCCGGGTTGATGGCAGCATCGGTCTGGATGTGGTCACCCAGCGCCCCGTTCTGCGACACCGTGCGCCCGAGCCCGCTGACGATGCCGGCCGTGATGCTCTTGCCCAGCCCGAACGCGTTACCGATAGCGAGCACGTAGTCGCCGACGCGCACCTGGTCGGAGTCGCCGATGCGGATCGCGGTCAGCCCGGTGGCGTCGATCTTCAGCACCGCGAGATCGGTGGTGGCGTCGATGCCCACCACCTGTGCCGGGAAGTGACGCCCGTCGAGCAGCAGGGCCACGATCTCGATGGCACCCATCACGTTCTCGGCGCTGGTGAGCACATGGCCCCTGCGCGCGTCGAGCACGACGCCAGATCCGACGTTGACCACGGTTGCCGCCGCCTGCTCGCCGTCGACATTCGGCCGCTGCGCCGCCCCACGGGTATCCCGCTTGCGGGTGGTGAGCACGCTCACCACGGCCGGCTTCACCATCTCCACCAGCGGCGCCAGGCTTGGTATCGACGCGCCTCCAGGCAGGGGCGTGCCGTTTGCGCCGGTCACCGCCGATGCCAGGCACAGTGCCGCCGCGAGAGTTGTCGTCATGGCAACACGCACATCGATCAAGTTCAGGCGCATGGGGCAGGGCTCCGGTTCAGTGAATCTGCGGTGCAACGGGATCGGCATTGTCCCGGACATCGGCGGGATGCGGGCTGCATACGCGGCCGCGAAGATCCGGATGCCAACGCCGCACCCATGGCTTATCGCCGGACAGGGACTAAAATCGCCGGCTGCCTCATTCCCGCTCGACACCGCACCACCCATGAACGCACCCCGACTCCGTCTTGCAGACTTCGTCTATGGCGGCGGCTGCGGCCGCAAGATCACCCCCTGCGTGCTGCAACCGATCCTCGCCGACGGTGCCGCCGCCGACGGGCTGCGGGTGTTTCGCGATGCCGGGTTCGATACCGCCGCGGTCATCGGCGACATCACGGCAGGCCAGCCGCGGGTGCGCGTGCAGTGAGTTCGCCCACCGCCGCATCGGCATCGCCCGGGCCGCTGTCGCGCGGGCAGTTCCTGCACCTGTTCAGCGCGGTGATGCTGCCGATGATCATGGCGGCGGCCGATCAGACGCTGCTGGCCACTGCCGCGCCGGTCATTCACGAAGAGTTGGGCGGGCTGCGCGACATCACCTGGCTCGCGCTTTCGTATCTGCTCGCGGCGACGGTGATGATCCCGGTCTACGGCCGTCTCGGTGATCGCTATGGCCGCCGCCGCATGCTGCTCGCCGCGTTGGCGATCTTCGTCGTCGGCTCGGCGGTGTGCGCCGCATCGACCTCGCTCACGATGCTGATCCTGGCGCGCGCCTTCCAGGGCATCGGCGGGGGCGGGTTGATGACCCTGTGCCAGGCGCTGATCGGCGAACTTGTGATTCCGCGCGAGCGCGCGCGCTTCCAGGGCTACTTCGCGACCCTGTTCGCGGTGGCGAATATCGGCGGCCCGGTGCTCGGTGGTCTGGTCGCGCATCACGCCAACTGGCGCTGGCTCTTCATCATCAATCTGCCGCTGTCGGCGCTTGCCTGGTGGCGATTGATGTCGTTGCCGGCCAAGGGTGGCCAGCCCGATGCCCCGGCGCTCGAGGACGGTGCGGGCGTGCTGTTGTTCGCCGGCGCGACCGGTCTGTTCCTGTGGTGGACCACCGCCGTCGGCCAGCGCCTGCCGTGGTTGTCGCTCGCCAATGGCGCGGTGATCGCGCTCATGGTCGCGCTCGGCGTGGCGCTGCTCTGGCGCGAGCGTTCGGTCGCGGCACCGGTGTTGCCGATCGGCCTGTTGCGCCTCGGCGTGGTGTCGCGTTGCCTGACCGCGGTGGCGCTCAATGCCGGCGCCATGCTCGCGCTGGTGTTCTTTTTTCCGACTTTCCTGCGGCTGGTGCACGGCGTGGATGTCGCGCAGTCGGGCCTGATGATGCTGCCGCTCACGGCGGGCACCGTGGTCGGGTCCCTCACCAATGGTCGCGTCGTGTCGCGCACCGGACTGCCGACGCTGCTGCCGGCGCCTGCGCTTGCCGTCACCTCGGCCGCCTTGCTCACCATGGCAATCATCCGTCCCGACCTCTGGATGGCCGTGGTGCTCACAGCCATCGCCGGCTTCGGCATGGGCACCGTCATGTCGTCGGCGCAGATCCTGGTGCAGACCACTGCCGGGCCGAAGCAGGTGGGGGTGGCCACCGCGGCGGTCTCGCTGTTTCGCGCCATCGGGTCGGCCGGTGGCACCGCGATCTTCGGCGCCGTGGTGTTCGGGGTGGCTGCGGCGTTCGGGAACGGCGGCGATTCGATGGCGGTCACGCCCGCGGCATCGCACGCGCTGGGCACCGGGTTTCAGGCGGGGTTCGCGGCGGCGGCGCTGATGACCGCGGGCGCGGCGTTGGCAATGGCGCGGGTGCCGAAGACGAAGGTGTAGGCGGCCCGCGCTACCCGCGCCGCAGCGCCTCGGCCACGAAGTCCAGACGGTCCTGGCCGAAGTGCATTTCGTCGCCGACGAACATGGCCGGCGCGCCGAACATGCCGCGTTGCACGGCTTCGTCGGTGGCTGCCATGAGCGCCTGCTTGACCGCGGGATCGCTCGCGAGCGCCTCGAACTCGGCCATGTCGAAACCGGCAGCCACCAGAACGCCGGCCACCACCGCCGGGTCGGCCATGTCGAGCCCGCGTCCGAACATGGCCTCGAAGATCGCCGTCATGTAGCGCTCGAGGTCGGCCGGGCGCCGCATCTGCATGCCCACCGCGACGCGCATCATCGCCAGCGTGTTGACCGGGAAGGTGGGCGGCATCCGGAACGGTATCCCGAATCGCGCGGCGCAGCGCTGCATGTCGGCCATCATCCACCGGCCCTTGGCCGGGACCACGATCGGGCTGGCGTTGCCGGTGGCCTTGAACACGCCGCCCAGCAGGATCGGGCGCCAGACGATCTGCGCCCCGGCCGCCGCCGCGATCCTCGGCAACTGGGTCCATGCCACGTAGGATGCGGTGCTGCCGAAGTCGAAGAAGAACTCCACCTGTTTGCTCATGCTGGCCTCGTCGATGTGGCGGGTTGATGTTGCCGGGGAACTACCACTTCTCGATCCAGGGCCGCAGATCCAGCTCGTGGGTCCAGGCCGTGCGCGGCTGGCAATGCAGCGTGAAGTAGGCATCCGCAATCGCGTCGGGGTCGAGGATGCCGTCCTGTTCCTTGAGCCTGTACCGCTCCGGAAACAGGTCCTGGATGAAGGCGGTGTCGATGGCGCCATCGATGATGCTGTGGGCGACGTGGATGCCTTGCGGCCCCAGCTCGCGCGCCATGCTCTGCGCCAGCGCGCGCAGCGCGTGCTTGCCGCCGGCAAAGGCGGCGAAGCCGGCACCGCCGCGCACCGAAGCCGTGGCCCCGGTGAAGATGATGGTGCCGCGCTGTCGGGGGAGCATCGCCTTGGCCGCTTCGCGACCGGCCAGAAAGCCGGCGAAGGCGCACATCTCCCACACCTTGCGATACACGCGTGCGGTGGTGTCGACGATGCCGAAGCGCACGTTGCCGCCGACATTGAACACGCACACCTCGATGGGGCCGATGTCGTTCTCGATGGTGGCGAAGAGCTCGAGCACGGCATCTTCGTCGCGCGCGTCGGAGCCGAACGCATGGCAGGTGCCGCCCTCTCTCTGAATCGCGGCTTTGAGATCGGCGAGCTTGCCGGCATCGCGGCGCGTGACGCAGGCGGTGAAGCCCGCGCGCGCGAAGCGCCTGGCGATTGCGCCACCGGTGGCGTCGCCGGCGCCGATCACCAGCGCCACCTTGTTCATCGGGCTTTCCATTGGCGGCGAGTATAGAGGCCCGCCGATGTCATTGGCATCCGGTGTGCGATGCGCGCAGTTCCGCTCACGACAGGATCGCGCGGCGCACGGCCGCGAGCGGCGCTTCGTCGCTGAGCGAGTTGCCATTCACGCCGAGGTCGCGCCAGAGCGCGGCGAGCGCGGCGGGCTCGGGCGAATCCTTCATGCCCCGATACAGTGTCATGAGCGTGGTCTGGCCCACGGCGCGGTCGGCAGCCGACAAGACGCGCTCGACCGGCCAGGCCACGTTGTAGTTGCCGCCCGCGGCCAGCACGCCCTGCAACGCCTGCCGCAGGCCGACGCGTCGGTCGCTGCGGGTGAGCAGTTGCACGTCGGCCAGCAGACAGAAGATGGCGCCGCCCCAGTAGGTGCGGCCCCAGGTGGGGGTGTGGTCGAGTCCGGCGTCGCCCGGCTGTGGCTGGCCCTGTGGCATCGCCCTGGACCACTCGTGCCACACGGTGGCCGGCGCGACCAGCCCGGCGTGGCTGCGCGCGACGCTCTCCACATAGGTGGCGATGCCTTCGTGCAACCAGTTCTGCGCGTCGGGAATGCGCGGCACGGCCAGGTGCACCATCTCGTGCACCAGAATCCAGTCGTCGAGAAACTGCGCGCGCGTGGTCTGGCGGCCGACCCGCACGCGGATCAGCATCGACGGCTCGGCGTAGGCCACGCCACCGCGTATTCCGCCACCATCGATCGGCAGCAGCAGGAGATCGACCTGTTGCACCGGAAACCGGCCGAAGTAGACCGCCACCGCCTCGGCCGAGTGCTGTACCCAGGCGAGCGCTTCGGTGCGCAAGGGTGGGTCGAAGCCGGGGGCGAATTGCACCTCGATCTGCGCGCCGCCGATGGCGAGCGTTTCGATGACGGGCTGTGCCGAGGCGGCGGCAGCCGCGGCGCGCAGCGACGAGGGTGCGAGCCCCGCGGCACCGAGAGCGAGCAACAAGTCGCGGCGAGTCGTGTTCACGGCTCGGCGGATCGCGGCCCGCCGGCGATCATCGGCAGATCCCGGCAACTGTTCATGCACCGGTCGGAACGAGATGGATGCACTGCGACAGATAGCCGGCGATGGTGGCGGAATCGAGCCGGGTGCCGGCGAGGCCGACGTGGCAATCCGGCCGCAGGAGATAGAACGATGGCCGGGGAATGCCGGCCCGGTCGAGCGCCAGGTTGTTTTCCGATTGGTCGGGGACCACGTGGATTCGCAGCAGGTCGCCCAGGCCGGGGGCGTCGGTGGCGGGCGCGGGTTGCCCGGCCACGATCAGGTTGAAGCGGGTGTCATCGAGCAGGTCGAACAGGTCTTCGGTTGCGTCATCGGGCCGGAACCGGAGCCGAAGCCAGGGCATGCGATCGCCGGCCTGGGGTCCGGTCGCAGGCGGGTTCGCGTCTGCCGGCAGACGGGCCGTGTCGCGATAGTGGATGCCGATCTGGGAGATGGTACGGAAGGCGAGCCGTTGCACGAGCACAAAGCGCATCGCGAACGCGACGAGTTTCACCAGGACCCGCGTTCGCAGCAGCCCCACCAGCCGGCTGTCCGACACCACGAGCGAGAAGGCGCGATCGGTGGTGTCGAGCACGCGCTGGGCGACCGGAATGCGCTCGTCCTGGTACGAATCGAGCAGGCTCGCACCGGCGCGTCCGGTCACGACCAGGGCCAGCTTCCAGGCCAGGTTGTACGCGTCCTGGAGCCCGGTGTTCATGCCTTGTGCCCCGACCGGGCTGTGGATGTGCGCGGCGTCGCCGAGCAGGAAGCAGCGCCGGTCGCGAAAGCGCGCCGCGCGCCGGTGATGGATGTGGTACGTGGAGAACCAGGTGCACTGCCGGAACGACAGTGCCGCTCCCGCCTGCTCGCGAATCGATGGCACCACGTCATCGAACGTCAGGTCGTGATGGTGCAGTGCCGGCGGCAGGATGCCGACGACGCGCCAGTGGTCGGTGCCGCGCATCGGGAAGAACAAATGGAACCCGCGCCGCCACAGGTAGACGTTGATCTCGTCCGGCACCATCGTGCCGGTCACCTCGGTATCGGCGACGAAGAACACCTGCTCGTAGGGCGCGCCCTGAAACGCGATGCCGCTCAGTTCGCGCACTGCGCTGTGGGCGCCGTCGCATCCGGCAACCCAGGCCGCGGTGATCTCCCGGGTGACGCCGTCCTGACCTTTCAGTGTCGCTCTGACGTGAGCGGACTCCTGGGTCAGTCCCACCAGTTCGGTACTCCAGTCGACACTCAGGCCATGGTCACGAAGAGCATCTCCGAGCAGCCGTTCGTTGTCGTCCTGGCCCAGGATCAGGAGGAAGGGGTAGGGGCTCAGATCGCGGCCGATGTCGCCCAGCGGAATCCGTGCTTTGGGGCGACCGAGTGCCCAGATGTTTGCGCCGCCCGCGCGTTTGCCCAGCGCGATGGCGCGGTCGGCGATGCCCAGGTGGGAGTAGATCTCGAGCGTTCGCGCCTGCACGCCCAGCGCCCTGGTTTGGACCGAGGGGCTGGCGTGCCGGTCGATGATCAGCGGGCGAACGCCGCGCCGGGCGAGCTGGTTCGCCAGCATCAGGCCGGTCGGGCCGGCGCCGACCACGAGGACATCGGTATCCATGCGGCCGCCCATGCGCCGAAGACTACCGTTGCGGCTCGCGCTTGGCCCTGGACTTGAACCAGAAGTGCGCACCGAGGGCGAGAATGGCGGCCGCGCCCAGGACCGTCCAGACGATGGGCGACGCGGGATTCGGGCGCATTTGATCGGCGATGCTGGCCTCGCCGATGGAAAAGGCGCAGATGACGACAACGCCCAGGGCGATCTTCGATGTGTGTGAGTCATCGGACATCATCGGCTGTCTCCCCGTCTGGTGTCTGGGGCGACCGACAGTTCACGGCACGCTGCCGGTCGGCAGCTTCGGTCGCCACCTGAATTGTGACACTACTCCCCGGGCGGCTACCGGAATGCTATGCGCAGCATCTCGATGGTTTGTGCGCACTCGCCGGTCACCTGGAACATGTAGGTCTTGTTCAAGCGCAGCAAAAGCTCTTCGGCGTGTTCCTGCGCGCGCCCGTTGCCATCGACGAAGGCGTTGTAGATGATCTGAAGGTCGTTCAACGCCGCGCCGCTCTGGCCCTGCCAGCGACCGAGCGAGTCGCGATACTGCGTGAGGCGGGACAGCAGGCCTTCGTACTGCTCGAGAGCTGCACCACGGCGCGATCTGACCGACTTCCAGATGAAGCGCGCGCTCGAATGCTCTTGCAGCACGTCGTGCCCGATCCGAAGATGATCGATGGCGTCCTGCAGCTTCGGCCTCAGCACTTCCGAGAAGAAGTAGGTTTTCATCCTGGCCAGCAGGGCCTGAACCTGGTCCGGTTCCGATGGCGGCGTGTCCGTCGCCTGGATCAGGATGCCGATGCATTCGTCCTGCAGCCCTCGTATCGACGCGCTCGCAATGTCGATGTACGCCATGTAGTACTTCGCGTCGTCGGGGGCTAGCAGGGCCGCCTCCCTGGTCTTCTGATCGATGTATTCGAGTGCCTTCACCACATACGAAATGCCGGAGAGACCGGATACTGGTTCCATGTCGGGAAGCTCCTTTCCGGGATCGGCCCGCGGGTTGGCTACGCGGCCGGCTCGCCGGGTGTCAGTGTCGTCAAAGGAACGGGTAGGGACCCGGATACCTGCCGATGTAGCTCGTGTGACTGACCAACCCCTGCGCCGCATCCCACAGATGCAGCATGCACGCGCCCCCCCAGGTACGACCGCGGCTCGGCTTCGGGATTCAGTTGCAGGGCGATTTCCGTCGTGGTGCTGGGGCACGAGACCACGATGGTTCCGGCCCAGCGTCGCGTCATCGGCCGGGGCACGTGAGCGCACAGGACGGCTTCGATGTTGGAGAACGAACCGACAACCGCCTCCAGCGGCGCCGCGTCGATGTAGCGATAGTCGTCCAGGTAACGGATGCCGGAGACGAACGGCGGATGGTGCATGACCACGATGGTCGGTTTCCGCGGGCTCGCTTGCAGCGTTGACCGCAGCCAGTCCGAACCTGCCGGATCGATGTGGCCATGATGCTTTCCCGGTTGGCAGGAGTCGAGCGCCACCAGCCGCACCGGGTGTTCGTCGACGCAGTAGTGCAGCGGCCCGTGCGCCGGCAGGTAGGCGTGGCTCGCGAATGCCGCACGGAAGTTCTCGCGGTCGTCGTGATTGCCGGGCATGACGACGCGCCGTCGGTCGGATGTCTCGAGTTGGCCGTCACAAGGGCTCGATCCAGTTGTACAACGAGATGCCGCCGTCGACCAGGGTCACGACGGGGAGCGACTCACTGCTCGATGCTCGCGGGCATCGACCATGGTAATCGGCCGGTAGACTCGTCGGATACGCTGCTGCAAGACCTGACCCTACTTCAACTCGACCTCGATGAAGCTGAACTCGAAATCGTTCACGTTGATCACGTTGTGGGCGACGCCGGTGAGGCGCGTGTAGGAGACACCGGCGGTGAGCTGGACGTCGCGGGTTCCGGTCGGCTCCGCGAGCCTGAGAATGCCGGTGGTCATGGGCACGACAACATAGTCGTGCGCATGCACGTGGTGACCGGTTTCGGCGCCCGGCGCGAAGCGCCATTCGGTGACGATGACGCGATCGTTTTCGATTTGCAGGGAAGGAATTGCATTCATGATCTGTGTCGGCCTCGTGTTCGAGCCTGACGGCTGCCCGCGGTTTGTCGCGGGCCGACCGCCCGATTGAAAGGGTAGGTCGAGTAGGGCCCATGAGCGTAGTTCGTCATCGCTCGCTTTGCACCAGCGATCCGAAGAAGCCCACGATGCGGTCGATGGTGGCGCCGTCGGCCGCGATGAAGGCAATGTCCATCCCTTCACGCAGTATCGTGCCGTCGGCGGCCAGCACCCGGAACCCGAATCGTGCAACGCCGTGATGTTCGTCCACCGACGTGGTTCGCACCACCCTGGCGCCGGGACGACCCGCCTGAATCTTGGCGATATGAGCGAGTAGCGCCTCGGCTCCAGCGGCATGGACACCCGGATCGGTGTAGGTGGCGCCGGCCGACCATACCGAAGCGAGCAGTTGCGCCCGGCTGATCGGGTCGGGCTCCGACCAGACCTGGCAATAGCGATGGATGACGTCGGATGATTTCATGGTCGAAGGCGCCGATGCGTGGCGTGCGGAGATGTCTCCTAGCCGAACTGCACTGCGCTCGCGTGGGTATAAAGCGCTTCCATGCGAAACGGCAGCGTTGCATTGTCCGAGTGAGCCGCGCCCAGCATCACGTGAAGCGGCAACAGGTGTTCCTCGCGAGGATGACAGTCCCGGGCAGCAGGTGCGCGCTCCCAGTCGACCAGCAATGCCTCGCGCTGCGCAGGCGGCTGGCACACGGCGTTTGCCAGCCACGAGTCGAACAACCGGCTTGGTTCGGTGGAAGCGGGATGGCCGAACCCTCGCATGTTGTGATAGCTGTTGCCGCTGCCGACGAAGAGCACGCCTTCGTCTCTGAGTGGCGCGAGTGCCCGGCCCATGGCGATGTGTTCCGCGGGATCCAGCGTATCGATCAACGACACCTGAAACACCGGGATGTCGGCGTCTGGCAGTGCCAGCTTGAGTGGCACGAAAGTACCGTGATCGAAACCTCGCGTCGAATTCGAGGCGGTATGGAAACCCGCTTGCTCCAGCAAAGACCTGGCCTCTTCGGCCAGGGCAGGGGCGCCGGGTGCAGGCCACTGAATCTCGTAGGCCTCCCGGGCGAAACCCGTGTAGTCGTACAGCATCGGCGGGCGCGGTGAGGTCATCACTGTCGCCATCGGTTCTTCCCAGTGTGCTGACACCACGAGCACGGCCTTGGGGCGTACCTCCAGGCTTGCGACCAGGGAGCGCAGGTACGACTCGAGAAGATCCAGAGCACCCTTCGGAATGAAGTCGATGTCGACGAACGGCCAGGGGCCGCCGCCATGGGGAATGTAGATCGCGGGAAGTCGCATGTCAGTAGGCGTGTGGGGCAGTGAAGTTTGCAGTGTGCCCTATGGGCCAGCGCCAAGGTCAATCGGGAATCCCGGCTTCGACGAGCTTAACGAGCAGCGTCAGCGACTCCTGCCAGCCGAGGTAGCAGGCCTCGACGGGAATGACCGCGGGAATGCCTTCTTGCACCACGTTCATCTCGGTGCCGCAAGACACCTTGACCAAGGAGACGGTCGTCTGCATTTCTCCGGGCAGGTTCGGATCATCGAAAGTGCCGGTATAACGAAGGCGTTCGCCGACGACCAACTCGAGGTACTTCCCGCCGAACGAGTGGCTGTGACCAGTGGTGAAGTTGGTGAACGACATCCTGTAGGTGCCCCCGACCTTGGCGTCCATGTGATGAACCTTGCCGGTGAATCCGTTCGGGGGAAGCCACTTGGCCATGGCGTCGGCATCGAGGAATGCACGATAGATGTGGTCCGGCGTGGCCCGGATCAAACGGTGGAGTCGGACAGTATTCGTTGACATGTTCAATCCCCGGAGCAGAGGAAGACCCTCGGAAAGCACGACGATCGACGATGGTCGGAAATCGACACGCGACGAGCGGGGAAACCTATGTTTCCCCTTTGAAGCGTCGCCTCACGGACGCGCCGCGGTCGCCGCCGCCGCCGCCGCGGTTGCGCTGCGCCGGCCCCTCGGCAGGGCCAGAATGATCGCCGCGCCTATCAGCGCCACTGCTGCCAGCGCGAAGAACGCCGCGTCGGCCGCGCCACCGTTGGCGGTGCGAATGCGCCCGATCATGTCGGGGCCGAAATAGCCGCCGAGATTGCCCACCGAGTTGATCAACGCGATGCCCGCCGCCGCGGCGGTGCCGGACAGAAACGCGGTGGGCAGCGACCAGAACGTGACGACGAACGCGGCCCACCCTGTCGTCACCAGCGTCAGTGCAAAGATCGAGACGATGGGCGAATGATTCGCGAGCGCCAGTATCACCAGACCGACGAACTCGACCAGGAACCCGCTGGCGGAATGCCAGTGGCGCTCGCCGGTGCGGTCGGAGTGGCTGCCCCAGTAGATCATGGCGATGATCGTTGCACCCCACGGAATCATGCTGACCAGGCCGACCTGGAGGAAGTTTTTCTTGTCGATGCCGAGCTCCTGAACAATGGTCGGCATCCAGAAGTTGACCGCGTAGAACGTGACGGCGCCGCAGAAATAGACCGCCGCCAGCGCCCAGACACGACCATCCTTGAAGGCGTCGGTGAGGCTGTGTTTGCCTCCCGCCTCTTTTTTGCCGACGTTGTCTTCTTCGACGCGCTTCAGCACCAGGTCTTTTTCCGTCGGTGTCAGCCACTCGACCGATTTCGGGCCATTGGGCAGCATCACGAATACCAGACAACCGATGACGATGGACGGAATACCTTCGAGCAGAAACAGCCACTGCCAGCCGCGCCAGCCATTGGCGCCGTCCATGAATTGCATGATGGCGCCGGAAACGGGTGACCCGATCATGTTGGACACGCCGATGGCCGTCATGAACAGCGCCACCACCTTGGCGCGGCGTGCGCCCGGAAACCAGTAGGTGAGATACAGGATGATGCCGGGGAAGAAACCCGCTTCGGCCACGCCCAGCCAGAACCGCAGGAAATAGAAGCTGAACTGCGCGTCGGTGCAGTTGAGGGCGCCGGCAATAGGCCCCCAGTGAATCTGGCCCGCGAACATGAAGGCCGACGAAATGATGCCCCAGGTGATCATGATGCGGGCGATCCAGATGCGGGCGCCGACCTTCTCCAGGATCACGTTGCTGGGCACTTCGAAAATGAAATAGCCGATGAAGAATATGCCGGCACCGAAACCGTAGACCGCGTCGCTGAATTGGAGATCGCCCGCCATCTGCAGCTTGGCGAACCCGACGTTGACGCGATCCAGGAACGCGACGATGTAGCACAGAAACAGGAAAGGGATGAGTCGCGAGGCGACCTTGCTAAAGGTGGCCTGCTCGAACTCCGGCGTCACGGCTGTTGCGTTCACTGGTTCCTCCTCGGTCGGTCTGTTGGGCAACGCGAGCCCTGGTCTGTCGCCAGGATGTGCCGCAGCTTACCGGGAAGAATCCGTCGGCGCAGCATCGCGACGTTGGTTTCGAAGGACAACCGAACGACCGCGGGGATGTTTGCTGCACTGCGGGCGCATCAGTTTCGTTGACGCTCAGAGGTACTGGACGATGCCGTTGACCGCCGTGCGCTCGAGATACCTGGCCAGCTGGTACGGATCGAGTGCGTTGCATGTTCGATTCGCGCCCATCGCGTCCAGTACTTCCAGCACCCACACGTTCGTCCGGGGGTCCGGCTGCAAGGGTGTCGTCAGCAGCCGCCTGGTCTGGGGCGTCTGGCAGCCGAGCTGCGCCTGATAGTCCGCCTCGACGGCGTGAGCTGGGAGACACCAGGCACACAGAGCGAGCATCACCGCAAATCCCTGAATGTGCGATGTCATGGCCGGCGACCACCCGACGCACCGGCGGGAACAGGCGTCATCTGCCGGCAGCGGCACGTATTCGGCCGGGGCTGGCGAGGTAGCCCCGCTCAATCATCCTCAGGCGCAGTACCTTCGACCCGGCTGATCAGCGCCTGAGCCCGCAACCGGTTTTCATAGCAGGTCGAGCAATACAGCTTCCACCCGGCATGACTGTCCGCGCGGTCAGTCCACCCCCGTTCCTGCGCCAAGACCACGGCACAGGCTTCGCACCACGCTCGAGCGGGTTCGGTCGCCCCGGCCCGAATGGCAAAGTAGCCAAGGCCATCCCGCTTCCGCAAGTGAGCGCAGATGATGCTGTGGCGGGACGTGCCGTGTTTTTCGCAGTCGATCGATTTCACGTCAAGGCCTGGCCTTCTCGTACACCGAGACCTTGCCGGTGCGCGCTGACCTCACCTGCAACTGGCGCTTGTCCGTGGTCGGGATGTACAGGAACGGCATTGTCTTGCCGTTCTGCAGCACGAACGACGCCTTGACGCCCTCTTCCTTGACCACGTACAGGCCGGCCGCCTGCCGCCCTTGCGACGAGATGTTGATGACCTGACCGGCTTCGCCGAATTCCAGGAAGTCCTTCGCGCTGCCATCCGGATCGACCTTCCCTTCCCACCGCCCGAGCAGCCAGGGGGCGGTTTCCGCGCGGACTGGGGCAATCGCTCCAAGAAGCATTGCCATGAGAAGCATTCTCCGGGATCGGCTCTCGACCTGGGTTTGGTTCAAAGACTTCTCCTGTCTGGTTGCAGTTCGGGGGCGCAGGGGTGCAAAACGTGGTGCTTCGTGTCACCGGCGCGTGCTGGCGGGTGACGCCTCCCGCACGTCGTCTACGGCAGGCAATCGCCGGGTCTCCAGCGGATGAAGCCGGGAAATTTCCTGAACCAGGACCGCACAGATCAGCGACCGGCCGAAGGCTGGCTCGATGCCGATGGCAGGTCGGTCTGAATCAGCTCGACGGAGGGTTCAGGACTTACGTTGATCCCCGAAGAACCGGGACAGTTCGGTGTGAGGAATCTGCTGATCGGTGAACTGGAACGTGCCACCTTCGGCCATCTCCGTCGCCGCCTTCCGGATCAATCCGAAGGTCGCACGTGCGAGGCTGCCGCCGATCGTGACCCGCCGAACGCCCAGCGATCCCAGTTGCGGCACCGTGAGAGCCGAACCCGACAGACCCATGACAACGGTGAGGGACCCATGGATCTCCCGGACCAGTGCTTCGATGGTCTGCGGGTCGGAAGCACCCGGCACGAAGAGACAATCCGCGCCCGCCTCGCGGTAGGCGTTGCAGCGTTCGACCGCTTGCGCAAAAGGCTTGTCGGCACCGGCCAGATAGACATCCGTTCGGGCCGTCAGGACAAATGGAATGCCCGAAGCGTCGGCGGTGCGTCGAGCACCGCGAATGCGTTCGGTTGCGTCCTCGATCGAATGCAGGGGCTGCGCGGGATCTCCGGTGTAGTCCTCGATGTTCGCCCCGACCACTCCAGTGAGAATCGCGCTCTTGATGGTGCCGCCGACCTCGTCAGGGTCCGCACCGTAACCAGCCTGAAGATCGGCGCTGACCGGCAATGGAATCGCCGCCGCAATCGCGCCGACCCGGTCGAGCATCATCTCGCGGCTCACGCCGGCCTCCTGGTCAGGAAACCCCAGCGAGAAGCACACGCCCGCGCTCGTTGTGGCGATGGCGGGGAAGCCGAGAGAGGCGAGCATCAGCGCACTACCGGTGTCCCACGCATTGGGCATCAGAAAAACCGAATCCGCCGTGTCCAACTGCTGGAAGCGGAGGCCGCGCTCGAGTTGATTCATGGTGAGGGTCCGGGTATCCGATGGAAGCGGGCGTCGGGCGGCGGTGTCCATCCAACTGGTTGGCGGCAACCGACAACGGTTCTCGCAAGGCGTACCGTGCAGCCATGGGTCGCGCGCACACCCAAGGAAAACCGCTGGCTTCACTCCAACGGTCAGATCCATCGATCAGCCGTGAGTGAACGAACTCGCGGTCTGCGGTGGAGTCGGTACCGGCTGCGGGCTGGTCGCTCATGAAACAGATTCTCGCAATCGCCGGGTGCGCTGCAGATGGATCCGGGACACGGCTTGAACCAGCACGGCGCAACCCAGCGACAGGAGAAATGCGAGCTCTATGCTGGTAGCCGGCAACGTCAGCGCCAGGACAATGCAGAAGCTGCTGAAGGCGTAGTAGCCCAGCAGCATGCCCCTCAACAACAGCACGGCGTCGGCCGCACCCGAGCGCCGGTGTGAAAAGACCACCAGCAAAAACATGGCGAAGGCCGCCGCGAGACAAGTCGGCGACGAGAAGCGGGTGGCGCTCCAGGCGTAGCCGATGCCGAAACCCACGTTGGCGAGCACCGCAGCCAGAGTGCCCACCGCGGCATCCGATGCGAACGCTGCACCATGCTCGAGGACAATGAAGAACAGGATGGGCGCCGAGATCATCGGGAACGCCGACAACCAGCCGCCGACGGCCGCCCCCCAGCGGCGATCGGCCAGCGTCACGCCGATCAGTAACGGGACCAATATCAGCTCGAGGGCGAGGACGATGCTCATGGACGGCCGTCGAGATCAGGTCCTGGCAGCCACCTGCTGGCGCAGCCGCTCCTCCTGCTCGCGCAGCTCGGGGTGAATGCCTCGCCGAATCCCGAGAACCTCACCCGCGCGCCCTTCGACGAGGGGTGGAGTGGATGTGGATCAGATCCGCAAGATCGCGTCTCGGCTACATGGAGGCGATGTCTTAGCAGTATTGCGCCGTGCCACCGAACATGGCGATGCCGGCGCTGAGGAAATCTCGTGCAAGCTCGGCGATTCCGCGTCACGCCGATCGTCGTAGCAAGATGACAACCCCAACACAGGAGAGCCGCGTGGCCAAGCTCGAGGTTCAAGCTTTCTCGGTATCCATCGACGGCTACGGCGACGGCCCCGACCAAAGCCTAGAAGGCCATGGGACAATGTTAGCAAATACGCTAAGGCAACGAGTGTGCTCTATGAGGCCTAACGACCCGCTCGAGGGGCGCGGCGCCTTATGCCGCGTCCCTCTCGAAACGTTCGTTAGGAAATAGTGATGAGGGTTATATGCAGAACACCCTCGGGTGGTTCGGGTTGAGTCATCTTTCCTAACGTCACTTGCAATAGAGGCGATCCGTGCTGGTAGCAGACGACAGGTAATGCCTTGTCTGCCAAGACACCGCCACTCTGTAAGCGCATGAAGGATCGGCGGAGACATCCACGGCAAATCCGCCGTTATTACCCGGCAGATGCGGGCCTCCTGCGCCGCCTCTGAAAAGATAATTGGTTGTCGGAGGAGGCGGAGCGAAATTGCCGCTTGGTATCGGCGGAACCGAAGGCACTACTGGAGGATGCACTATGCCATTATTGTTCGAGATTCCGAGACTGAAGAATCGCAAGTGCGGATGATCAACCGTGTAGAGAATATGCACTGCGCCTGCCGACACCGGGTTGCAAGCGTTGGTGCGAAGTTCTTCCAAATCAAGAGCCACAGCCACCGGGGAATTATCGAGCACGATGGAATCCAGAGTGTCGGTCGCAACCGTTGGTTGCAAGGGGGCATCGCCGTCGCGCACTTCGAACATCAGCCGATAACGTCGGATTGGTTCACGCTCGGCTGTGGTCAAAGAGCGTCCGGCATCAAGGATGGGCAAGCCTCCAGGCAGTTTTGCCGGGTGTGCGCTGGTGATCGCGGGCGAGTTTAAGACAAACAGATCGAAGGTACGTAGGAAGATGGAACTGTTTACGTTGACGACGCTGGTCGTTCCATCGCGCATGTCAACCGTAACGGCTTTGTTGTCAACTCTGATCCATCCGCCCGGAAGAAGATCGCCGGGTCCGATGTTGACTTGCGCAGAATCCGGAAATCCAAGTCCGTTTGTGTAGAACACATAGCCGACATGCGTTGTGGCGATTTGCGTTGCCGGCGCCATTGCGGCAGGTGCGACCGTCGGGAGCGCAGTCGGGTCATCAACTCCGCCGGGCCACGTCCATTCGCCGATGAGGAAGCGATACTCGAGCGCATTTGCCGGCGCTGCGATATTGCGCAACGGGCAGTTTCCTTTCAATGCGACGCCACCGCCGAAGACGTAAGAATTGGCCGCCCCGCCCGCATAACCTTCCGCAGAGAAACCGAAGGTTGAGCCGGACGGAAACGGATGAATGTCGAAAACTTCCACCTGTTGCCAGTGTGGAATATGTTCCACGTCCGGCGGCTGCACTTCGTCAGAACAGAGTTCAACACAAAAGCAGGGCGAAACATTTTCTCGTCCTGGACGGCGACCATCGGCCTGCGTTTCATTAAGGATATTGACGCTGCCGAGCTCGGCGGTGAAATAGATATCGGGGCCGCCGAAGAGTTCAATGTTCAACCCCAGCACGTCTTTCTTGAAGTCGTCGGCCAGATAGTCAAGGCGAAAACGTCCTGTCGCATCCGTGACGGCAGAACCGAGCGGATCATCTTGCAACCAATCTGCGTCGAAAGCTTTGACGGTAGCGCCCGCAATCGGCGTTTGGGGGGACACGCAAGTTCTCAATCGGCCGCATATCGTCCACGCACCGAAGAGGCTGCGGAAGTGGCACCAAAACCGGTTCGGTATGCAGTAATCCCACACCGCGAGAGCTATATCCTCACGTTGCCGCCAGAGTGGCTGGATTGTCGTCACGCTGAACTGACGCGGCTTCGGTGGTGCGCGCCCCGGTTTCCGCCGTGGCACCGTGCCGCAGTAGACGTCCACCTCGAATGCTTCTCCCTTGTAGCCCTGTTTTTCACCCAACTCGAAGGTGAAGCTACCTAGGGCGTCGGTTTCTACTTCGGCCAGTAGCGTTTTGGCTTTCGCTTGCACTTGTTCATCGCTTAGTACCGCCAATGTGTCTTTCGGATTGGCCACGGCCAGCACCACTGCATTCTGCTCCCCTCTAAGCCGGTACAGACGGACCTTTAAGTTCGAGAGCGGTTCAGGGCATTCGGGACAAATAAGCCCGCACAAGCGGCCTTTGAAAATGTAGTGACTCATATTGTGTCCTCCTTAATATTGGTATAAATGGCGGAAGCCGTCCGCCCGCGGAATCTCAGCACCATAGCGCCTGGCGTCTCAGATGAGCGGCGCGCGACGGAACGCCACCCGTAGAGGAAACGCTGTTCCGCGCGTCCGCTCGAGCGCCATGCCGGGCACGGACAGAGCCGAAGCTGGGATGGCGGAAGCCAAGGCTACGCATGCGCGAAGAATACGGCGACTGCGTGCCGCGAGGAGAGCACCAACCCCGCACGGTGCGGGGTGATGGTCGACGCGGCTGGATGGTCCTGCCGCGTCGACGCTTGACCGGTGACGGATCGATGACCGCGAACGCGACGCTGGTTCCTCGCGACAGATCGCAGGCACGACGAGCGGCGCGCTATGAACTGAACACTTGGCACGCCGCCGAAACGCGCCGCGGACGGAAACCGCCGATCTGGCGAAACGGAGCGAGGAAGCCCACCGGCCAAGTGGGTCAGCTCTCGAGCGGCGTGACGCCCAACGACTGACGGACTAAAAAAGGGCAAAGCGCCGCGTCGTTTGACGCCGAGTCGCGGGATAACGCTCTGTTTACACGCGCAGTTCATGCCATTTCCCCGTGCACCTCATCGCCGCTGAGCCCGATCCCGTTGCGCCCCCACCGTCGCGCCTGCACCGACCGGGTGCGGTACAAGCTGCGAACAAAACACTACAGCATTCGGATGCATTTGAGCTATCGCAACCGGGTGTCTCGTCGAAATTGTGGCCTTCGTCGCCGCCGCGTTGGCTTGGCTCCGATAGGGAGTTGGCGCGACGGGCTCGTGCAGCGCTCCCCCTTATCGTTTCTATCCGACGGTCGGGGTGCGGTGGTCGGGCGGGAGTCCAGGGCACCATGCCATGATTCGGATGGCCAGGAACGGAAGCTCCATGATGAAGGTGAAGGCGGAAACAGACGGGATGCGAAAGAAATACCACCGCAAGGACCTCGGGGCCGGCATCCGCGGGAAGTTTCACGCCCAGTGCCGGAAGGGCCATAACCTCGTGTTGCTCACGCCGGCGGTCGCAGAGGCCTTTCCGACGGATGAAGCGGTGAACGACGCTTTGCTCGGTCTTGTCCGCTTGGCCCGCGCGACGCAACTGCCTCCCCGGCGTTCGGGCGCCCGCTCGGTCAAGAGCACTGCGCGCCGCCCAGCTCGAGCGATCACACCAGCAAAGTCACCGGACTGAAGCAGACGCGGTTGGGAGCCACGGGCTTGTATCCCCTGCCTTCGAAACCTGATTGCCCCCCCTCACTTCCCCCCATACCAAATCCGGTAAATCGCCCCGGCGAGGTCATCCGACACCAGCATCGACCCGTCGTCGAGCATGGCCACATCCACCGGCCGGCCGAGGTACTTGCCGGTGTCCGCCATCCAACCCTCGGCGAAGGGTGCCGGTTTGCCGGCGGGCTTGCCATCCTTCACCGGTACCCACATCACCCTCGCACCTATCGGGTCGCTGCGGTTCCACGAGCCGTGCTGAGCCCAGAAGTAGCCACCGCGATAGGCTTCGGGAAACTGTTTTCCGGTGTAGAACATCGCGCCCATGTCGGCCGCGTGCGCATCGTGTTCCAGCACGGGCAAGACGGCGTCGGGTGGCGGTGTCGATGCCTGGTAGTCGGCGGTG
Organism: Betaproteobacteria bacterium; assembly: GCA_031393885.1. Classification (GTDB taxonomy): domain Bacteria; phylum Pseudomonadota; class Gammaproteobacteria; order Burkholderiales. Next base: position 1,345 of record JANMWG010000511.1, on the reverse strand, counting down.
CGCACCGTGCCGCCGCCATACCAGGGGAAGCCGAAGTGCTGGCCGGCCTTGGTGCTGATGTTGGTTTCGCCGGGCGGGATGGTGTCGCCCATGCCGTCCACCTGGTGGTCGTTCCACCATAGCGCGCCGCTGGCGTGAAAGGCGATGCCGCCGGGGTTGCGGGCGCCGCGGGCGAACACTTCGCGATGAGTGCCGTCGGGATCGAGGCGGATGATGCCGCCCATGCCGAGCCCGTCATACAACGCGAGCTTGCCAGCGGGCGGCACGTTGTAGGGTTGGCCCAGGGTGATGTAGAGCTTGCCGTCGGGGCCCTGTTTGATGACGCGGGCGCCGTGGCCCTGGCTCTCCTCGGCGGGTGGAATCAGCTTGCCCTGCGGCACCACGCCAAAGGCGGCGATGCCGGGGTTTCGGTATCCGGCTTCGGCCCCGGGGAAAACCAGCAGGCGGTTGAGTTCCGCCACGTAGAGCGAGCCGTCGTTCGACAGGGCAACGCCGTTGGGAACGTTGAAGTCGATCCAGGGCGCGAACGCGGTCACGTCGTCGGCCGCGTGATCACCGTCGCGGTCGGTCACGGCCCACACTCTGGTTTTGCGGGTGCCCACGAACACGACCCCGGTGCTCGGGCCCACGGTCATGTTGCGTGCGCCCGGAACCACCGCATACAGCTCGATCCTGAAGCCGGTGGGGAGGCGGATGCGCTTCAGCGTCTCGCGGAGGGCGTCTGCCTGAGCCCCGGTTTGCCGCACGGCGGGAATCGCCTCCGATGCACCGGCGCCTTTCGGTGGCGGCAGGCGTTCGAGGCCAGCGGTTTCCTGAGCGTGCAGGGCAACGGCGCCCATAGTGAAAGCGAAGGCTGCGGCAGCAGCGGCGGCGGACCGGTTCAATGTCATCGAGGGGCTCCGTGAAGTGGGGTCAGGTCTTGCATGACGACATGGAAGAAAGCTCTCGAGATGTTGCGCGGATCGTACTCTCGATCACCGTTGCCCCAATGTCGATCAGGCATGCCGACAATCGACAGGCAGTCTTCATCAGGCTCATGGCTTGACCGGCGCATCCGGCAACTCGGCGAACTGCGGCAGGCCGTCCGCGATCACGTACCAAGGCGCCTTGGACGCCACGTGCACATGGCACAGCGGCTTGACTTGCGGATCATCGTCGAGCACGCCGAGCGCCAGACCGTGAACGTCCGGCCGCGCATCGAACCTGCTGATGAGGTTGGAGCCACACACCGAGCAGAAGCCCCGGTGCGTGCCAGGAGAGGATTCGTAGTAGCGGACGAGATCTTCGCCTCTCGTCCAGCGGAACTCCACCGCCTTGACTTTGCCCCGGGCGCGAAAAGCCGTGC
>JANMWG010000339.1:0-12625 GCA_031393885.1 Betaproteobacteria bacterium | reverse complement strand
GGGCGGGCGGCAACGGCGGCGTCATTCATGGTCGCTCCAGCGTCGTGGAAATTGCCCCGGACTATAGTCCAAACCAGAAATACGACTGGCGCATGGCGCAACCGGGGCAAGCAGCGATAATCGCGGATTGCAAGCCAGATCGCGGAACCGCCATGAACACCCACTTGACCCGTCTCGTCCTGATCGCGCTCGGCGCCCAGCTCACCGCCTGCGCCACCGTCTCCGACTCGATCCGCGAATGGCGCGAAGCCCGCCGCGCCTCGATGCCGCAATCGGTGCTTGGCGCCGTGCCGTGCGTCACCCGCGCCAGCGAGATCGCCTTCGGCGTGCCGGTCGAGACCAGCACCGCTTACACCACCAACCGATCGACCAATTCGATCCGATACCTGGGGCCGGCGGCAGAACTGGTGCTCTACCCGGCAGGCAAGCCCGCTGCGGGCGCCCAGCCGAGCGAGCGCGTACGGTTCGCGTTCTGGCCGCGCGAGGCCGACACCACCGAGGTGCGCTATAACGTCGACGCCCCGGCCGAACGGCGTCAGATCCTGGAACAAATGGCAATGGGGGCGCTCGAGCAATGCGCTGCCACTGGGCAATAACGGGCGCGCAGCGCAGGCTGGGGGTGGACCTTATGGCAGCGTCCGCGCTCTCGCAGGATTCAGGCCGAGAGATCGAGCACCGTCACATGGCGATACCCGCGATCGGGCAGATCACCGACCAGCGCCGACGCCCCGCCGCCGACGTTAAAGCGACAGTAAGACTGACGTAAGAATACCGGCGGATCATCGGCGCCGTCGTTTGGCATCGTGTCCCTCGCCGATTTCACGAAAGAGTAAAAGGTAACAATCAAACGTCACGCGATGATTGTGACCCTGGTATGGGCTGCCGCGATATCGATTCGCGAAAGCGAAGGTCGCACTCACCGAGACGATCGGCGCCGCGGAGAAGCACACGCAAGGGCGAGCCGCCCCCGCCGAACTCGAGGGCGAGCGAAACCGACCGGTCTACGCCATCGAGCATCACCAGGAAAAATTCCTGATTTTCGAGATCGACTGTCCCCTACGAGTCCAATGCACTTATAGTGCCTCACATGCAATCCATCCTCTCGCGAGTTCAAGGTCTGCTGGCCGAGCATTTCACGCTCACGGCCGCTCAGGTGTCGCCCGAACAGCGCCTTGCCGACCTCGGCATCGATTCCCTGTCCGCTATCGAGTTCCTGTTCGTGCTCGAGGACGCATTCTCGATTTCGCTGTCCGACCAGCGCGGGAATCTGGAGAAGATCGCCGATCTCGTCGTCGTTGTGGAAAACTGCCTGTCCGCGAAAGCCGTCGCTACTTGAAGCGAATCGTCGTCACGGGCATGGGTGCAGTCACTCCGATCGGATTGTCGAGGCAGACGTTGTTCGATGGGCTCGTCGCAGGCCGCTCCGGCATCGGTATCGTCGATATCGCGCTCGCGGACCAACTCAGAACGCGCATAGCGGCCCAGGTCAGGAACTTCGATCCCACTCCTGACTTTCCCCGAGAACGCCTTTCCCAACTGGATCGCTTCAGCCAGCTGGCACTGGTAGCGGCGCGCCAGGCATGGGCCGAAGCGAGCTTCGCGACGCCGCCGGCGATGGAATCGAGTGGTGTGTATTTCGGTACCGGATTCGGCGGCGCCGGCACCCTCGAGTCCGGATATCGCGATCTGTTCCTGAACGGGCTGAACCGGGTGAGACCGATGTCGGTGGTCGCCGCGATGCCGAATGCGGCAGCCGCGCAGATAGCCATCGAATTCGGATTCCAGGGGCCCTGCATCACCTACTCGGTCGCCTGCGCATCGAGCGCCGTCGCCATTGGCGAGGGGTTTCGCGCCATCGGCGCTGGCGTGATCGACACCGCGATCGTCGGTGGGGCGGAGGCGTTCATCACCTACGGCATCATGAAATCATGGGAGGCACTGATGGCGCTGGCCGTCGAAGACCGCTCGGCACCCGAGACCTCCTGCCGACCGTTCGCTGCCGACCGTACCGGCCTGGTACTCGGGGAAGGCGCCGGCGTACTGGTGCTCGAGAACCGGGACACGGCGATCGATCGCGGCGCCTGCATCCTGGCCGAGATCGTCGGCTACGGCCTGACCAACGACGCCCGACACATGAGCCGGCCCGACGCCACTGGTCAAGCTCGCGCCATGTCCCTGGCCATCAGAGAGGCCGAGCGGCACGGGGTCACGACGGGAGACATCGGTTACCTGAACGCGCACGGCACTGCCACCAAGGTGGGTGACAAGGTGGAAACGCAGGCGATCAAGGCCGCCTTCGGCAACCACGCAAAGACGCTGCCGGTGAGTTCGACCAAGGCATTGCATGGCCACCTGATGGGCGCGACCGGCGCGGTGGAATTCATCGCCGCGTTGACCGCCCTGCAACGCAAGACCGCACCGCCGACCGCGCACCTTTTTTTGCCGGATCCCGAGTGTGACCTCGACTATATCGCGCTGGTCCCGCGCGCACTGCCGTCACTCGAGGCAGTCGCGTCGAACTCGTTTGCGTTCGGAGGAACGAATGTGGTGCTCGTGGCTCGGTGCGCAGCTTGAGCCGGGCCCGAAACAAATACCTCAGCGCCCGCCAGACCGGCCCAAAGGTCGCTGACCCCCAATTTGGCAGTGCCGAACAACGTGAATTCGAGGGGGGCATCGGATGAACACAGCCACCGAGACACTGCTGGTAACCGGGGCGACCGGCTTTCTCGGTGGCGCCATTGCCGCCGACCTGCTGGAAAACGAGCCTGACGCGCAATTGCTGTTCCTCGTGCGTGCCGACAATATCGAGCAAGGGTTCGAGCGGCTGCGCGCCAACGTCGCCCGGCTCGAACCCGGCGAGATCGCCATGAACCGGCTCCATCCCGGCATGGTGATCTGCGGCGACCTGGCGAGCTTTCCGGCGCAGCTCCCGGATCCCAGAGTCCAGGCCATCACCCGCATTCTCAACGCGGCGGCGCTGGCATCGTTTGCCTGGAAACCCGAAATCTGGACCATCAACGTCGAGCACACGACGGCCTTCGCCCGTGCCGTGGCCACGCTGCCGAACTTGCGCCGATTCCTGTATGTCGGCACCGCGATGATTTCGGGCAATACCTCGAATCGCAATGTGCAAGAGGACGAATTTCCGGCCGAGACGCGCCAGTTTGTTCCCTACACGCGTAGCAAGGCGGAGATCGAGCGACGGCTGCCGGCATCGATGGGGGATGTCCCGCTGGTGATCGCACGGCCCTCGATCGTGGTCGGCCACACCCGGCTGGGATGCAAGCTGTCGCCGAGCATCTTCTGGATGTTCCGCATGATCCACGCGGCCCGGTCGGTTCCCTTCTCCCCGGCCAATAGGGTCGATGTCATTCCCGTCGACTACTGCGCGCGCGCCCTGATCCACCTGCTCATGAAGGAAAAGCTTTCACAGGTTCGATACCACGTATCGGCCGGGCCGGCGCACAGTTGCTCGTTCCGGGAGATCGACACCGCCTATTCGGAAGCCCTCGGCGAGAGCGATCCCGACCCGCTGTTGGAATTCGACATCGCCGATCTGAAGGCCATGGAAAGCCGGTTCGCGGAATGGTTCGGTGCATGCGATCCGAAGCGCATCACCAGCGCGGTGCACATGTATCGCGCGTTCGCGGGGCTCAACGTCACGTTCGACAACCAGCGCCTGCTCGCCGAAGGCATGAGCGCGCCACCCGGGTTTGCCGACTACATCGCCGCCTGCGTGCATACCGGCCAGGACCTGACGGTGGCCGAGCAGATGCTGTATGAATTTCGATAACGCGCTCGACGTGACGTTTCACCGTCGACGACAGTCGGTGCCGCGCCGGCGGCATCTTGCCCGAACCAGGCGATCACGCCGGCCACCGATGAGAACAATCCGGTGATGCGCCCACTGCCGGCAACCCCGGGCGGTGCTGCTCCGGATGCGTGGGCACGAGCCATCTCGGGATTGTCCATGCCGGTCCGGCAGCGGCGGGCAGTAGCCGCATCGTGCGGCCTCGCAATGCTGATCGCGACCTACCTGCTGATCGGCGTCATCGGTCACGATCTCTGGAAGCAGGACGAACCATACGTCTTCGGGATCATCCTGGAGCTGATGCGCAGCGGCGACTGGGTCGTGCCCACACTGGCGGGCGAACCCTTCATGGAAAAGCCGCCGCTCTACTACCTGCTTGCCGCCGCCTGCGCCCGCCTCGCCGCCCCGCTGTTGGCAATGCACGATGCGGCGCGACTGGCCAACGCCATCTGCGTCGGCGTTACCCTGGTATGCACGGCACGAGCCGCCCGGCTGGTCTGGGGCCGCGGCGCTTCGATGGCAACCTGCCTGCTCGTTGCCGGCTGCCTGGGCCTGGTCCTGCCTCCACGGCAGATGCTCCCCGACCTCGCGCTCCTGGCCGGCTTCTCGGTGGCGTTCGTGGGTCTCGTGGAAGCCAGCCGCGATGGCAGGCATGCCGCCGCCTGGCTCGGCACCGGTGTCGGTATCGCCTTCCTGGCCAAGGGGCTGATCGGCCCCGGTGCGGTGACGCTGGCGGCCCTGCTGCTCCTGGTGGATGTCGATTTCCGCCGCGCCGTCTACATCCGGACACTGGCGAAAGCCGCTGTCTTCGCGCTACCGTGGATCGTCGTCTGGCCGATCATGCTCTATGCGCGCGCCCCCGACTTGTTCATCGAGTGGTTCTGGGACAACAACATCGGCCGCTTCGCGGGCTTCTCGGTGCCACATCTGGGAGCAGCGCACGCGAAAGGCTTCTGGTGGTACACGATTCCGTGGTTCACGTTTCCGGCGCTGCCCATCGCGGTCCTGGCCTTGCGGCGTACGCTGACACCGCTTCAACGCCGATTCAGGAGTGTCGCGATCGCCACCACCGGCGCTTTCTTCGGGGTCTTGATCGCGGCTGCCTCGGCCCGCGAAACCTACGCGTTGCCGCTTCTGGTGCCTTTGTCCGTTCTCGCTGCCGGCGCGGTGCGACTGCGCAGCGAACGGCTCGACCGTGCACTCGCATCGATCAGCGCCATCGGCTGGGGACTGGCGACTGTGTGGTTGGTCGCCATCTGGGCGACCCGTGCGCACCCTGGCGAGATCCCGGGCTCCCTGCATGTGGCGCGACTGATACCGGCGACCGACCTGCTGCCTCAAAGCGCTGCGATATGGTGGGCAGCGACCAGCGTACTGGTGATCGTGGCGACAGCGGCGCTGCTCTTCGGACGGCCTGCCGGCATCCCGCGCTGGCTGGTGATCTGGGTCGCCGGCATCGATCTGGCATTGTGCGCGCTACTGGTGCTGTGGCTGCCCTGGCTCGACCAGGCGAAAGGCTATCGTGGCGTCTTCGAATCGATCGCCCATTCGGTGTCGGAACGCCCGCCTTGCATGGACAGCATCGGCCTGGGCGAATCCGAGCGCGCGATGCTCGACTACGTCGCTTCGCTAAAGACCCACCGCCTGGAGATCGGCCCTCCGACCGATTGCCCGTGGCTGCTGGTGCAGGGGCTGGACTGGAAACCCGAAGGGCAATATTCCGTCCGGTGGGAGATGGTATGGAGTGGAAGGCGTCCGGGCGACGACAACGAGTTGTTCCGCATCTACCATCGGAAGCCGGGTGCTCCGCGTGCAAGCGGAGCGGAGCAGTCCCCGCAGAGCTGATGCCGTACCCTGCAATCTCGCAGGTTTCACCTTGGGAACCACCATGAAACGACTGGTCCTCGCTTTGACAATCCTGGCGTCTTTCTCCGTGTCGGCGAAACCGCTACCGTGCAGCATTCATCCCGATAAAGGTTCTCCCGACCCGGCTCTTTCCAGCCTCGCCAAGATCTCGCAGGCCGATGCCCTGAAGGCCGCGCTGAAGTCGTTGAAGTCGGATGCCAAGCACGTCGCCGACGGGGAACTCGAGATCGAACGAGGCTGCCTGGTCTACTCCTTCGATATCCAGACCCCCGGCAAGACCGGCATCGACGAGATCTGGGTCGATGCCGGCACCGGAAAGATCCTCGCGCACAAACATGAAACCCCTAAGCAGGAAGCAGCGGAGGTCGCCAAGGACAAGACGGTCGTGAAATAGGCGCCGAAGACCGGATTGGTTCGACCATCCATTCAGCCGGTTGGAAGCCGGCATGGAGCGAGCGGTGCCGGGGCGACGACAACATGAGCGTCGCCCGCCAATCAATGCCGGCATTGGCGACGGTTGAACGCGAACCCAGCCGCAACGAGCCCGACGGCGAACAGCACCCGGGGCTGGGGCTGGGTCTGGGGCTCGGGGACCGAGGAGACCAGGCTCTTCGGCGTCGGGGCACGCTGAATCGCGGCGCGCGGCCCGGGAATCACCGAGCTACGCCGCTGCGTTGACCTTGGTGCCTACCGAACCGGAGGTAGCCACCGGCAACGGCCCGGTTTTCGGTGCGGCGACCCTGGTTCCGTCATTGTCTCCGTCCGCGTCGCGGGCTGGTGGCGCGGGCGATGGCTGGACCGGCGGTGCTGCGGTTGCTGAACCAACTGATGACATGATCGATCCTTGTAGGTTGAGAGATAAGCGGCCGCTCGCGCTGCGCGACCGGTTGGGCAATCTGGACCCGGGCAACCCGTGCAACCGCCCGGTGCCAGTTCGTTGTTATCGGTCCGCGGCGCCTGCGCCTTGAAAGTCATTCACAACTTTCGCAAAACCCATCGGCGAAGTCCTTGCCCGGCCCCGGGTAGATCAACGCCGTGACCGGCGCAATGCCGTGGCCGGGTGACAGTCATGCCGCGATTTCGACGCCGCGGCGCGACCCCGGTCGTCGTAAGAGTGATTCAAGAATGGCGGCAGATCATCAGCACCGTGGCTCGGCATCGCGCCCGCCGCCGAACATCGGCAGCCGCCGCGCCGAACGGCGGGCACGGATGACAGACCATCTCCAGATAGTGCAAGCTGCATTGTCAGCTCGCGACGCTCGATCGACCCAACCGGAACACCACCTCATGCGGCTGCTGCTGGTCGAGGACGACATCATGATCGGTGAAAGCATCGAGGAAGCACTGCGGGCGGACGGGCTCCTGGTCGACTGGTTCAGGGACGGCGTCTCGGCCGAAGGCGCCTTGCTGGCAACACGCCACGAGATCGTGCTGCTCGATCTCGGCCTGCCACGCAAGGATGGGGTTGCGGTGCTACGCTCGATGCGCGCGCGAAAGGACCGCACACCGGTGGTGATCGTGACCGCACGCGATCAACTGGAGGATCGCGTCGCCGGACTCAACGCCGGCGCCGACGACTACGGGTTGAAGCCCTTCGAGATGGACGAGTTGCCGGCCCGCATCCAGGCCGTGCTTCGCCGCAGCGCCGGCCACCCGGAAGCGATGTTCGAACACGGACCGGTGCGGCTCGGGGCGACTGTCGGCCTGGCGAAAGCAGCGTCAGGGGGCCTGTCGGTGCACGTCCGCTTTCCCGGTCCGGGATCATCGATCGCCGGTCACGCACTCGCGCCGCCCGGGTAAGCCGCCGATGCTGCGCCGTCTTCTCGAAACTGCATTGCTTCCGCTGTTGCTGGTCGCCTGCCAAAGCTACGAGCCGAAGCCCTTGCCGACAGCGAGCGATCTGACGCGGACGGTGCCGGCTCTTGCGAAAAAAACGTCGACGGCACCCCTGCCGGGTCCGGTCGCCATGCAAGTGATTCCCGAAGACGGGCTCGATCTCGCCGAAGCCACCCTGCTGGCGGTGACGAACAACCCCGACCTGCGCAGCGCGCGTGCGGCAGCCGGCGTTGCCGTTGCCCAGTTGACGGCAGCGCGCCTGTTCGCGGACCCGCAGTTCGCGCTCGGCGATGACCATCCCACCACCAAGGCGCCAGGACTGGTCGATGGCATCGGCATCGGACTCAACTACGACTTCGGCAGCCTTATCGTGCGCCGGCCGGTCATCGACGCCGCGCGCGCCGAGCGCGAACGCGCCCGCCTTGCCCTCATCTGGCAGGAGTGGCTGACCGCGAGTCAGGCGCGACAGTTGTTCGTGCGTACGCTGGCGCTGCGCGAGCAGGCCGGGATCCGGGCGCTCGAAGTGCGCCTCTACGAAGATCAATACAGTCGGCTGTCCACGGCGCTGGGCGAGGGCGGGGTATCGAGCGTCGCTGCCGCCGCGGCGCTGGTGTCGTTGCGCGATTCGAGCCGGCAACTGGGAGAACTCACACGGCAGGCCGAGCGCGCGGGGCGCGACCTGAGGCTGATCCTGGGTCTTGCACCGGAAGCACCACTCGATCTTCGGCCGCTGCCGGCCGATTTGCCACTACCGCTGGACGAGGAAGGTTTGCGCCGCGCGATCACGACGCTGCCGTCCCGGCGACCGGATCTGCTCGGCCTGGCCGCCGGCTATGCGGCGCAGGAAGCGAACGTCCGGCGCGCGATCGTCGCGCAATTTCCGGCGGTATCGATCGGCATCCGGCGGGCGAAAGACACGGGCGGCGTCGAGACCACAGGGTTCTCGGTGGCGATCACGTTGCCGGTGTTCAATCGAAACCGGGGCGAGATCGCGATCTCGCGGGCGACGCGCGAACGGTTGTATCAGGAGTATCAGGCGCGCCTCGACACCGCCACGTCCGAGACCGCGGCGCTCGCGGCCGACAGCGGGCTGGTCGGGCAACAACTGCGGGCCGCGATCGCGAGCCTGCCGCCACTGGAAGCCATCGCCAACGCCGCCCGCGTCGCCGCCGATCGCGGCGATATCGACGGCTTCACCTATGTCGGGCTGGAGACCACCGCGAACGCCAAGCGCCTCGAAGTGGCGCAATTGCGCCAGGCGCTGCTCGAACAACGCATCGCGCTGCAGACGCTGCTCGCGGGTGATCCGGTTGCGGATCAGGCGCTCGTTCCGATGGCGACACGATGATTCGCGATCATTGGCGAGCCTTCGCGGTCGCGTGCGTGTGCATGAGCGCGGCAGCGCTCGACGCCGCCGAGACCAGCGCACTGGTGCGGGCATCGGCGCCGGTCCGGATGACGCTCGCCCGCACGTTGACCGGCTACGGATCGGTCGCGGCGGGCACGGGCAAGACCATCAACGTGACCCTTACGCATGCGGCGGTCGTCCGGCACCTCGCGGTCGCGGTCGGCAGCCAGGTGAAGGCCGGCGAATTGCTCGCCGAGATCGACACCGATCCAACCGTCACGCAGGGCTACGCCCAGGCACGCAATGCCGTGGACTCGGCGCGCGGGGAGACGGCGCGCCTGGAGCGGCTGCTGGCGGAACGTCTGGCCACGCAGTCGCAGCTCGCGGCCGCCCGCAAGACGCTCGCCGACGCCGAAGCCACCCTCGATGCACAGCGGCGTCTCGGCGCCGATCAGCCGGCGGCCAGCCTGCGGGCACCGGCCACCGGCGTGGTCATGGCGGTTTCGGCCGCACCCGGCGATCGTCTCGGCCCGGGCGCGGTGATCCTCCAGATCGCACGCGACGGATCGCTGCGCGTCAACCTCGGTATCGAACCGGGTGAGAGCCGCAACATTCGGCCTGGCGCACACGTGACGCTGACGCCGCTGTTCGAGGGCATGGAGGGGTTCGAGGGCCGCGTCGCGCAGGTGCAGGGCATCGTCAATCCGCAGACGCAACTGGTGGACGTGCTGGTCACGATCGATCGGCCGCCGCGCACCGGCACGCTGTTCGGCCTGCGACTGAAGGGTGAAGTGGAGATCGACCGCCGCGAGGCCTGGACGGTGCCGCGTCTGGCGGTATTGCGCGATGCCGCCGGCGTGCATGTCTTCCAGGTGGTAAACGGGCACGCCCGGCGGATAGCGGTCGAGCGCGGCATGGAAAGCGGCGACCGCGTCGAGATCCGCGGCGATATCGATGCGAAGCTTCGCATCGTGCATGAGGGCAACTATGTCCTGCGGGACGGCATGGCGGTGCGGGAACCGGTGCCGTGAGCCTTGCCGCCTGGGTCGGGCAGCATCGACGCTCGCTGCTGTTTCTGTTCGGAGCGCTGGCCATCGCCGGCACGGCGCTGTCGTTCCGGATGCCGGTGTCGCTGTTTCCCCAGGTGAGTTTTCCCCGCGTGGTGGTGAGCGTCGAATCCGGCGACCGGCCGGCCGAGCAGATGATCTTCCAGACCACGATTCCGGTGGAAGAGGCGATCCGGCGCGTGCCGGCCGTGCGCAACCTGCGCTCGAAAACCAGCCGTGGCAGCGCCGAGTTCTCGGTCAACTTCGACTGGGGCACCGACATGGCCTCGGCGACGCTGCAGGTGAATTCGGCCATCGCCCAGATCCTGCCGACACTGCCAGCGGGCACGACGACGCTCACGCGACGCATGGATCCGACGGTGTTTCCGATCCTCGCCTACAGCCTGACCGCCGACGCCGTGCCACCGAACCAGCTGCGCGACATCGCGCAGTTCCAGTTGCGGCCGTTGCTGGCTGCCGTGGCCGGCGTCGCCCGCGTGGCTACGCTCGGCGGCACGATGGACGAGTACCGGGTGTCGGTGGACCCGGCCCGTCTGGAGGCCCTCGGACTGTCGATCACCGACATCGCCAACGCGGTGAGCGCCTCGAACGTCATCACGGCGGTGGGCCGGATCGAAGACGAGTACAAGCTCTTTCTCGTGGTGTCGGACACCCGGCTGGCGGACCTCGACCGCATCCGCCACACGATCATCCGCTCGGGTGCCAACGGCGTGGTCGAGCTGGAGGACGTCGCCGAGGTGGCGGCGGCCACGGTGCCGCAGTGGATCCGCGTCAACGCCGACGGCAAGGATGCCGTGTTGTTGATGATCTATCAGCAGCCCGACGGCAACAGCGTGCAGATCGTGCAGGACGTGGAACGCGTGCTCGCCGCGCACGGCGCAGCGCTCCCCGCCGGTGTGCGGCTCGCGAAGTGGTACGACCAGAGCACGCTCGTGCTCGCCGCTGCCGCGAGCGTGCGCGACGCCATTCTCGCCGGCGTCGCCCTCTCCGCCGTCGTGCTCTATCTGTTCCTGCGCAAGCTGCGACTCACGCTGATCGCGCTATTGGTCGTGCCCGCCACCCTGAGCGCTGCCGTGGTGCTGCTGTACGTGCTCGGGCAGAGCTTCAACATCATGACCCTGGGCGGGCTGGCGGCGGCCGTCGGGCTGGTGATCGACGATGCGATGGTGATGATCGAGCACGTAGCCAGACGCCTCGCGCACGCGGGTGCCGGTGCGGCAACGAACGCCCTCGCCGCTGCGGCCGAATTCAGCCGGCCGCTCGCCGGGTCGAGTGCCGCCACCCTGATCGTGTTCGTTCCGCTGGCCTTCCTCGGTGGCGTGGCCGGCGCCTTCTTCAAGGCGCTGTCGCTGACCATCGTCGTCGCTCTCGCGGTGTCGTTCCTGCTCGCCTGGCTGGTGGTGCCGGTGCTCGCCGACGGCCTGCTGCGCCAGCGCGATCTCGAGGAGCCGCGGGCAAGCCGTATCGCGAAGACGATTCGCGGCCGTTACGAGCGCAGCCTGCGAACGTTGCTTCGGCACCCCTGGCTGCTCGCCGTCGTCCTGATCCCGCTGCTGACGCTGGGCGCGCTGGCCTATCGCCAGGTCGGATCCGGTTTCATGCCCACCATCGACGAAGGTGGATTCGTGCTCGACTACCGCTCGCCACCGGGCACATCGCTGACCGAAACCGATCGGCTGCTGCGCCAGGTCGAGGCGATCATCCAGGCGAATCCCGCGGTGGCTGCGTACTCGCGACGCACCGGGGCCGGCGTGGGCGGCGGCCTGACCGAAGCCAATCAGGGGGATTTCATGATCCGCCTGAAACCGTTCCCGAGAGCACCCATCGACGACGTCATGGACTCGATCCGCGAGCGCATCGAAACCGAGGTTCCCGGTGTCCAGATCGAACTCGCACAGTTGATGGGCGACCTGATCGGCGACCTCACGGCAGTGCCGCAACCGATCGAGATCAAGCTGTTCGGTGACGATCTCGCCAGCCTGCGCAACACGGCGCAGACGGTCGCCGAGGCCATCGCGAAAGTCCATGGTGTGGTCGACGTGCGCGATGGCGTCAATCCAGCCGGCGACGCGGTGGAAATTCACGTCGACCGCATCAAGGCCGCCCTCGAAGGGCTCGATCCGGACGCGGTGACGCGCGAACTCACCGCGCACCTGACCGGCCTGGTGACCACCCAGGTTCCCACCGGGCGGAAGATGATCGGCGTGCGCGTCTGGACGCCGCCTGCGCAGCGCGATCGCATCGCGTCCCTCGATGGCATCCGCCTGCGCGCGCCCGACGGCCATCCGGTGCCACTGCGACGCGTGGTGTCGATCGAACGTCAAACCGGTCAGCCGCAGCTCGTGCGCGAGAACTTCAAGCAGATGTTCGCGGTCACCGGCCGGATCAGCGGGCGGGATATCGGCTCGACCACGGTCGATGTCCGGGCGCTCCTGGATCGCGGCGGGCTGCTGCCGGCCGGCACCTACTACGAACTCGGCGGACTCTACAAGGAGCAGCAAACCGCTTTCCGGGGACTCGCGGTGGTGTTCGCGGCGGCGGTGGCGCTGGTCTTCGTGTTGCTGCTCTACCTGTACGAACGCTTCACGATCGCGCTGGCGATCCTGCTCATGCCGCTGCTATCGCTCGCGGCGGTCTTCATCGGATTGCGGCTGACGCACGTGGAGTTGAACATCTCGTCGATGATGGGCATGACGA
>JANMWG010000398.1:0-2495 GCA_031393885.1 Betaproteobacteria bacterium | reverse complement strand
GCGATCAGGGCGCGCCGAATTCGGCGGCCCAGGTCAGGTCGACCACCGGCGACGAGAGGCCGCCGCGCAGCGACTTGACGTAGCCCGCGCCGACCTTGATGCGACTGTACCGGCCGAGATCCCGACCGACCCACACCATCGGCTCCGCGATGGCGCCGCCGCGGCTGGCGACACCGCCACCGCCGGCCGCACCGACCATCGCCTCGGCCCCGGCGCTCCAGAGCGTGTACGGCGCAAATCGCAGCGTCGCGCCGAGCCCGATCAGGCCGACCGAATAGGCGCCTGCACCGCCGGTGATCGCACTGTGGGCTTGGCCGCTCAAGTACAGGTGGTCGCCGATGCTGCGGCGAAACTTCAGCCCCAAGGTGCTCAGCCCGCGCGAGCCGCCATCCTTCCTCTGGGCGTGCAGATAGTCCTGCACGCTGAGCGACCACTCCATGTCATGCACGACCGCGAGTGGCGCAGCGGAGCCGGCCTCGTCCGCTGGTTCACCGAGCTTCATGCCGGCTGAAAGCTGCGCATAGGACGTGTTGAAATCGCCGCTGAACGCACGCGCTCGGCCAGTCTCCAAGGTGACCGAAAACTGGCGGCTCCACTGCAGCCGGCCCAGCAACGCCAACCTGGCGATCGGGCCTCCACCGATAAGGACGGCGCCTCCGCCGCCCAGGCCGACCGCCGCACGGGCGCCGACTTGAAGTGCCTCGCCACCGGCCGGCCAAAGCGCGAGCACGCCACCCAGCACCTCGGCATATCCGTCGGCCCCTCCCGTCGCCGCGCCGGCCGCCTCCAAGGTCGCAGACAGCCACGGGTTGAGCTGCCGTTCCAAACGCATGCCGGCATAGCCGAGCCCTTTGTCGTCACTCGAACCGGTGGCATATCTGCCTGCCGTCACGTCCACGCGGTCAGCGCCGAGGCCGCCCACGCCGGTGAACGCGGTGCGCTGTCGGTCATGCCCGGGAGCGGTGAATGCAAAGCTGTCCTCGACGGTCACCAGCAGGCCCAACTGCGCGCTGTGGATCGTTCCGCTCGGAAATCTCACCTGCGAAGCGGAGATGCCGGTTGCCCACCCGCCGAAGTCGAGTATCAGGTCGACATGCGGACGCAGCATCAGGCCACCGCCGACCGGCGCGCCGGCGCCGCCACCGCCCCCGACGTACAAGCCCGTGACGAGTTCCCATCGATCGACGAGGTGCCAGCGCCGCTCGCCCTCGGCACCCCATGTGAACAGACCGCCGCGCCGGCCGGTCGCCGCCCCGTAGAGCGCCGGCCCGACCCACCACCCAGGCGCGAGTTCCACGACGTAGCTCGCGCTGAGCAGGCCCAGGGGCTCGTCGCCTGGCAATCGCAATCGCTCGAAGCCGACAGTCACGCGCGCAGGCAAGGCTTGGATGCGGGGCGCGTCGTCATGCGTGGTGCCCGAGTTCGTTTCGGCGGCCAGGGCGCCGGGGGCCGAACTCGTCAGCACCCCTGCGGTCAGAATCGGCATCACTGCTTTTCGGAGGTTCAACACCATGCACTTTCAGATTCGATTCGAGGCTTCATTGTCCGCAGGCAGCGTCGTACATCTCATGCGCCATAACGCGAACTTAACAAGGCATCGGCAACACTGCGCCGGCACCATGTGATGCTCGGCAACTCAATCCGAGGGTCATCGTGCCACGAGCGACCGCCGGGGCGGGGTGCAGACGGCGGTCGAGCGAGAGTCCAGCCCATCGATGCAGGCAGGTTCGAGCGCCGTGGCGCGTCTCGCTTCGCGCCTCACAACCTTCCAATCCGAATGACTTTCACCGCTAACGAACGCTCCAAACCATGAGAGTCACCAGCATTTTCTGCGCGGCCGCGCTAGCACTCGGCGGCTGCGCCAGTTTCAAGCCGCAATCGATTTCGCCGGCTGCAAGCGCCGCCGCCTACGAGTCGCGCTCGCTCGCCGATCCGGAGTTGCGCGCCTTCATTCAACGCAACACCAAGCGCGAACTCGCAGCGTGGCCGCCGTCGCAGTGGGACCTCGAGCTGCTGACCCTCGCGGCCTACTACTACCACCCCGATCTTGATGTCGCGCGAGCGAAGTGGGGCGTAGCACAGGCTGGAGAGCTGACCGCCGGCATGCGACCCAATCCCACGATCAACGCCAACGTCCAGCGCAACGCGGACACCCCCAGCGGCAGCTCGCCGTGGACACTCGGGTTGAACCTGGACATCCCGATCGAGACCGCCGGCAAACGCGGCTATCGCATCGAGCAGGCGCAGCATCTCTCGGAAGCGGCGCGTGTTGCCATCGTCAGCACCGCCTGGCAGGTCAGGAGCCGCGTCCGCGGTGCATTGCTGGACCTGCACATCGCCCTGCAGACGCACGAGGTCCTGCTCGGGCAGCAGCGCTTGCAGCAGACCAATGTGACGCTGCTGGAACATCGCCTCGCTGTCGGGATGGCTTCCACGCCCGAGGTCACGCTGGCGAGGATCGCGCTGACTCAAAGCACCCTGGCACTCAACGACGC
>JANMWG010000394.1:0-4921 GCA_031393885.1 Betaproteobacteria bacterium | reverse complement strand
GTGGTCTCCTCGAACAGCTTCAATTGCAGCACGCCGATGCCATCGGTCGGGAAGGTCTCGACCTTGCGCGATGCCAGCACCGCTCGCACCTTGATCGGGTCGGCGAGGTCTTCCATCGAGTATTGCGGCTGATACCGATGGATGGCTTCGGCCATCGTGAGACGGTCGAAGCGGTGGCCGAGAGCGATCGCCGTGCCCTGGTAGCTGATCGCGGTGGTGCCCAGCGTCTTTTGCGCCACGGTGCGGATCAGCTCTTCGGTGAGGTCCATCAGGTATTCGTAGTCCTGGTAGGCCTCGTAGAACTCGAGCATCGTGAACTCGGGATTGTGGCGGGTCGAGATGCCTTCATTGCGGAAGGTGCGGTTGATCTCGAACACCTTCTCGAAGCCACCGACCACCAGCCGCTTCAGGTAGAGCTCGGGCGCGATGCGCAGGAACATCGGCAGGTCGAGCGCGTTGTGATGGGTCTTGAACGGCTTGGCAGCGGCGCCGCCCGGGATGGGATGCATCATCGGCGTCTCGACCTCGAGATAGCCGCGCTCCACGAAGAATTCGCGCACGCTCTGGACGATGCGTGAACGCTTGATGAACACGTCGCGCGAATCGGCGTTGGTGATCAGGTCGACGTGACGGTGGCGATACTTCTGTTCCTGGTCGGTGAGGCCATGAAATTTTTCCGGCAAGGGCTGGAGTGACTTGGTCAGCAGCCGCAACTCGCTCACCTTGACGGACAATTCGCCAGTACGGGTGCGGAACAGCGTGCCGCGCGCGCCGAGGATGTCGCCGAGGTCCCAGTGCTTGAACGCCTCGTAGTCGGCTTCGGCGATGGCGTCGCGGGTGATGTAGAGCTGGATTCGGCCCGACATGTCCTGCAGGGTCGCGAAGCTTGCCTTGCCCATGACACGCTTGAGCATCATCCGGCCGGCCACCGCCACTGGAATCGGATTCGCCTCGAGCGCCTCGTTTTCCTTGCCGTCGCCGGCGGCATGCAGCGCCGCCGCGAGATCCCCTCGACGAAAATCGTTGGGAAAGGCCGGGCCGTTCGCACGCAGCGCAGCCAGCTTGGCGCGGCGCTCCTCCACGATCTGGTTGGTATCGGTCGGCGGGGTTTGTTGCTGTTCGCTCATGGTGGTGGTCGGCGTCTGGAATGGCGCGGCGGCATGCCCGGTGGAAGCCGTCGGTTCGAAAGCGTTGCGGGCGCTACACGCCCTGTTTCAGGCTGGCCGCGATGAACTGGTCGAGGTCGCCGTCGAGCACGGCCTGGGTGTTGCCGACCTCGACGTTGGTGCGCAGATCCTTGATGCGCGACTGGTCGAGCACATAGGAGCGGATCTGGTGCCCCCAGCCGACGTCGGTCTTGCCGTCTTCCATCGCCTGCTTCTCTTCGTTGCGCTTGCGCAGTTCCATCTCGTAGAGGCGGGCCTTGAGCATCAGCATCGCCTCGGCGCGATTGCGATGCTGCGAGCGGTCGCTCTGGCATTGCACGACGATGCCCGAGGGCTCGTGGGTGATGCGGATGGCCGAGTCGGTCTTGTTGATGTGCTGCCCGCCGGCGCCGCTGGCGCGGAAGGTGTCGATGCGCAGGTCGGCCGGGTTGATCTCGACCTCGATCGAATCGTCGACTTCCGGGTAGACGAAGATGCTGGCGAACGACGTGTGGCGCCGCGCATTGGAATCGAAGGGCGACTTGCGCACCAGCCGGTGGATGCCGGTTTCGGTGCGCAGGGTGCCGAAGGCGTAGTCGCCGGTGACCTTGAGCGACGCGCTCTTCAGACCAGCGACCTCACCGGCCGACTCTTCCATGATCTCGACCGCGAAGCCGCGCCGCTCGCAGAACTTGAGGTACATACGTTCCAGCATCGAGGTCCAGTCCTGCGCCTCGGTGCCGCCGGCTCCGGACTGGATGTCGACGAAGCAGTTGTTCGGGTCCATCGGGTTGTTGAACATGCGGCGGAACTCCAGGTCCGCCACCACCTTCTCGAGCGCATCCGCATCCGCTTCGACGGCCACCAGCGTGTCGTCGTCGTCCTCGGCTCGCGCCAGGTCGTACAACTCGCGCGCATCGGCCAAGCCCTGGGAGATACGCTCCAGCGCGAGCACCGTGCCTTCGAGCGCCTTCTTTTCCTTGCCCAGCTCCCGTCCCCGCTTCTGGTCGTTCCAGATGGCCGGGTCTTCGGTGAGCTGGCCGACCTCGATCAGCCGTGCCTTGCGGGTATCGAAGTCAAAGATACCTCCGCAGTTCGTCGCCACGCTGGCGCAGGTCGTCGAGGTGCGAGGCGATGGCATTGAGGCGTTCGGCTTCCATGTTTGCGGGCTCTCGTGATGTTCTTGGGTAACCTGCGATTGTAGCGGAGACGCAGGGGGCGAAGCGGTCGGGATGGCGGTGTGCAAGCCGCAGCCCCTCTCCTTTACCCCGGTGCCAAGCCCGTGTCCGAGAAGTCTTCCGGGGTGATGTCGCGTGAGCCGTGCATGATGCGAGGTCGGCTTCCGCCTGGGGCGAAAACAAGACCCGGATCACAACTCACCGCGTTCCTGCGCCATCTGCCGGTATTTGGCTTCCAGGCGGCTGAACACTTCCTCGGCAGGGATACCGGGGCCGCTGTCGATGCCCTTCTGGATTTCCGCACGCAGGGTCTCCAGCTTGAGTTGACGCCACTTTTCCTGATCTTCCAGCATCCGCAACCCTTCGCGGACCACCTCGCTGACGTTGTTGTAGCGGCCGGACCGGAGCTGAGCCTTCACGAATTCTTCGAAGTGGGAACCGAGCGCGACGCTGGTGGGCATACGAATCGCCGACTGACAATAAGTAACCAATAATCTCGTGCGCGCCGAACGGCTGTCAAGTCGTGGTCGTCCACGCATCCCGGTTGTCGCGCCGTCGAAATCATCAGACACCGCGCCGACGGAGGCATGGACACCGAGCAAATAGCCAGTCATGCAGGCCCCGGGCTTGCCGGCGACCGGCGCAATATGCATGTTTGCAGGCCTGACCCCAATCATTCTTCGAGGGCGCGGGCGACCGTGGCGAGCATGAGGACCAAGGTCATCGGCTCGACCGGAGACTCGATGAAGCCCCGCGAGCGGTAGAAGCGCCGGGCTGGTTCGGAGATGGCATGCACCAGCAGCGCGGTGACGCCCGCGATCTCGGCGGCCTGCATGGCACGTCGAATGGCATCGTTCAACAGTGCCGTGCCCAGGCCCTGCTGATGGCGCGCCTGGTGAATGGCGAGACGACCTATCACGAGGACGGGAACCGGGTCGGGTCGGTTTCGTTTCATGGCGCCAGGCGCCTCGGCGTGGCCAATGGCGCCGGCAGCCAGGCAGTAGTACCCAATCACCGTTTTGCCTTCGCAAACGACGTAGGTGCGAGACGGCCCGTTTGCCTGGTTCTTGAACGCGCGGCGTTTCAGCCAGTCGTCGAGCGATGGTTCTCCACTCTCGAAGCCGGCAAGTTCGTGATCGGCGGCCAGTGGGAGTGGCGCCGAAATCATCGGCGCCGTCGGTCCGTGCCCTTGGCTGTGATCGCGCCTGTGTCCCATGGAGCAGCGGCTTTCAGGGTGCGGCGCAAGCGATCCGTTGGCGCCGGTGGCTGGTCGAGCATGGCCTGGAACGCGGCGAAGCGCTCCGCGTCGAGCGCGAAGTAGGTCTGGTCGAGCAGGACATCCTCAGCCTGCCTGCAGGCGGCTTCGAGCATGAAATCCGAGCGGCTGCGGCCGAGGCGGCCGGCCGCCTGGTCGATCAAGTCGCGCTGCCCCGCCTTGGCGCGGATGCTGATCGTTACGGGTTCCTGAGCCTGAGCCATCGTGGATCTCCTTGTTTCTATAATATTACACGAACGTATGCGAAAAATAGTACATCTTTCGAGGGGCTGTCGTCCGCCTCGCTACATTCTGGCGGCTGTGCCGCGGACACCGGACTGTTCACGACAGACAACTCCACAATATGCAGGTATGCAGGCCTGACCCCCACTTTATTTGGGGTCAGGCCTGCATACCTGTATATTCACGCTGCCTCCCAGTGCTCCACCAGCAACTGCAATGACCGCGTCCCGTTCCACTCGTTGACGTCGAGGCGGTAGACGGCCTGGATGCGTGGTGGCAATTGCCCGGCGTGGCGAAACAGCATGGAGGTGACGGGGCTGCTTTTCGAGGCGGTGGGCCGCAGGCGCAATCTCAGGTGGGCGCCGCCGACCACGCGCTGATCCTCGACCTCGAACTGGTCGGAGAACAGCGGTGGTTCGAAGCCGCGGCCCCAAACTTCGGTGCGCAGCAGTTCGGCCACCGGCAGAGATAGCTCATCGCCGCGCAGGGCGCCGTCGGTTTCGATGACGCGGTCGAGGTCGGCATCGGTCAGAAGCGTTTGTGCGGTTGCTTCGAACGCGGCGCGAAACACGTCTACCGACCCCGGGTCGAGACTCGCGCCGGCGGCCGCGGCATGGCCACCGAAGCGCAGCAGCAGGCCGGGATGCGCGCGGTCCACGAGGTCGAGAGCGTCGCGCAGGTGCAGCGCGTCGATGGAGCGGCCGGAGCCCTTGAGTTCGCCGCCGGGCGCACCGGCGAAGCAGAACGCCGGGCGATGGAAGCGTTCGCGCAGCCGCGACGCCAGCAGGCCGACCACGCCCGGATGCCAACCAGGGTCGTGCATGGTGATGCTTGCCGAGTCGCCGGGGTCGTAGCCCTTCAGCCGCGCGAGCGCATCGGCTTCCATGCCGGCTTCGATCGTGCGCCGGTCGCGGTTGAGCGAACTGAGCTTCTCCGCCAGTTGGTCCGCGCGCGCAGGATCGTCGGTCATCAGGCATTCGATGCCCTGGGCCATGTCTTCGAGGCGGCCGGCGGCGTTGAGCCGGGGGCCGACCACGAATCCGAGATCCTGGGCGTGGATGCCGGCGGGGTCGCGACCGGCATTGCGAAGCAGCGCCAGG
>JANMWG010000334.1:0-9045 GCA_031393885.1 Betaproteobacteria bacterium | reverse complement strand
CTCTTGCGCGGCCCCTTGTCGTAGGCGAGCAACTGATAGGTATGGCCGCGCTTCGTGCCCCTGCGCACGACCTCCATGCCGGCATCGTCCTTCACCAGCTGGGCGCCACCATCGGGCCGATCGTAGTTCCGGAACAGGTGGCCGAGCGACACGCCCAGCACGTCGGACAGCTTGGCGAGCGTTTCCAGGCTGGTGGAGGACTGCCCGTTCTCGATCTTAGAGAGCATGCCCCGGCTGATGCGCGCTTCCGCTGCGACGTCGGCGATGGTGAGCTTCTGCTGCAACCGTAGCGACTTGATCACATGCCCGATATGCCGCTCCAACCCGGTGCTCGGCACTCTGGGAACAGGCGTCGCAAAGGTATCAGCAGCAGGAGAGTCTTTCGACCCGGCGTTGTCCCCGGCGCCGCGGGAGGGGTTCTCGGTCATCTATCTAGAAAAGCGGGGGCATGTGAGGCAGTTCGAAATACCGCGTCATCGATGGGCACGACGTCGTCCAGGGACTCATCTCGAAGGCAATCGCAGAAAATCGATGATACATCTGACCGGCAGGACGCTCGCTGCCTGCCCCGCCAGTGAAGGCAAGGATCAGCGTCCGGAAGACCCGGTCTGAATGGCTGCGGGCGTCTCGGGTTCGGGACTCCCCCGGCAAGACGGGGCGGGGGCACCGAGCTGTGCAGCAGCCCGGCACGTGACCTCAGTCGGTGGACCGGGTCGATTGCGACGTCGACGGCAGTGTGCCGGCGCCCTTCCGGAACAGAAACACGATGGTCGCTTCGTCAGGCACCCGGTTCGGATCGGCCCCGTCGGTCTTGAGGATCTCCCGGAAGTACTTCAAGACAGTGGAACTTGCCCTGGCCGTCAGGGCCGGCTTGTAGATCCACGGATCAACGCCTCGTTCGATGCCGTGCACGGCAAACAACGACCGTTCCGGATCGTCCGTGACACCCACGTACCAATCCTCGAACCGCCCACCCAGGCCCTTGATGTAGCCGAGGAACTCGTACTTGATCTGTTGCACGCTGAAGACCATTCGCTGCTCCCGGATCGATAGCTCACGACGCAATGCTGGCACCGGGCGAGACTCGAAACCAGGTCACGTCGCACGACACTGCGGTCACGAGTTTCTCCACACGAACATCATGATGCGCTTTATGGATGGGAATATTGCCTATAGAGAAACTTTTGTGCATAAAATAGAGCCGCGCACCGTTCGAGTGCAAGAGATGGGGCAGATAGGAACTTATGTCGT
Organism: Betaproteobacteria bacterium; assembly: GCA_031393885.1. Taxonomy (GTDB): domain Bacteria; phylum Pseudomonadota; class Gammaproteobacteria; order Burkholderiales. The sequence goes on along the minus strand of JANMWG010000334.1, from coordinate 7,794 downwards.
TGTATTTATTCGTTTCTACCTCCTGGCAGTGGTTGGTATGCAAGTTGCCGTTAGTTGAACAAGCGTGCACTGCAAGAAACACGCTTCCCACACCCTATTCAGGAGAGACACCACCATGGACGGAAAACGGAGAACCTTTCTCAAAACCAGCACCGCCATCGCCACCACCGCTGGCGCAGGATCACTAGGAGGGTTCCCGTACTTCTTCGTGAAGGACGCGGCCGCGCAGTCCGCCCCCTGGGTCAAGAAGGGCGACAAGATCAAGGTCGGCGTGCTGTTCTCCCTCACCGGCGCCCTTGCCGTGGTCGAGACAGACTCGAATCAGGTCGTCCAGTTCGCGATCGACAAGATCAACAAGGCGGGCGGCATCGCCGGCATGCAGGTCGAGCCGGTGATCATCGACGCGAAGTCCGACATCAAGGTGTTCTCGGAAAAGATCAGCCAGCTGATCCTCAAGGATCGCGTAATCGCCACCTTCGGCGGGTACACCTCCGCCAGTCGCCGTGCCATGGCGCCGGTCGTGATGGCCCGCGACCACCTGCTCTACTACCCGACCTGCTACGAAGGCCGCGAGTGCACACAGAATATCGTGAACACCGGCCCGCTTGCCAACCAGCACTCGCAGGACCTGATCCCGTTCATGGTCAAGAGCTTCGGCAAGAAGACCTACTTCGTCGGCTCCAACTACATCTGGCCGAAGGAATCGAACAAGAACGCCAAGGTGTGGCTGGAAAAGGCCGGCGGCGAGCTGCTCGGCGAGGAATACGTCGAGCTCGGCGGTTCCGATTTCTCGTCGATCTTCAACAAGATCCGTCAGATCAAGCCCGACTTCATCTTCTCCACCGTGGTCGGCGACTCGGACATCGCCCTGCACAAGCAATTCAAGCAGGAAGGCTTCAAGGTCGACAAGATGCCGATCGCCGCGCTGACAACCGGCGAAATCGAAACCCGCGCCATGGGTGCCGAGTTCGGTGCCGGTCACTTCCTGTCGGCACCGTACTTCCAGACCCTGGATACGCCGACCAACAAGAAGTTCGTCGAGGAATACCTCGCCAGCAAGTACGGCAAGGGCGGCGTGACCCACTACAACATGGAAGAGACCTACCTGTCGGTCTGGGCCTTCAAGTACGCGTTCGAAAAGGCACTGGCCAAGGCCGGCAGCGTCGAGGCCATCACGCCGCGCATGATCCGCGACGTCACGCCCGGCATCCGCATCGAGGACGACGTGTCGCCCGAAGGCCTGGTCTATTTCGACGAGACCTGCCACCTCTACATGAAGCCGAAGATCGGCCAGTGCCAGGCCAACGGCCAGTTCAAGATCGTCAAGGCGGCCGACGCCCACATCGCTCCCGATCCGTTCGTGATCTACCCCGAGCGCGGTCGCTGCAAGTTCGACGGGCTTCACACCAAGGACGGCAAGGTCCTGAAGAACGTCCTGTAGTGCACGGCAAGGCGTCACGCGCAGGGTCCTTCGCCCTGCACGAAGACCTCTCCTCTTCACGTGACGCCTTTTTTTCCTCTGTCGGACCACCGCGGCCACCGCAATTGAATCCGGATCCACGCATCTGCCACCGATTGCCACCGGTCGACTCCATCAGCACGGAGCTGCTCGATGAGCGTTGACCACTTCTGGACGGCCTTCGCGTTCGGTCCGTTCATGAACGCGCTGCTGATCGGACTCAGCGTCGCCAGCATCTGGTTGATCGCCGCGCTCGGCCTTGCGATCGTCTACGGCACCATGGGCGTGATCAACATGGCGCACGGCGAATTCGTCATGCTCGGCGCCTACTCCGCGTTCGTGCTCGAACGCTACCTCGGCGTCCCGTTCCTCGCGTGCATTCCATGCGCATTCGTCATCGTCGCGGCCATCGGCGCCGTGATCGAACTCGGCCTCGTCCGCTATCTCTATCGCCGCCCACTCGACACGCTGCTGGCAACCTGGGGATTGTCGCTGGTGCTGATCCAGACGGTCCGGCTGATACTCGGACCTGAACCCAAGAACATCGCCAGCCCGGAATTCCTGAACTCCTCCGTGCAGTTCTGGGTGTTCTCACTTTCCCTGTTCAGGCTCTTCGTCATCGCGGTCGCGCTGGCGACCTTCGCGGGCACATGGTGGCTCATGCATCGCACGCGGGTGGGCCTGATGGTTCGCGCCGTCATGCAGAACAAGGAGATCGCCTCCGCCCACGGCATCGATGCGGGCCGGGTCTACACGCTCACCTTCGCCTACGGCGCGGGACTCGCAGGTCTGGCAGGCGCGATGTTCGGCGCCATCAAGAACGTCTTCCCCGACATGGGAAGCGGCTACATCGTCGAGGCATTCCTGGTCGTCGTGGTCGGCGGCGTCGGTTCGCTGATCGGCAGTCTCATCAGCGCAGCCGGACTGGGCGAGATCTATTCGGTGTTCGCCTACTTCACCAACGGCACCTTCGCCAAGTTCTGGCTCTTCCTGCTGGTGGTCGTGTTCCTTCGATTCAGGCCCCAGGGTCTGTTCGCCGAATCGCTGGGTCGCAGGTGATGCCCGTGACCACCCGGTTCCCGCGGTTTCCAGTCTGCGCAGCTCGCTGCCTTGCAGCCGACACCATGCCCGACGACACGCAACGATGAATTCCCTATACGACAACCGCACCCTGCAGTGGATCGTCTACTTCGTGTTCTTCGCGGTGCTGGCCGTACTGCCGATGTTCATCGAGAACGCCTTCACGACCAATCTGTTCTCCCGGTTCATCGTGCTCGGCATGCTGGCGCTGTCGGTCAGCGTGGTCTGGGGCTTCGGCGGGATCCTGAGCCTCGGCCAGGGCATCGCGTTCGGCCTCGCCGCCTACGGCATGGGCATGACCATGCAGATGCAGTCCCAGGATCCGGTCAACGCGCCGATCCCGAGCTTCATGCTGACTAATGAGCTGACCGAACTGCCGACGCTGTGGGTCCCCTTCTGGCACACCCCGACGGGTATCGCCCTGGCGTTGATCGTGCCGACGATCTTCTTCGGCGTGTTCGGCGCCCTGATGTTCCAGGCGCGCCTGGTGGGAGTGTTCGTAGCGATCGTCACCCTGGCGATGCTGTCGGCGTGGTACAGCATGGCTTTCGACATGCAGCCCTACACCGCCGGCTTCAACGGCATTTCGCCGCCGGCGCCCCTGAACATCGCCGGTCACGCCATCGATCCGTACAGCCACGAAGCGTACTGGATAGTCCTGGCGTTCCTCGCCGCGCTGACGCTCGGGATGAAGCTGCTGCTGAGCACCAAGTTCGGTCTCGTGGTGCAGGCGATCCGCGACGACCCGGAACGTGCCCGATTCCTCGGCTACAGCGTGGCGGGATACCAGGTCACGATCTTCACGATCTCCGGATTCATCGCCGCGGTCGCCGGCGTCCTGTGGGTGATGATCGTGCAGTACGTTTCCCCGACCGCGCTCGAGGTCCAGTTCAGCGTGAGTATGGTGATCTGGGCGGCGGTCGGCGGACGCATGTCCCTGCTGGGGGCGATCATCGGCGCGTTCTTCGTCAATGGCATCCAGAGCTATCTCGGTGACGAACTGCTGTACGGCTTCCTGCTGGTGCTCGGGGGCCTGTTCATCGTCATCGTGCGCTTCCTGCCGAACGGCCTCGCGGGTCTCCTCGAAATGGCGCTTGCCCGCATCGGACGTTCGAAGGCCCCCGGACCCGACGCCGAGCCCGGGACGCCACCAGTCGCGGCCTCTGCCGCACCGCGGAGTCAGGTCTGATGGCGCTGCTCGAAGTCAAGGGCCTGACCAAGGCATACGACCAGTTGAAAGTGGTCGACACCTTCGACCTGAAGGTCCATCAAGGTGAACTGCGCTGCCTCCTTGGCCCCAACGGCGCCGGCAAGACCACGACGCTCGACCTCATCACCGGACGGCAGAAGGCAACCTCGGGAATCATCTCGCTCAACGGCACTGTCATCACCCATTGGCCCGAGCATCTGCGGGTGCGTCACGGCCTGGGCCGCAAGTTCCAGGTGCCCGCGGTGTTCCAGGGGCTGACCGTGCAGCAGAACCTCACTGTCGCCCACAACCGCACCACGAGCCCGATCCGCAACATGTTCGTCCTGCGCGACGACGCGGCACAGACCCGCGTGCGACAGGTGGCGACGCAGGTCGGTCTGGCGCGGCGCCTGCGGGACAAGGCCGAGGAGCTCTCCCACGGCGAGACGCAGTGGCTCGAGATCGGCATGGTGCTGATCCAGAATCCCCAGGTCCTGCTGATGGACGAGCCCACGGCCGGCATGACCACGCAGGAGACCTACAAGACCGGTGAGATCTTCAACAGCCTGAAGGGTTCGCACACCCTGCTGGTCGTCGAACATGACATGGGATTCGTGCGCCAGATCGCCGAGCGCGTGACCGTGATGCACATGGGCCGTTTCCTCGCCGAGGGGACCATTGCCGAGATCGAGAACGACAGCGAAGTCCGGCGCGTCTACCTCGGCAAGGAAGGCAAGGCGGCCCATGCTTGAGCTGCGCGACGTCACTTCCTATTACGGGTCGACCCCGATCATCCAGGGCCTGTCGCTCGACTTGGCCAAGGGCGATCTGCTGTCCGTGATCGGTCGCAACGGGGTCGGCAAGACCACGCTCGCACGAACCATCCTGGGCCTGACCACGCGCGTCACCGGATCCATCCGGATCAACGGTCAGGAGGTTGCCCAGTTGCCCACGCATCGGCGCGCGGCGGCAGGGGTCGGATATATCCCTCAAGGTCGCGGGATCCTGCCGAAATTCTCGGTCCGGGAGAACATCCTGCTGGGCACCTTCGCGCGCAAGGATGGCAAGGCCGAGGTGCCCGCGAAGGTGCTCGACCTGTTTCCATACCTGGCGGACAACCTCGACAAGCGCGCCGGGATACTGTCAGGTGGGCAGGCCCAGCAACTCGCGATCGCACGCGCGCTGGCCACGGATCCGAGCCTCCTGATCCTGGACGAGCCCACCGAGGGAATCCAGCCCAACATCGTCGAGCAGATACAGCAACTCGTCATCAGCCTGAACCGCCAGCTCGGCATCACCGTGATCCTCATCGAACAGAACGTGGAGTTCGCGAAGAACGCCGCCACCCGGTTCGTGATCATGGACAAGGGGGCGATCGCCGCCAAAGGCACGGTGGAGGAGCTGAGTGACGACCTGATCGAGCAGCACCTGACCATCTAGGGCGCGACATGCAGGAGAAAGACACCAGTCGACGCGCAGTCGCGCAGCTGGATCAGCAGGCGCGCCGATACCACGACGGCCCTGCATCGATGTTCAAACGTGGCTTACCCATCTCATGAGGAGACTCGAATGATTCGGATTCCAAGAAAGGGCACACCGGAGTACGACCGGCTCGTGGCAGAACACGAGGCGTGCATGAAGTCAATGAAGGGTGTCGCGGGCTGCTCCGTGCTGATGTGCGAGACACCGGGCGACACGACCGTGGTCACGGGCGGCATCCACGAGGATCTGCTCCTGAATCGCGTCCTGCTGCGCATGCGGACCCTGCCCGCCAAGAACAAGCTGGTGGTGATCTGCACCAAGCTCGAGAAGGAATGGCGCATCGGCAGGCTGTCCGGCATCCGCGGCGTGCCGCCGGAACTGGTGGACGAACGCGTGTTCTCCGACGAGCAGGAGGTGCAACACGCGATCTTCCTGATGCGACTGGAGGAGATGGCCGAATTCGATGGCATGCCGGAGCACTTCCACGAAGGCTGGAAGCGTCGCTCGGACAACTGGACCGCCACCTGATCGACCGATCCCACTCGCGACCACATCGCAAACAGAAGGAGACCACAACATGCGACTCACAGGTTATGCCGACAAGTTCGGCGTCCATCCAGGGGACAAGATCAAGTTCTTCGTGAACTGCGACGGCCCGAAGAAGTACAAGGCCGAGATCGTCAAGATGATCAACGGTGACACCAATCCGCGCGGGCCGGGCTTCATCGAGAAGCCGATCAGCGTCTCGGTGAACGCCGAATACACCGGGCGCAAGCAGGTCGTTCACAGCGGCTCGTATGGCTATGTGCTCGACAACATCCGTTTCAAGCTCGACAGCTTCACGCTCCAGTGCTGGATCTGGCCGACGACGCCGAAGACGCACCCGAAGTACTGGAAGCACGGCCCGCAGGGACTGGTCACGAAGTGGTCCGCGGCCGAAGGCGGCTACGGGCTGTTCATCAACGAGGCCGGCTGTGCCGAGCTGCGCGTGAATGGCGTCAAGCTGGCCACCAGCGCGCCGCTGCGCGATCACGCCTGGCATTTTCTCGCGGCCACCTTCGATGCGAAGACCGGCGAGGCGATCCTGTATCACGAGCCCCAGATCACCTATGCGCTCGATCCCGAGATCGCGCCGGTGACGACCACCATCAAGGAGAAGGTCAAGAACAGCGGCATCCCGTGCGTCATCGCCGGCTTTGTCGGTGACAGTGCCGGCGGCGTGAAGGCCGCGTCCTCGGTGCCGAAGGGAATCGTGATCTCCGGTCACTACAACGGCAAGATCGACAGCCCCCGCGTCTGCAACCGGGCGTTGTCTCGGCTCGAGATCGAGACCATGAAGCTCGGCGCACAGACCGGCCTGGACGAGCGCCGCGGCAGCGGCCCCACCCCGAAGCTCTCCGAGTGCATCGTCGCCGCGTGGGATTTCAGCGTCGGCATCAACACGATCGCCGCCGCGGACAAGGGGCCGTACCTGCATCACGCCAGCATCGTCAACTGCCCGACGCGCGCGATGACCGGCTACAACTGGTCCGGCCATGAATTCGACTGGAAGCATGCGGCCGGCCAGTACGGCGCGATCCACTTCCATGACGACGACGTGGACGATGCCCGCTGGGATGTGGATTTCGAATGGGAGGTCCCCAAGGACCTGAAGAGCGCGTGCTATGCCGCGAAGCTCACCACCAACGAAGGCGACGAGGACTATGTTCCGTTCTTCGTGGTGCCGCATGTCGGGCAGGAAACGGCGAAGATCGCCGTCATGATGCCCACGATCAGCTACATGGCCTACGCGAACGAGCACCTCGCCAACAATGCGGGCGGCGCCGAGTTGCTGGTGTACCGCGTGCCGATCATGCAGCACCAGAACATGTTCCTGTCGGAGCACCGTGAGTACGGCGGATCGATCTACGACACGCACACCGACGGCAGCGGCCTTTGCCTGTCGTCGCGTCTGCGCCCGATCCTGAGCGTGCGCCCCAAATACGACCACTTCCTGAGCCAGTCGCCGTGGCAGTATCCGGCGGACCTGCACCTGATCTACTGGCTGGAGGTCAACGGCTACAACTACGACGTGATCACCGACGAGGACGTGAACTACGACGGTCTCGCCCGGATCAAGGGCTACAACGTCGTGATCAGCGGCTCCCACCCGGAGCACAACACCGGGCCGCAGCTCGATGCCTTGCACAACTACACGCAGCAAGGCGGCCGGTTCATGTACATGGGCGCCGACGGCTGGTACTGGGTGCATTCCTATCACCCTGGATACGACCATCTGGGCCGCGGCGTGATCACCGAGATGCGTCGCTGCGAGTCCGGCATCCGCACCTGGCGCGCCGACCCCGGCGAGTACTACCACCAGTCGACCGGCGAACTCGGCGGGATGTGGCGCTATCGTGGCCGATACCTGCACACCGTCGCGGGCACGGGCATGTCTTCCGAAGGTTTCGACATCTCGACCTACTACAGCCGGACACCGGAGAGCAACGACGCCCGCGTCGCCTGGGCCTTCGAAGGCATCGGCTACGACGAGAAGCTGGGCAACTTCGGTCTCGTGGGTGGCGGCGCGGCCGGCACCGAACTC
>JANMWG010000331.1:0-45147 GCA_031393885.1 Betaproteobacteria bacterium | reverse complement strand
ACGTCTCGCGCCACCAGAATCTCCCGGAAGGCCGACCACCGCGGCGATCCGGTCGTTGGCAGTGTTGGGGTGGCCCCTACCTGCCGCCGGCCTTGATCGCCAGCACCGCCTGGTTGCGCAGCGTCTTGAGCTGCGCCAGGGTGTCGGCGCCGAAGCTCAGGCCGCGCGCCTGGTCGCAGTCGCCGTAGAACAAGCCGAACGGCTTGCGGTTGACCATCACCGGGAACAGCGCGAACGATTGGGCGGGAATCCGTTCCCGGTACCAGGCCGGCACATGGGTGCGGATCGAGGACGCGTTCACGTCCTCCACGTAGATGTCCGCGCCACGGCTGATGGCGACATGGAACACGTCCTTTGCCGCCGCCAGCGGAATGGCGAATCCGTCGCGGATGATGCGGTCGGTGTCCAGTCCGAAGCCGAAGCGGCTCTTGAGCGACATCGTGGCCGGGTTGCGGATGCACAGCAGCACGCGGGTGAATCCCATGCCGCGATACATCGTCTCGAGGATGATGCGCAGGATGTCATTGAGCTGATAGTCGCCCACCAGCGACTGGCTGATGTCCTGGATGCCGACGGCGAGCAGATGGTGGCGCTGCTCCGGCTGCGAAGCGACTTCGGAGGGGGCATTGAGCATCGTGCTCGCAAGCGCGTCCCCGGCCGGCTCGTCGGCGCCGGACATCCCGGCATCTTCCGGATTGCAGGTGCGCATGGCCTCGCGCATGAATCCGCTGGCGCCCGCGACCAGATCCAGGTCCGGGGCGTTGTGCGCGACTTCCTCCACCGCGCTGCGCACCGCCGCTTCGAGCTGGACCGCGGTGAAACCAAGGCTCGCGCCGTAGCGGGTCGCCAGCGCTTTCAGCCGCACACCACGCCCATCGGCCGGCACGTCACGGATCACGCCGCACACGCTCGAGGTCAGCTGCGACAGCATCTGCAGCCGATCGCCGTCGTTCGCGGGCTTTCGCACTTGCGCCTCGTCCGTGGTCCGCATGCTGCGCACGATCTTGTCGGGAAAATTCCACGACCGCGCGACCGCCGCCCCGAGTTCGAGACAGGAAACGCCCAGCACCTGAACCGCGGCCTTGCCGTGGTCGGTGCCGCGCGCCACCAGCGCCTGGATCTCGCGATGCTCCTCGTACAGGTAGAAGGCCACGAGCAAACGCCCGAGGTTGTGGAACATCGCGCAGATGAACGCCTCCTCGGCATCGCGGATACCGGCCTTCGAGACCAGTTCGCGCGCCAGCACGCCACCGAAATACGACGCGAGCACCTCGTCCTTGAGCGCGCTCGCCTGCGACTTGTTCTGCAGATGCTCGAACAGCATGAGCGTGATCGCGATCGTCCGGATCGGCTCGTAGCCCAACACCATGATGGCGCGCGACACGGTGCTGATCGAGCCGCCGAACTGGCCGTAGTGCGCGGTATTCACCAGGCGCAGGAGCTTGTTGGTGAGCGCGAAGTCTTTGAGGATGCTGTCGGACAGGCTGGCCACGCTCTCGCAATCGGAGTCGGCCGCCTGATTGATCGCGCCGATCGTGTTGGCGAGCGACGGGAAATCGCTCTTGTGCCGGATCCGGCGCAACACGAAATCGAGCGTGCCGTTGGTGCCGGCGGCCTCGCCCGGCCCGGTGACGTGCGGCGCCAGCCATGCCGCAAGGCTGTCGGCCATCTGCTCGGCCGACTGGTAGCGCTCGCCTGGCTTCTTGGCCAGCGCGCGCATGACGATCGCGTCGAGCTGCTCGTCCAGTTCCGATACCCGTTCGGACGGCGCCTTGAACGGCACGTTGGCGAGGCGATGCATCACCTCGAACACGTTGTCGCCAGCCACGGCCGGGTGTCCGGTGAGCATTTCGTACAGCACCATGCCGACCGAGAACACATCGGAACGCGGGCTGAAGCTGCGATCGGCGACGTACTCGGGCGCCATGTACGCCGGTGTGCCATGAAAGCCGTCCTCGCCGGGGAGCTCGTCGGACATCAGCGCCGCGATGCCGAAATCCATGATCCGCGCGATGCCGTCGTCGGTGATCATCACGTTGGCGGGCTTGACATCGCGATGCACGACGCCCTTGAGGTGCGCGCTGTGAAGCGCCCGCAGCATCTGGATCGCGATCTCGACGGCTCGGTTCGGCATCACCCGGCCGCCGTCGCGGATCAACGCCGACAGGGTCTGCCCGCCCACATACTCGAACACCAGATATGGACTGCCGCCATCCTGGCCGGCGTCGTACAGGGTGACGATATTGGGGTGAGCCAGGCGGCTCACGATCACGGCTTCGTCGAGCAGCGCCTGCACCGATGCATGGGTGCCATCCATGGTCAGGGTCTTGATGGCGACGTCGCGGCGCAGTTCGGGATCGTGCGCGAGCCACACCGCTCCCTGGCCGCCACGGCCGAGCGCGCGAATCACCTCGAATCGGGCGATGCGTTTGGTACTGTCCAGGACTGCTGCCATGAGTGGCCTTACGGCACCCGTGCCATGCCCCTTGAATCGGCCTCGGTCGGTCGGGATCCGCGCCCGCCCGGACGTGAGCCGTGCCTATGCGGCGGGCCCCTCCGCGATGGTCGCCTTCGGGCGGTCGTACGGCAGGTGGCGGCGCAAGCCGTAGATGGGCTTTTCGAACAGGTGCCAGATCGCCATGGCCATGAGGAGTGTCAGCACGAATGCGCCGATCACGCCGTCGACGTACGCCGAGAAAGGCAGGTCGATGCCGGTAGCCAGAAAAAGGTCCCGGGCCAGGAGGTGCACCAGATAGCACGTGTAGCTCATCTCCCCGAAATAGGCGAACGGACGGAACGACAGGAACCGGACGACCGCATGCCGGCCCGGCAACGCCCAGAGGGACCAGATGAGGCCGCCTAACGCGATGGCCATCGGCGTCTGGTAGTGGGTCGTGACGAATTGCAGGAAGCCCCATGGCCCGAACAGATACTGCGCCACGACCACGAGGCCGACACCACCCACGGAGGCCATGAAGACCGGGCCCGGCGGCACGGCGGCGAGCCGTTTGCGCGTCTCCCACCACCCGAACAGGCAGCCCCAGGCGAAATATTCCATACATGGCGGCAGCAGCGCGCCGAAGAAACTCGTCGGCAGGTACCGTATGAACAGCACCCGCGAGGCGATGCTCAGTGCCACCAGACCGAACAACATGGCCGTGCGCAGGCGCGCCGGCGTGAGGTACAGGGCGAGCGGCCACAGGATATAGAACTGTTCCTCGACGCTCAGGGACCACAGGTGCCAGCTTTCGCGGTGCCATCCGCCCGCCTTCCAGGCGATCATCACGGCCGGATCCGGATCGAGACTCATGGCGAAGAGCTTGACGTTGACCAGGTAGGTCACGAAGTAACCGGGGTGGGTCAACGCTCCCATGGCGGCGAGCAATCCCAACACAAGGAAATAGGACGGAACGATGCGCAGAAACCGTCGCAGGTAGAAGACCCTGAGCATTGTCACGAGGTCGCCGCGTTCACCGGCGAGCAACACCTTGGTGATGAGGAACCCGCTCATGACGAAGAAGCACGGCAGGGCGTAGCTCAGAAACCACAACTTCGTCGGATCGCGCGTGTAATGGATCGCGAAGACCACCAGGAACAGGATGAAGCGCAGACCGTCCAGTTGCGGCTTTCTCATCTCAGCGTCCGCAGGGTTCCCCGAGGAACGCTGTGCCCCCTCGAGGGGGAAGGCGAAGCGCAGCGAAGCCTGGGGGTGGGCGTGTCATCTTCATTGGCGAGCCGCGCTCGCGGACGCAGCGGAGTCACCCCGCAACGGAACGGTATAAAGCAGGTAGCCCGTGAACATCTCGTCGGTCGTCCTGGTGCCCCAGAACACCTCCCGCGACGGGTCGGGATTGGAGGGATTGAGCGCCGAATTGTCGAACGCGCCGCGCACCACGATCTCGGTCCCGGCCGGCATTGGCTTCGGCCGGCGAAACACGTAGAGGCCCTGCCAGTTGAATGCGTACCGGGGCACGGACAACAGCATCTCGTGTCGCCCGTCGGGGTATCGTGCCTCGAAGCTGATACGCGAGCCGCGCAGGTGCATGTGGGGACACAGCGCCTGGAGCTCGGCGTCGCGATCGAAGATGAACCGCGCTTCGGCGGGAGAATCGGCAACGAGCGGCGGGATGCGCAACCGCACGTTGGCGGCGCTGCGGACAACCAGTTCGCGGGACGGCGGCCGCCGGTAAAGGTAGAGGGCGAGCCGGGTCTGGTCACTGGCCGGTCGTCCCGAGGGGGCGTAGTGCTGCTGGAACTGGATCACCGTACCCTTGGGCAGGAACATTCCGCTATCGGGTGGAAATGGCTCGACGTCGAATCCCGGGGCATAAGCCGCGAAGAACCCGTTGACCCCCATCCCGAAAGCCGGCTCCTTCGCCGTCGAGCCGGGCGGAAACTTCACGAACGCGAACTCATGGTGCACCACCGACGGATTGCCAGGCTTCAACTGCACGGCCCTGACCCAGACATCGCGGTCGATCGTCAAGGGCACATCGGCGTAGCGGTAGTCGAGCAGGCCGGCAGCCGGTATCTCCTGGCGTGGGGCTTCGACGACGATATCGGGCGGGCCCAGCGGCCATTCCGCAACGGCTGCCGCCTTGCGATCCGCCAGGGGATCGGGCCCGTTACCGCGCGCCGCGCCGGCATCGATCCAGTCGACCAGCACGCGCAACTGATCGCGATCGAGAGAACGATCGTTCCGGAACGCGCCGATCGCAGGGTCGGCATGCCAGGGCGGCATGCGCCGGTCGGCGAGCACCTCGCGCATCATCGCCGACCATCCCTTCACCGTGTCGTAGCGATCCATGGACCACGGGGCGATGCCGCCTGGCGTGTGACAGGGAATGCATTTATCGATGAGCAGGGGCGCCACGTCGCGAGCGTACGAAACCGCGCGCGCCGGCATCCGGGTGATGGCGCAGCCGAGACCGATGGACTGTGGTGGCGCAGCCACGGACCGGCCGTCGATGACCGCCTCGATCGCGTCGCGCAGGTACTGGTGCCCGACTTGCTGACGGCGTGCCCCGGCCCCGAGCCCGTCGTCCAGCGGGCCGCGATAGGCGACCTGCCAGGTGCGCGTGTCGATCACGATGGCTTCGCCGGTGCGGCGGATGTCGAGCGCGCGGGCCACGAGCTGCGCATCGTCCTTCAGGATCGGAATCCGGAGGTCCAGGGCGCGTGCTTCGGCCTGCAAGGCGGCGCGGTCGTCCTGGGGATTGGCGTTCAGCATCAGGAACACGACGTTGCGCTCCCGGGCCTGATCCAGCCAGCGTTGGGTGAGAAACCGGTCCGCCACGTAACCGAAGCGCTGCCATGCCCGTTGCAGCAGGTTTCTGTCGGCCAACGGAACCTCGCGTCTCGCGGGCATCATGAAATCGCTCTCGGGAACGGTATAACGGTCTCTGAGCGCATTCAGGGCCGGCATGCTGTCGCGGGCCACGTTGCAGCCGACGCCGTGGACGAACAGGACCACTGCACGGGAGCCGGCATACCGCGACAACTGGTGCATGCGACCGTCCTGGTCCAGCAGGGAAAAGTCGGCAACCGGTCGCGATGAACCCGCCGACATCGCGCGATCGGAGAACGGCAGTGCCGACAGCATCCCAATCAGCAACACCAGACCGGCAGACACCACCACCAAGGCCTTCGCTGGCAAGGTTCCTACCCTTCGCGTCATGGCACCGTCGCCGTCATTCCGATGGAACCATATGCTACCCATTCTCGAAACGGGTGCTCCAGCACGCGCGGGGCATCCCGCCACGTGCGCGAAACCGGGACGGCCGAACGCCTGTCGCCGGCCCGCGAAGATGGCCGGCCGGCGCCCTCAAATGCGGGCGATGAAACCGCTTCGGGCACCGGCGTCGGTGGCGGTATCGCGCCCGGGCATGAGCGCGCAGCCATCGATGAGCCAGGTGCCGTCGGTCTGCTGCTGCAGCCGGTAGATCGCCATCCAGACCGCGCCGTCGCGGTCGGACATCTCGACCACCTGGATCGGTTGGTCATCGACCAGCCGCGGCGGCAGGAAGCGCACGGTCCGCGGGCGGTACACCACCGGATAGAGCTGCCGCACCATGCCGACGAATCCCTCCGGCGTCTCGAACGAGCGGCGGATGCCGGGGCTCGCGAACGCGAAGGCGGCGGGGGCGTCGTCTTGTTCGAATGCGGCCAGTTGGGCTTCGATGACGGCGCGGATGGCGGAGGCGTCGGGCTCGCCGATTGCGAGGTCAGCCGCCCGGACGCCGACGCCCATCAATCCCGTCAGCACGAACCACACGATCAGCAGTATGCGCATTGCGATCTCCGGTCGGGTCATCGGTCGAATCGTGGTCATCGGCCCATCAGCGCAACGATGCTAAACGAAGGGAACCCCTGAAGCGAAGGGGCAGCGCCCGGAAGGCCTCCTGAGGACGCTGCGCCCCCTCGAGGGGGAAGGCGAAGCGCAGCGCAGCCTGGGGGTGGGCGTCGCCTCTCCACAGGGTCCCCCGAGGAACGGGGCGCCCCCTCGAGGGGGAAGCCGCAGCGCAGCCTGGGGGTGGGCGTCGCCTCTCCACAGGGTCCCCCGAGGAACGGGGCGCCCCCTCGAGGGGGAAGCCGCAGCGCAGCGCAGGCTGGGGGTGGGCGTCACCTCTCAATTGAGGGTCCTGGCGGTGCCCTCGTCCGGCGTCATCAGCAACCCGGCGGGTGGCAGCTCGAGCGGCAGATTCCACTCCGCCTTTTCCACCGCCTGCTGCACCAGGCGCATCACGCCGTGCAACAGGTTTTCGCTGAGGGTGAGGTGCGCACCATCGCCCGCGTTGGGCAGGAAGCCGATCTGGGTGCGCTCGTCGGGCAGCCGGCGCGCCTGGATACGCGTGACCAGCAGGGGCTCGGGCCCGAGGGGTTGAGCCCGGGGCGCGGCGAACCGGGGCGCGTCTTCGTCGGGCCTGGTGAATTTCACTTCGCGTAACGCCTTCTCGTGCTCGAAATGCAGAATGGCGCTGCGCGCCTCGGGGCTCGCCTGGCGCTGGATGTCGGGCTTGATCTCCGCCATCTTCATCAGTGCTGTCCAGAGCCGCTGCACGCAGCGGCGCGTGAGCCAAAGCCTCACTTCGGCGCTGCCATCGATGAGGATGCGCATGAGCAGGCGGTCCTGCTCGGCGTCGAACTCGATGCGGATGCGTTCCAGGCGCACGACGGCGGCACGACTCTCGAGGATGGGGGCAAGTCGGCAAGATAGCATGGAGAGGGTACCCCGCACGGGTACCCTCATTCGCGCGGCAATCCCGGCTGCACGGCACCCGAATGGTCCGTCACTCCGTGCAAAAAAAAGGCCGACTGGTGAGGCCGGCCTGAATCGAGAGGGTCATAACCTGTTGCAAGACGAACCTTATCCGCTCAGCGCGATATGGGGCATCGCGAAACCACCCGACGGATGCTGGAAAACTTCCCGGTGCCGCGCGGGATCGAGGAGGTTCGGCTAGCTCGCCCGCCGCCTCAGCCGCCAGCCGAGCTGCCGGACCCGCCCTGGTCGTCCGCCGTTTCGGTCGACAGCAGGCCATGGGTCAGCGCCATGCGCACGACCTGGGCGGTATTCGAGACATCGAGCTTTTGGCGGATGCTGGACTGGTGATTGGCCACGGTCTTGTAGGAAAGCGACAGGATCTTCGCGATCTCGCCGACGGCGTGGCCGGCGACGAGCAGGCGAAACACCTCGAACTCGCGTGGCGACAACGCCTGCACCGGGTTCTGCCGGCCGGGCAGCATCTGCGTGGCCAGTTCCTGCGCCATGTCGTGGCTGATGTAGAGCTTGCCGGCCGCCACCAGGCGCACCGCCTCGACCAGCACCTCGGGAGCGCTCGACTTGGTCACATAGCCGCGCGCGCCGGTCTGCAGAGCGCGCGACGGAAACACCACGTCTTCGTGCATGCTGAACATGAGCACCTTGGCCGATGGCTCCCGGGCCAGGATGCGCCGGGCGGCCTCGATGCCGCCGATGCCGGGCAAGTTGATGTCCATGATCGTCACGTCGGGCGTGTGCTCGATGAAGCCGCGATAGGCGTCCTCGCCGGTGGCGGCCTCAGCGACCACCACGATGTCGGCGGTGCGCTCGAGCAGGCGCCGGTAGCCCTCGCGCACGACGAAGTGGTCGTCGACCAGCAGCACGGTGGTGGCGGCGGGCAGCACGCTCATGCGGGCAGACTCGCGCTGACGCGGGTGCCGGACGGTGCGCACGCCTCGACCCGGAACTCGCCACCGAGCACATCGACTCTTTCGCGCAGGCCGGCCAATCCCATGCCGAAAGACGTCGACGCGGCGCCGATGCCGCGGCCGTCGTCCTGCACCGATACCGTCAACCGTGCCGTCCCGGCGTCACGATGCAACGCGATGGTCACCTGGCGGGCATCGGCGTGCTTGGTGATGTTGGTGAGGCACTCCTGCACGAAGCGGTAGATGGTGATGTTGGCGGCCTCGCCCAGGTCGTCGAGCGCCGCGCCGGCCTGGAAGCGGCACTCGATGCCGTTGTGGCGGGCCTTCCATTGGTCGAGCAGGTATTGCAGCGCCGCCTGCAGGCCGAGTTCGTCCAGCGCCACCGGGCGCAGCCGCCGCATGAGCTGCCGCACCACGTCGTATACATGGTCGGCCACGTCGATCACCGATTGTGCCGCGGTGCGGATCTGCGGGTCGGCGGCGGCGGTGTCGCGGATCGCCACCGCATCGAGCTTCAGCGCGTTCAGCCATTGCCCCATCTCGTCGTGCAGTTCGCGGGCGATGTTGCGCCGCTCGTCTTCCTGCACCTGGATGTTGCGTTGGACCAGCAGCCGGTTCTCGGCGAGAGAGCGTTCCAGTTGCGCCTGTGCGGTGAGGCGCAGGGAGAGCTCGCGACCGGCGTGCCGGTGCCGCCGCCACGAATACCAGGTGAGACCGGCCAGCATCGCGGCCAGCGTGACCGGCAGTTCGTCGATCTGGTAGGCCTCGAAATGGTGGAACAGGCGCGCCACCGCCTCCGACAGCTCGAAGGCACTACCCACCACGAAGGTCGCTGCCGTGACGGCGGCGATCAGCCAGAGGTCGGCCCAGGCTTCGCGCGGCGTGACCGGGTTCGATGCCGGGCTGCCGGCCAGGCGCGAGGCATTCAAGGTGTCGGTGGTCATGGGGTAAAGCCCTCCTTGCTACCGCCCGCCTCGCGGGAATCGATGGCAGCCGGTGTTTATACCCAACGCCCCCGGGAGCGGCAAGGGAAGAGTTCCCGATCGGCCGGCGCCGTGCACCGTCGGGCGCTGTGGCCGTTTGGCCCATGTCATACTCGAAAACCCGACCCTATATTTGCGCGAGGCTACCGCCCGCACCTGACAACCAACTTCGGATCCACCCATGAAACGCACCCTGTTCGCCGCCCTCGGGCTGACCCTCGTCACCGCGACCGCAACCGCTGCGCCCTTCGCCTACGTGGCCAACGAAAAATCCGGCACCATCTCGATCATCGACACCGCTACCGACGTATTGGTGGGCACAATCAATTCCGGCGGCAAGCCGCGCGGCCAGGCGGTGTCGCTCGACGGGAGCACCCTGTACGCCAGCGAATCCAACGGCCTGCTGGTCATCGACATCGCCAATCGCACCGTGAGCAGCAAGATCGACCTCGGCGATTCTCCCGAGGGCGTGGGCATCTCCGCCGACGGCAAGTGGGTCGCCGTCGCGGTGGAGATGACCAACAGCGCCGCGCTCATCGACACCACGACCGGCAAGCCCGTCTACAGCGTGAAGACCCAGGGCCAGAACCCCGAACACGCGGAGTTCAGCCCCGACGGCAAGTGCTTTATGTCAGCGCCGAGGAAGCCTACCAGGTCGACATCGTCGATCTTGCCCAGCGCAAGCAGGTGGCGTCGGTGAAGGTGGCCAAGCGCCCGCGCGGCATCGGTTTCCTGCCGGACAGCAGCGTGGCCTACGTGGCTTGCGAGTTCGACAGCAAGGTGTTCGCCATCGACGTGGTCAAGCAGACGGTGATCGCCGAGATCAAGGCCGGCACCTTCTCCAACGGGGTGACGGTGGCGCCGGATGGCAAGCGCGTGTACGTCTCCAATGGCAAGGACGCCACGGTGTCGGTCATCGACACCGCGACCAACACCGTGATCGCCACCATCGAGGTCGGCAAGCGCCCCTGGAACATGGCGATCACCCCGGACGGCACCAAGCTCTACGTTGCCAACGGGCGCGACGGCACCGTATCGGTCATCGACACCATCGGCAACCGCAAGCTCAAGGACATCGCGGTCGGTGAAGCACCCTGGGGCGTCGTGATCCGGTAGCCGCGCGACGATCCCGGCGCTCGGTGGCCGGGATCGAAGCCCGCGCCACCACCGCGTGACATATGCTTTCCGCGCCCCGCTTCCTCTGCCGGCGGCGGCGAATCCATTCAGGCGGCTGATCCGGAGAGGAGTTCGTCCACTTGGTGGAAGCCGTGATCGGCGCAGCCTTGCGGCAGCGCATCATCGTGGTCGTGATCGCACTGATCCTGATGTGCATCGGCATCGATGCGTCGCGCAAGCTGTCGGTCGACGCCTTCCCGGACGTCACCAACGTGCAGGTGCAGATCGCGACCGCGGCCCTCGGACGCTCCCCCGAGGAGGTCGAACGCAGCGTCACCGTGCCGCTCGAGATCGCCATGACGGGGCTGCCCGGCCTGGAGGAAATGCGATCGCTCAACAAACCGGGCCTGTCGCTCATCACGCTGGTGTTCACGGAGAAGACCAACATCTACTTCGCTCGCCAACTCGTCATGGAGCGGCTGATCGAAGTCCGCGACCGCATGCCCGAGGGTGTCACGCCGCTGCTCGGACCGGTCTCGTCGGCGCTGGGCGAGGTCTTCCAGTACACCCTGGAGTCACCACGCGACGGCAACCGCGAGCTAACGCGGGACGAACTGATGCAGCGTCGCATCCTCCAGGACTGGGTGGTCCGGCCCTACTTGCGGTCGACCCCCGGCGTGGCCGAGATCAACTCCACCGGCGGCTACGTCAAGCAGTATCAGGTGATGGTCGACCCCGACCGCCTCAACCACTTCAACATCTCCATCAATGCCGTGTTCGAAGCACTGCGCGACAACAACGCCAACTTCGGCGGCGGTGTCCTGCCGCAGAGCGCGGACCAGTATCTGGTGCGCGGCATCGGGCTGATCCGCAACATGGACGACATCCGCGCCATCGTGCTCAAGGAAGCGGGCGCCACACCGGTGCTGATCCGGGACGTCGCCGAGGTGCGTATCGGTTACGAACCACGGGTCGGCTCGATGGTGAAGAACGGCGTCACCGAAGCGGTTGGCGGTGTCGTGATGATGCTGTCCGGCGGCAATGCCAAGGCAGTGGTGTCGCGAGTCAAGACGCGGGTCGCCGAACTGAACGGCAACGGGTCGCTGCCCGACGGCCTGCGTCTGGTTCCCTACTACGACCGGTCGGAGCTGGTGGACGCGGCGCTGGCCACGGTGGTGAAGGTGCTGCTCGAGGGCATCGCGCTGGTGGTCGTGGTGCTGTTCCTGTTTCTGGGCGATGTGCGTTCGTCGCTCATCGTGGTGAGCACTCTGGTGCTGACGCCGCTCCTCACCTTCGCGGTGATGAATCAGATCGGGCTGTCAGCCAACCTGATGTCGCTCGGCGGCCTCGCAATCGCCATCGGTCTGATGGTGGATGGCTCGGTGGTCGTGGTCGAGAACGCTTTCTCCTATCTCGGTCGCGCCGGTAGCGGTGGCGCCACACGCTTCTCGCTGATCCGCGAATCGGCGGTCGAAGTCGCTACACCGGTGCTGTTCGGCGTCGGCGTGATCATCCTGGTGTTCCTGCCACTGATGACGCTGTCCGGCATGGAGGGCAAGATGTTCGGCCCGCTCGCCTACACCATCGCGATCGCGCTGTTCATTTCCCTGGTGCTGTCGTTGACGCTGACGCCGGCGCTTGCGCTATACCTGCTCAGGGGCGGTGGCGAACACGACACCTGGTTGATCGCCCGGATCAAGCGCGGCTACCTGCCGATGCTCAGGTGGGCACTGTCGAACGAACGCAAGACGGTGATCATCACCGGCGTGGCTTTCGTCGCGTCGCTCGCGCTGGTACCACTGCTGGGCACTGCCTTCATCCCCGAAATGAAAGAGGGTGCGGTATCGCCCAACATCATGCGCGTGCCCAACATCTCGCTCGAGGAGTCGACCCGCATGGAGCAGGAAGCGATGCGCCGCATGATGCTGGTTCCGGGGGTTCGCAGCGCGGTGTCGCGCGTGGGCCGGGGAGAATCGCCGGCCGACCCCGCGGGCCCCAACGAAGCCGATCCTATCGTCACCCTCAAACCCCGTGGCGAATGGCGTGCCGGTGCCACCCAGGACACGATCGCGGCCGAGATCCGCGCCCGGCTGGAAGAGATCCCGGGGGTGCAGATCGTGATGGCGCAACCGATTTCCGATCGGGTCGACGAAATGGTGACTGGCGTCCGGTCCGACGTCGCGGTCAAGGTGTTCGGCACCGACATGAACGAACTGCGCATGATCGCGGAACGCATCGCCGCCATCGCCACCCATGTCAGAGGGGCGCAGGATTTTCGTATCGAGAAGGTCGCGGGCCAGCAGTATCTCCAGATCGAAGTCGACCGTCAGGCAATCTCCCGCCAGGGCCTGAACGTGGCCGACATGCGCGATTTCATCGAGATGGCGGTGGGCGGCAAGACCGCGACCGAGATCTTCGAAGGCGAGCGACGCTTTGGCGCGTCGGTGCGTCTGCCGCGCGAGTTTCGCGACGATCCGACCTCGATCGGGGAGATCACCATCACGGCGCCGAATCATGCCCGCATCCAGATCAAGGACCTGGCGGCGATCCGGGTACAGGAAGGGCCGGCCCAGATCTCGCGCGAGACCGGTCGCCGCCGGATCGTGATCGGCATGAACGTCGCGGGGCGCGATCTCGGTGGATTCGTCGCCGAATTGCAGCAGCGAATCGGCGAGTCGCTGCGTCTGCCCGGCGGCTACACCATCGAATGGGGTGGCCAGTTCCAGAACATGGAACGAGCGCTCTCGCACCTGAAGCTGATCGTCCCGATCACCATCGGCGCCATCTTCTTCCTGCTGTTCCTGCTGTTCCGGTCGTTGCGCTACGCCGCACTCATCATCACGGTGCTGCCGTTCGCGTCCATCGGCGGCATCGTCGCTTTGTATTTGAGCGGCGAGTACCTCTCGGTGCCGGCGTCGGTGGGTTTCATCGCGCTGTGGGGAATCGCCGTGCTCAATGGCGTGGTGCTGGTGTCGTGCATCCGTTCGCTCAGGGCCGACGGCTACAGCATCACGGATGCGGTCGTGCACGGCGCCACCCTTCGATTGCGCCCGGTGCTCATGACCGCGACGGTGGCGATGCTGGGGCTCATCCCGTTCCTGTTCGCGACCGGCCCCGGTGCCGAGGTGCAACGGCCCCTGGCCATCGTCGTCATCGGCGGCCTGATCAGTTGCACGTTGCTCACCCTGCTTGTGGTTCCCACGCTCTACCGGTGGTTCGAAGGGGATGAACTGGCCGACGGTTCGATGGCCACCGTGGCGGCGTAGCGGCTGCTGCACAATACCGGTAGCGTCGCCTGCCAACGGCACCGCGCCGTAAAGCGACCCGCGGGACACCAATCACCACTAGCGAAAGCGCCGTCAATGACCGAACAACTCAACATCAAAGCTCTGGTTTTCGACGTGTTCGGTACCGTGGCCGACTGGCGTGGCAGCCTGATCCGCGAGGGTCGCGCGCTGGGTCTGGAGCGTGGCCTCGACGTCGACTGGGCCGCCTTCGCCGACGCCTGGCGCGACGGCTACCAGCCGGCCATGCAGCGCGTTCGCAGCGGCGAGTTGCCCTGGACGCGCATCGATGCGCTGCACCGGATGATTCTCGAGGACATCCTGAAATCGTTCGGGATCCGCGGCCTGACCAAGGCCGACAAGGAACGATTCAACTTAGCCTGGCATCGCCTGCGTCCCTGGCCCGATGCGGTGCGCGGCCTGCGGCGGCTGAAAAAACGCTTCACCATCGCCACGCTCTCCAATGGCAACGTGTCGCTGCTCTCCGACATGGCGCGCAACGCCAGGCTGCCCTGGGATGTGATCCTGTCCGCCGAGATGTTCCGCCACTACAAGCCCGACCTCGAGGTGTACCGAGGTGCTGCCGCGATGCTCGATGCGAAGCCACGCGAAACGCTCATGGTCGCCGCCCACAAGGATGACCTGCGCGCCGCGAAACGGGCGGGGTTGCGCACCGCGTTCATCCGCCGGCCGCTGGAGTACGGTCGCGGCAAAGCGGGAGATCTGACCGACGAACCCACCTTCGACTTCAACTGCGACGATTTCGGCGACCTGGCCGACAAACTCGACTGCCATTGACCGATCGATGCTGCGATCCCGTGCGGTGAGGATGACGCCGCGCCTGCATTCATGCCAGAATTTCGCGCAGCGGGCGTGTGTCGTCCCGACGTCATGGCGCCACTGATCAATCGCACCTTCATGTCCCTTCGCTTCCCGATCTGGCCACGTTTCGTCTGCGGTACCCTACTCGCGCTCTGCGTGCTCGCCACGTCGGGTTGCGCGGCGTTTCGCGGCTACCGCGAAGAAATGGACGCCACCCTGGCGCAGGTTTCGGCCGGCAACCTGCCGGGCGCGATCACCCTGCTCGAAAAAAACAACAAGGGCGACAGGAAAGACCTGCTCTACTACATGGAGCTGGGCGAACTGCGGCGTCTCGCCAATGAGTTTCCCGCCAGTTCGGCAGCCTTCCGCGATGCCGACAAACAGGTCCTGGCCTGGGAGCAGGCATCGCGCCTGAACGCCTCCAAGGTCGGCGGTTCGTTCGCCAGCTACCTGATCAACGACAAGCTGCGCGTCTACGAAGGCGAGGATTTCGAGAAGGTCATGGTCACCACGCGGCTGGCCATGGACCATCTGGCTGGCGGCGACTTCGACAACGCCCGGGTCGAGATCAAGCGCACCCACGAACGCGAGGCCTTCATCGGTGAGGTGCGCGCCAAAGAGTATGTCGCGATCACCGACGAGGCGCGCAAACGCGGCGCGAAGCAGAACTTCAAGGAGATCAACGGCTATCCGGTCCAGACCATCGACAGCCCGGAGGTGGCGGCGCTGAAGAACAGCTACCAGAACGCGCTTTCGCACTATCTCGCCGGATTCGTCTACGAGGCGCTGGGTGAACCCAGTCTCGCCGCCCCCGGCTACCGCACGGCGATCGAGCTGCGTCCGGGCCAATCGATGCTGGAAGATTCGTTGGGGGGCCTGGATGATCGCGTGGCCGCGCCGGACGACGGCAAGTGCGACACGCTGTTCGTCATCGACACCGGCCAGATTTCCGGGCGCATCAACCAGGGGTTCAACCTGCCCATTCCGGTCGGCCCCAACGGCGAGTGGATCCTGATCTCGGTGTCGTTTCCGGTGCTGCCACCGCGCGCGCCTTACGACGCGCCCCGGGTCGGCATCGACCACTCGCTCGACCTGCGCACCGCGCACATCCTCGACCTCGACACCATGGCGCGGCGCTCGCTCAAGGACGAGATGCCGGGGCTGATGCTGCGCGGCTTCGCGCGGGTCGCCTCCAGGGCGGTGGCGCAATACCAGATCCAGCGGCAAATGGAGCAGCAGCGACGCAAGGGCGAAGACACTCTGGGCATGGCGCTAGGCTTGCTGGCCCTGCAGATCGGCGGTGCGGTCACCGAGTCGGCCGACGAACGCGGCTGGCGCTCGCTGCCGGCGCAGGTCACGGTGGCGCGCGGCCGATTGTCGCGTGGACAGCACAGCGTCGAGATCGCCAACGGCGGCGGCACCGCGCGCTTCGATGTGAACCTCACCGGGCCTCACGCGTTGGTCAGCGTGCGGCTCGCCGGCGGGCGCTCGTTCGTTTCACCGGTGGGCACCCCGGGCGGCAGCGTGCCGATCGGCAAGGCGCAATCGGCCGACCGCGACAATGGCAACGACCCGGTCGTGGTGGTCACCAACTTTGATTTACCCTTGCAGTCTCAAACTGAACGGAGGATGGCGCAATGAAGGCGGCAACCCTGATCGCGACCCTGTGCATGGCTGTGGCCATGACCGGCTGCGGCACCAAGAAAGGCTTCGAGAAACCCGGCTTCGCTTTCGGCTGCCCGGTGGGCGACAGCAAGATCGGCGACATGAAAGACCTGGTCAAGGTCAAATCCGCCAAGGAAGGCGGCAAGAACCCCGATATCGAACTCGAAGAGATCCGCTGCACCACCACCGGCGACCTGCTCAAGATCGACGTGGTGCTCTACAACGACGAAAGCGATGTCGAGCGGCTTCAGTACAAGTTTCGCTGGATGGACGCCGAGGGCATGCGTGCCGCCGACGAAGAGTCCTGGAAGCCGCTGCTGATGTACGGCAACTCACGCCAGACCGTCACCACGGTCGCCCCCAATTCCAAGGCGCGCGATTTCCGCTTCATCCTGATGGGCCAGGAATGATAGCCATGACCAACACCCAACGGAGTCAGCGGATGAAACCCACCCCCATCTCACGCCGTGCCCTGGTGATCGCGGCAGTAGTCTCGATCGCCCTCGTTGCCGGCTGCGCCGGCCCCAAGACCCGCTACGGCGATGCCGGCAAGGTCGAGACCGTCACCAATACCTTCGGCTCGACCGACCTGCAGATGCTTTCCGAGCAGATGTCGCAATCGATGCTCACCGAGGCACCGGCCATTGCCGGGGGCAACCTGCCCATCGTCACCATCCAGGAAGTCAAGAACAAGACCAGCGAATACATCGACACCCGCGCCATCACCAACCGCATGCGGGCAACGTTGCAGAAAAGCCGCCGGGTGCGCTTTGCCGTCGACGAAGCCGACATGAAAAAGCAGACCGGCGAATTGCAGCGCCAGGACAGCGAGTACTACAAGAAAGAGAAGTCGGCGCAGATGGGCGAAATGATCGGTGCCGGCTTCCGCGTCACCGGCGAGATCACCTCGATCGTCAAGGAAACCAAGAAGGTGAAGGACGTCTATTACCAGTTGTTCCTGAGCCTCACCAACATCCAGACCGGCATCGAGGAATGGAGCGACACCAAGGAAATTCGCAAGACCACCGAGCAGTAGCACCAGCCTCCGCGAGTCACGCAGCGCGCGTGGCGCCGCGCGGAAGGTTCATGGATCGCGCGTGGCATTGGTTGGCGGTGGCAGCCAGCGCGTCGGTGCTGGTGCTGGCGCTGCCGGGTTGGGCTGCCCCGGCCGAATGCCCTGGCTACGAAAGTCGCCCGCCGCAGACCCGTGACGGCAGTGGCCGTTTCTTCCTCGGCCGCGAGATTGCCTCGGTCATGGGCCACCTGGGCGCGGCGTGGCTCGAACGTCCCGAGCGCGAGGCCGAAGAGAAGCCGTCGATCCTGATCCGTGAGCTCGGGCTGAAAGCTGGCGATACCGTCGCCGACATCGGCGCTGGCACCGGCTACTTCAGTTTCCGGATCGCGCCGCTGATCGGCAACGGCAGAGTGCTGGCCGTGGACGTGCAGCCCGAGATGCTGGAGATGATCCGCAGCCGTATCAAAACCGCCGGCATCGCCAACGTCGAGCCGGTCCAGGGTCGTCCCGACAACCCGTCACTGCCGGACGCGAGCGCCGACCTGATCCTGATGGTCGATGTGTATCACGAGTTCTCGCAGCCGTGCGAAATGTTGCGCGCCGTGGCGAGGGCGCTGAAGCCGGGCGGCCGGGTGGCGCTGGTCGAGTATCGCGCCGAAGACCCAGCGGTGCCGATCAAGCCGCTGCACAAGATGACGCAGGCGCAGGCCATCCGGGAGATGGCCTCGGCCGGTCTGCGCTGGCAGCGCACCGTCGACGCGTTGCCGTGGCAGCACCTGATGTTCTTCACCCGGCACTAAGGTCGCTTTCCCCCTTCCCGTACACTCGGGTATCCATCTGCCGTTTTCGGGGTCTGCATGTCGTTGTGTCGCTTCGCCCGCGCCGGGCTCGCCGTCGGCGCGCTGCTCTTCTTGGGCACCCACGCCGCGCGCGCTGGCGAACCCGAGTCCGAGGACGAAGGCAACCGCAAGGCGGCTGTGAGCCGCGTGGCCGGCGTGCACGACCTGTCGATGATCGTCGGCACCGGCAACCTGGTGCTCAAGCAGGCGGGCATCCGCACCGCGCGCAATCTGCTGACGGCCTGGGGCCGCGAGGCGGGACTCGACAAGACCTGGAAAGAAGGCGTCCCCGAATGGGATGCCGCCGAGGCGACCCTCCTGACCGGCACCGACGACATCATTCGCAAGCGCTTCGGCGGCGGATTCCAGGTGCGCAACATCTGGTCCGAGATCACCGCAAGCAACATGGACGGCGAGGAAGCCGACGTGGTCGCGAACCACTTCGAGTCCGACGCCGGCCGCGAACAGCTGTCGATGATGGACTGGTTCCTGAGCGAAACCGTATTGTTCACGTACACCTACTCGGAGCGCTTCAAGTACGACCTCAAGGGCGCGGAGAGAGAGCAGAAGGAGCTGCAGAACATCATGCAGCCGAAGATCCCGAAGAAGGACAACCAGATCGACTTCTCGACCCGCAATCCGGAGGCGTTCCGCTTCGTGGCCTGCAGCCCGCAGAGCCCTTACTGCCCCGGTGTGAAGTACGCGAAGATCCTCGCCGGCAAGGTGGTGGGCGGCATCGTCACCTACATCGACGGCATCATGGCCGAGATCGAAAATGGGGTGCGCGCCAAGCGCCCTCTGGTGCAGCCGGTGATCGACGCCTACGCGCGAAAATCCGCGCCACCGCCTGCGTCGGCTAAGCCTGCGCCCGTGCCGCCGCCCGCCGAAGAACCGGCGCGATAGCGCCGGTCAGCCGCCGGCCAGGCCAAGGCGTGCCGGCAGCGGCGTCAGGTCGTTCAGCATGTCGAGGTCGGTCGCGGCGAGATATTCGCGCGGCTGGCGGGTGCGATTGATCCAGAAGGTGCGCAGGCCGAAGGCGGCGGCGCCGGCCACGTCCCAGGCGTTCGATGACTGGAAAGTCACTTCCGCCGTGGTGACACCGAGACGACGCAGCGCGAGGTCGTACACCCGCGGGTCGGGTTTGTAGATGCCGATCTCATCGACCGAAACGGTGGCATCGAGCAAATCGGCAATGCCGGCAGCGACGATCGCGCTGTCGAGCATGGCCGGCGATCCATTCGACAGGATCGCGGTGCGCACGCCCGCGGCCTCGAGCGCCAGCAGCAGCGGGCGCACTTCGGGATACGCGTCGAGACGGCGATAGGCATCGAGCAGGTCGGCGCGCAAGGCGGCGTCGACGATGCCGTGCTGCTCCATCGCGAAATCGAGCGCATCGCAGGTGAGCGTCCAGAAGTCGCGATAGCGGTGCATGAGCGATCCGACCCACGAGTACTCGAGCTGCTTGGTGCGCCACGTCTGGGAAAAAACCGGGGCAATGTCGCCGATCCGCGACGCGTGACGGCCGACCGCGGAGTGGACGTCGAGCAGCGTGCCGTAGGCGTCGAAGATGCAGGCGCGAATCGCGGTGGTCATGTGATTAAGTCCTCCCCCAGGCTGCTAGAGATGTGGTCGATCAAGGTGAGCGGGTTTGGTCGGGACCGGCGGCAACGGCCGGCTACTCGACCACCGTCCTGAATGCCGCGGGGGCGACGATCTCGATCAATTCCAGATCGTCGGAATGACCGAGTTCGGTGTGGCGGATGCCGGGCTTCTGGTGCACGCAGGAGCCGGCTCGCAGCGTGACTTCGCCGACACCCTCGTAGTCGAAGGCGATCCAGCCCTTGAGCACGTAGACGAGCTGGAACTCCACCTCGTGCCAGTGGCGCTCGGGCTGCGCGGTCATCCCGGGCTTGGCGCGGATCACATGCGCGAGCACCCTGCCGTTCGTGGCATCGCGGATGCCGAGATCGCGATACTGAAAAAACGGCCGCAACCCGTCATCGGCGAAGGGGCTGGAATCCTCGTGGCTGACCGAGAAAGTCGACGGTGCTGTCATGGAGATACCTCGGTTGATGTGGCCGATGGGCGGCCGGCCGTGCCGGCCACCCTGGCGCCGGGCTGTGAGTGGATCATACGGATCGTCCCGCGGCCGGCGGGACGTCGATGGCATGGACACTGGCGAACGATTGATGCTGCACGTTGCGCGGGCGCCACCCCATGCGGCTCGCCGTTCCCAGGACGATGTCGATCAACTGGGCCGGTCCGCAGGCGAGCAAACGCCGGTCGGGAGTGGGGTCGGCCAGCAAGGTGTCGAGCGCCATGCCGCGGCCCGGATCGCCGCCGTCGATCGACACGTGGCCCCCGAGCGCCTGAACTTCGCTGCGATAGGCCATGCTCGCGGAATCGACACCGACGTAGTGCAGATCGAAGCGATCACCATACCGCGCCAGCACCCTCGCCATGCACAGGATGGGCGCGATGCCGATGCCGCCGGCAATCAGCAGGCAGGCACCGGTACGGTCGGGCAGCTGAAAATCGCTGCGCGGCTCCCGCGCCACCAGCCGCTCGCCGACCGACCGGCGATGCATCCAGATGGATCCGCCGGTGCCCTCTTCCTGCAGCTCCACCGCGATACGGTACATCCAGGGGCTGAGCGGGACGTCGAGCAGTGAATAGGCGCGCCAGCCAGCGGCGGTCTCGACCTCGACATGCGCGCCGGCCGAGAAGGTCGGCAGCAACCCACCGCTGCTGGCACGCAGCGTGAACTCCGCGATGCGCGGAGCGAGCGCCCGGGTGCCATCGATGACCAGATCGATCATGGCGTCACGCATGAAAAATCGGTATCCCTGTGCCGTTCAACGACACAGCCTCCAGGGGATCCGGAACGAAGGGCACTCGCAAGCGAAGGGGCAACGCCCACAGGGCCCCCCCGAGGACGTTGCGCCCCCTTTTGAGGGGGAAGCCGGAGCGCAGCGCAGGCTGGGGGTGGGCAACCCTCCCCCGAGGAATGCTGCGCCCCCTTCGAGGGAGAAGCCGGAGCGCAGCGCAGGCTGGGGGTGGGCGTTATTTTGCCGACAGGCACTCCTTCATGAACTTCTTGCGGGCGTCGCCGGCCAGGGCCTGGGTCTTGGCGGCGGCGTTGCAGGTCTTCATCTTCTCCTGCTGCGGGGTCTTGGTGGGTGCCGCGGCGGTAGCAGCAGCAGCAGGGGCGGCGGCCGACAGGCACTCCTTCATGAACGCCTTGCGGGCATCGCCGGCCAGCGCCTTGGTCTTGGCGTCGGCGTTGCAGGTCTTCATCTTCTCCTGCTGCGGCGCGGCGGCGGCGGGACCGGCGGCGAACAGAGCGAAAAGGGCGAGAGCGATCGGCAGTCTGGTCATGACGCTTCCTTGCAGGAGGGTGGACGGGATCGGCGCAGGATATTCCCCCGCCGGTTGAAATGTTACCCGAGGCAGCCCCGGCTCGCTCGGGCCTGGAACTTTCGACCAGCCGCAGTCTCCGAACCGGTGTCAGGCAGCCCGTGAGGTCTGCCGCCATTTCCGGACACGTTCATGACCCGTTTCGCCCGCGTCGCTTTCGCAGCGATTGTCGTCGCCGCCGTTCCGATGTCCAGCTTCGCCGCCTGCCCGGCGCTGCTCGACTTCAAGCTCAATTCGCTCGAAGGCCGGCCGATGGACCTGTGCCAGTTCGAAGGCCGGCCTATCCTGGTGGTCAATACCGCCAGCAAATGCGGCTACACCTACCAGTTCGAGAAACTCGAGGGCATGTACAAGCAATACAAGGATCGCGGCCTGGTGGTCCTTGGTTTCCCGTCCAACGATTTCCGCCAGGAGCTGACCAGCAACAAGGAGGTCGGCGACTTCTGTCGCATGACCTATGGCGTGCAGTTCCCGATGGTCGAGAAGACATCGGTGGCGGGCGACGCCGCCAATCCGTTCTATCGGCAACTGGCCGTGATCACCCAGGAAAACCCGAAGTGGAATTTCCACAAGTATCTGATCGCCCCCGACGGCAAGACGGTTTACAGCTTCGCCACCGCGATCGAGCCCGACGCCGCCACCGTGATGTCGAAGCTGCAACCGATGCTGAAGAAGTAGTCGCCGTTCCTGCTCACGGTCGAGATCAACGATTTGCTCATCCGCGAGCGCGATGGCACCACACCATTCGTCGGCTTCGACCAACTGCGGATCGATCTCGAAGCCGAGTCGATCTACCGCCGGGCGCCGGTGTTGCGCGAGATCCGTCTGGTCGATCCGACGCGTGCACGGGGTACGCCTCGTACAGCAAACGCCACAACCTTTCCGACCTTGTCGACGAGTTCGCCGGCCAAGCCACGGCGGCGCCCGAGACCAGACCCGTCGAGCCCGCCCGCTTCTCGATCAACAACATCGAGCTGACCGGCGGCAGCATCGACTTCGTCGACACGCCGGGTGCGCCGCAGGTCACTGCCCATGATCTTTCGTTCGTGCTGAAAGACCTGAAGCTGCGCCGGCGCGATCAGCGCGAGCCCTTTCTGCGTCTCGGCGACGCAACCCTTGCCGGTGGCAGGCGGTGACCGTGCCGTTCGCGCTCATCGGTTCGCTGTCCGGCGGTGGCGGTGGCGCCGCGTTGTCCTATCTCGACTTCGCGCCCGGTTCGGCTGCCTTCGATACCGAGAACGACAAGAAGCTCGGGGCGCTCACCAAGGCGCTGAAACTGGAGATCGTCGGCCATGCCGACGCGGAGAATGATCGCGAAGCGCTACGCGCCGACGCCTTCGATCGCAAGGTCAAGGCCCAGAATCTCGAAGATCTGGCGAAGGCGGGGCAGGCGCCGGATTCGCTCGGCGGCGTCACGGTCGAACCCGGCAAGAACTACCAGAAGTATCTGGCCAAAGCCTACTCCCAGGAGAAGTTTCCGAAACCCCGCAACGTGACCAGTCTGGAAAAGTTCCTGCCTGTGAACAAGATGGAAAAGCTGATGCTGACCAACATCGTGGTTGGCGCCGACGATCTGCGGCAACTCGCGATGCAGCGCGCCGATGCCGTGAAGGGCGCCTGGCTGAAGGCCAGCGCCCTCGCGCCCGAGCGGCTCTTGCCGGGTCCGATACTCATCCCGCCGGATGGCCCCATTCGGGTTGGCGGGTCGGTGCGCGGGCGTCCGGAAAGGCTGGCTATAATTTCATGTCTTCGGATGTCGCCGCGCAGGCTGCGGCATCTGTGGTTTGAACACAACCTTCTCACCACCGACCCCAAGGGAGCTGTCGATGACCAAGCTGGAACTCAAGGAGCAGAATGAATTGCTGCGTAATCTCCTGATGGAGATCCGCGACATGATCGACTCGGAACTCGAGGCGATCGACGACGAGGAAGGCGACAAGGAAGAGGAAGAAGAGGAAGAGGAGTGAACGACGCAACGCCCGGCCGCGCATCGGCGACAGGAGGTCCACCCCCAGGCTGCGCTGCGCCGAGGTGACGTCCACCCCCAGGCTGCGCTGCGCTCCGCCTGCCCCCTCGAGGGGGCACCCCGTTCCTCGGGGGACCCTGTGGACGGGGCACCTTCGCTTCTCGAGTCCCTTCCGTTCCCCTACGAGAGGTAGTTGAAGAGCGAAAGTCCGGTGATCTTGACGTAGGATTTCTGCGCCGCTTCGAGCGTGGTCTGCTGCTGTGACAGCTCCGAGATTACCTTGGCGTAGTCGATATCCTGCAGTTTGCTGAGCGAGGTGGCGTACTGCACGTCGAGGTCTTGGCCGTAGGTGTCGAGGTTGTCGAGTTCCTTCATCCTCGCGCCCACGGTCGCCCGCAGGGTGACCACGTTGTCGAGCCCGCTGTCGAACCGCGCGAGGGCGGTATCGAGTCCGGCCCGCAACGCAACCTTGTCCGCCGGCGTGGTCACCGGCGTCTCCAGCACCGTGGCCAGATCGCCCATTGTCCGGAACAGGTCCTGCCCCCCGGACATGAAGAGGTCCTGACCATTCTCGCCAACCGGCATGTCCCGGCCGGAACCGACCTGCAGGGATCGGCGACCCTGGTCGCCGTTGTACTGCACGACGCCGGCGGTCTTGACGAACGGCGCCGAGTCGACCTGAAAGCCGGCGAACAGATACTTGCCGGCACCGTCGCGAGCATTGGCCAGTCCGATCATCTGGTCGAGCTGGCCGCGCAACTCGGCAGCGATCGAGAATCGCTGCTGGTCGGAGTAGGTACCATTGCCGGCCTGGACCGCCAGCGCACGTGCATCCTGCACCAGCTCGCTCACGCTCGCGATCGTCGATTCGGTCACGGCGAGCGAGTCGCGAGCGACCCCGCGATTCGCCGAGTACTGGGCATTCACGGCCCGGCTCTGGGTCACGTCCAGTGCCGCCGCCGCCGCGACCGGATCGTCCGCCGCGGTCTGCATGCGACGGCCGGTCGACAACTGCTGCTGGGTCTTGGCCATCGAGGCCTGCAGTTCGCTGATGCGGGTCGAACCGGTTTCGAACAGTGTAGTGGTGCTGATCCGCATGGTGCCGAGGCCTTATCCGAGCTTGAGGAGGGTATCGAACAGGGTGCTGGCGACCTGCATGACCCGTCCGGCCGCCTGATACGCCTGCTGGTAGCGCAGCAGATTGGCCGCTTCCTCGTCGAGATTGACGCCGGACTCGGTCTGCACGCTGCGCTCGCTGTCGGTCAGCAGCGCAGTCTGGGCCGCGCTGGTCACTTCCAGTTCGTGGGTCTTGCCGCCGATCAGGCTCACCAGTTGACCGTAGGCGCCCTGGTAGGTGTCGGTGCCACCGCCCATGGTCCCGGTCGTCTGCAGCAGACTCAGCGCGAGCGCATTGCGGTTGTCGCCGCTACCGCTGGTGTTCGGTGCCAGCGTGAAGGTGTCGCCGTTGGCCGGGGTTCCGGTGATCGACAGCGCGATCCCGTCGAAGCGGATGCTGGCGCCGGTGGTGTAGGCCACCGGGGAACCGGGCGGAAACGTGGTGGATACGCCACCGCTTTCCACCGTCACCGCCGAGCCTCCCGGAAAGCCGCTGAGCGTCGACGTGCTGCTGTCGAAAGTCAGGGTCAGCGGCGCCGCGAGCGGCGCGGCATAGTAGCTGGCGTCGACGGTCCCGCCCGCGATCCGCGCGCCGCCGACGTTGGCCGCCGCGTTGCCGCTGCGCACTGGCGCCCCCGCGGCGATGGCATTGGTATCGGTCAGAAGCACGCCGAAATCGGCCGCACCCCGGATCGTCGGCTGGACGCGGAACTCGTCGCCCGCGTTCGGCGACCCGGATGCGAGCGCGATCGCGACGCCGTCGATGGTCTGCGGCAGGGTCGCGAAGCTCTGCGTGCTGCCGTCCGACAAGCGCGTGATCGCGAAATTGGTGCCGTCGTAGCGCACCTGGTAGTCGCTGGTCACCAGCGCCTTCACGTCGATGATGCTGGCGGCGATGACCCCGCTTCCGGTGTTGCTGGCGGCCGCCGACGCCACCGCCCCGGCCTCGCGGAACAGGTTGCCGCCGCGATTGCCCTTCAGATCGACCCCGAGGGCGTGCTGGTCATTGAACGAGCGGGCCAGCGCCACCGCCACCCGGCCTAGCGCGTTCTGGGCCGAATCCAGCGTCTGATCGCGGAATTCGAGAAGACCGCCGAGCTTGCCGCCGGCCACGCTGCGCGCCGACAGCGGCACCGCGCCGCCACTGGTGAGGTAGGCCGGCTCGATCCGGTTCGGGTCGGTGCTCGAGGCAGTGGTGCCGAGCGGGAAGGTCTGGTTGCCAACCACCAGCGGCAGGCCGTTGCCGACGAAGACGTTGTACTGTCCGCCGTCCTGCTTCACCACCGTGGTGTGTATCTCCTTGCTCAGATCGGCAAGCAACTGATCGCGCTGGTCGTAGAGATCGTTGGGCGGTGCGTTGTTCGACCGCGCCAGCGCCTTGCCGATCGCGTCGTTCAGATCCGCCAGTTGCCGGGCCGCGATGTCGATGGCGTCGATGCTGCCGGCGATCTGCGGATCGAGACCGGTGCGTATCTGCTGTATCCGCGTATCCAGGCCCTTGAACCGTGACTCCAGCGATTCGGCGGACGTGATCAGCAACTGCCGCGCGGCGGTGGAGGTCGGGTTGGCGGACACCTGCTGGACGCTGGAGAAGAATTCCTGCAGCGCGGGCGAGAGACCAGCGTCAGGATTCGACAACAGGTTGTCGATCTGCCGGATCTGGCTGTAGTAGGTCTCGAGCCCGCTCTTGGCGGACTGCGCCGCGCGCACCTGGCCGCCGAGGACGTCGCTGTAGATGCGGCGCACCTGGACGATATCGGTGCCACGGCCGACAAAGCCGTAGCCGAAATCCTGCCCCGGTGCGGCGGCTTGCACCACCAGCTGCCGGCTGTAGCCGGCAGTGGAGGCGTTGGCGATGTTGTGTCCGGCGGTGGCGATGCCGATTTGCGCCGCGTTGAGCGCGCTCTGGCCGATGCTCAGGATGTTCGATGCCATGACCGGGCTTTCGGCGTGTCAGCGCGAATCTTGAGGCAAGGTCGCCACGGCGGTGGCGTCACACCGTCGTGGTACGGATGATCCGCGACAGCTTGTCGGCGTAGTGCGGATCGGTGGCATAGCCGGCCCGCTGCAGGCCCTGGGCGAACGAACCGGCGTCCTGAGCGGTCGCCAGCACCCGCTCGTAGCGCGGGTTGTTGCGCAGCATCGATGCATAGTCGGTGAAAGAGTCGGCGTAGGAATCATAGGCGCGGAATTTTTCCAGGCGACGTTGCGGGACACCGTTGACGTACTCGGTGGTCATGGCCTCCACCACCTTGCCGTTCCAGCCGCCGCTCGCCTTGATGCCGAACATGTTGTGACTGCGGCTGCCGTCGGCCGCGACGATCTCGTGGCGGCCCCATCCGCTTTCCAGCGCCGCCTGCCCGATCAGGAACTTGGCCGGGATGCCGGTGGCGCGACTCGCCTCTTCCGCGTGGCTGGCGACGGCCGCATGGAAATCGCGCACATGCTTGGGCCGGGTCGGTCTGACCTGGCCGGCGTCGTTGATCGACGATGCGGCGCCGGCATCGACGGCGTCGGCGCGCGCCGCGGCCTGTTCACGCACCTTCGGCGAGAGCTGCCGCACCAGCACGTCAGCCAACCCCAGGCCTTTGGTCGACAGGCTCTGCGAGAGTTGCTGATCGAGCATCGAGGTGAAAGTGCGGGTCTGTTCGCTGTCGAACATGCCGTCCTGCGGGGTCGCCTCGCGCATACTCTTCAGCATCATGTTCATGAACAGCGCCTCGAACTGCTGGGCGGCACCCTTCAGTGCCTCGGGCGAGTTCTGGCGGGCCGACTGCCGCAGCGCGTCGACGCTGGTGACATCGAGCGCGAACTTGTCCGACAGGTCGTTGGTGGAACGGATCATGATGCTCGGAGCAAGGCGGAAAAACGGAGGGGCAGCGCCCACAGGGCCCCCCGAGGACGCTGCGCCCCCTGGAGGGGGAAGGCGTAGCGCAGCGCAGCCTGAGGGTGGGCGTCAACTCCCCACAGGGTCCCCCGAGGACGCTGCGCCCCCTTCGAGGGGGTTGGCGTAGCGCAGCGTAGCCTGGGGGTGGGCGTCATCTCAGATGATTTCGAGTTCCGCCCGCAACGCACCGGCGGCTTTCATCGCCTGGAGGATGGCGAGCAGATCCTGGGGCGTGGCGCCAAGCGCGTTGAGCGCCTTCACCACGTCGGCGAGCGAGACCCCGGTGTTGAGCACCACCACGCGGCCGGGCTCCTTGCTGATCTCGATCTGAGACCGCTGCGCCTGCACCGTCTGGCCGCCGGACAGCGCGCCGGGCTGGCTGATCACCGGCGTGGTGGTGATCGTCACCGACAGGTTGCCGTGCGAGACCGCGCACTCTTCGAGCGTCACCGCCTGGTTCATCACCACCGACCCGGTGCGAGCGTTGAGGATGACCTTGGCCGCACTCGGCGCCCGCTCGACGTTCAGGCTCATCATTTCGCCGATGAACGCCACCCGATCGGCGCTCGACGGCGGTGTGCGCACGCGGATGACCGCGGCGTTGACCGCCATTGCCGTTTCCGTGCCGAAAGTCAGGTTGATCACATTGGCGACCCGGCTCGCGGTCATGAAGTCGGCCGTGTGTAGTTCCACGTTGATCATGTCGTTCGGCGCCAGCTGCGTCGGCACCGATCGTTCGACCGTGGCGCCGCCGGTGATCAGGCCCACGCTCAGGTGATTGACCTGGACTTTGCTGCCGTTGGCGGCGGCGCCCACGCCGCCGACCAGCACATTGCCCTGGCTCATCGCATAGATCTGGTTGTCGGCACCCTTGAGCGGCGTCAGCACCAGGGTGCCACCGCGCAGGCTCTTGGCGTTGCCGAGCGAGGACACGGTCACATCGATGGTCTGTCCCGGCTGAGCGAACGGCGGCAGGTTCGCCGTCACAATGACCGCGGCGACATTTTTCAACTGCAGGCTGGTGCCCTGCGGCAAGTTGACGCCCAGCCCGCGAAGCATGCTGAGGACGCCTTGCACCGTGAACGGCGTCTGCGTCGTCTGGTCCCCGCTGCCGTCGAGACCGACCACCAGGCCATAGCCGATCAGCTGGTTCTGGCGCACGCCTTGAAGATTGGCGAGATCGATGATGCGGGCGGCAGCGGCCGGCGACGGTATCGCGAGGCTGGCCAGCGCGGCCAACACCACTGCGAGCAACCGGGTCACGCGCTTGGTTCCAGTCAGGTATCGGGTCATCACAACGGCACGAAGCTCAGGAAGAAGCGCGTGAGCCAGTTCGACACTTCAGCGCGGTCGATATGGCTGTTGGTGCGGTACTCGACGCGCGCGTCGGCCACCTGTGTGGACGACACGATATTGCCGGGGGCGATCGCGTCCGGTGTCACGACACCGGAAAACCGGACGAACTCGCCGCCCTTGTCGAAGGCCACCTGCTTCTCCCCGCTCACCAGCAGGTTGCCGTTGGAGAAGACCTCGACCACGGTCACCGAGATGGTCCCGGTGAAATTGTTGGTGGCGCTGACCAGCCCCTTGTCCTCGTAGTTGGTCGCGGCCTTGGCGCTGGCGCCCAGGCCGCTCAACGCATTGGCGGCCACGCCGAACAGCTTGGGCACGCTCGCGTCGACGCTGTTGGTCTTGCTGGCCGAGTTGTTGGATTGCTTGCCGGCGCTGGTCTTCTCGGCGATGCTGATGGTGATGATGTCGCCTACCAGGCGCGCGCGCCGATCCTCGAACAGTGGCCGGTACGCGGCGTTCTGGAAGATGGCGCCGGGCGTTCCCTCCGAACTGGCCGGCGGCCTGGGCCGCGCGGTCAATGGCTCCTGCACGATGGTGGTCGGCGTGACCGAGCACGCGGCGAGGCCGGCGACGATCACGGCAAGGGCGATTCCGGTGAAGGCATTCATGCGGTTTCCGCGAGCGCTCAGCGCCTGCCGGGCCGATCCCGAAGGCGCTGGCCCCCTTTTCGAGGGGGAGGCGAACACCGTGAGCCTCGGGGTGAGCGTCATGTTCAGAGCTGCGTCAGACGCTGCAGCATCTGATCGGACGTGGTGATGGCCTTGCTGTTGATCTCGTAGGCGCGCTGGGTCTGGATCATGTTGACCAGTTCCTCGACCACATTGACGTTCGAGGTCTCGACGAAGCCCTGCGACAGCGTGCCGGCGCCGTTGGTGCCGGGCGCATTGGTGTTGGCCGTGCCGGACGAGGCGGTCTCGGAATAGAGGTTCTCGCCCATGCTGCGCAATCCGGTCGGGTTGATGAAGGTGGACAGTTGCAGCGTCCCCACCTGTACCTGAGCCGGGGATCCCGGTTGGGTGATGGTGACGATGCCGTCGCGGGCGATGCCCACGCTCAGCGCATTGGCGGGAATGGTGATCGCCGGCTGCACCACGAAGCCGCTCGAAGTCACCAACTGGCCCTGGCTGTCGACCTGAAACGACCCGTCGCGCGTGTAGGCCGTGGTGCCGTCGGGCATCAGCACCGAGAACATCCCGGCGCCCTGGATCGCCACATCCTTGTTGTTGCCGGTCTGCTCGAGGTTTCCCTGGGTGTGGATGCGCTCGGTGGCGACGGTGCGCACGCCGGTACCGATCTGCAGGCCCGATGGCAGTTGCGTCTGCTGCGACGACTGCACGCCGGGTTCGCGCATGGTCTGGTACAGCAGATCCTCGAACACCGCACGCTGGCGCTTGAAGCCGCCGGTGCTCACGTTGGCGAGATTGTTGGCGATGACGTCCATCTGCGTCTGCTGGGCGTCGAGTCCGGTCTTGGAAATCCACAGCGAGCGAATCATGGTGACCTCGTGGCAACGGGAGCAGCTACCGGACCGGCGCCGGCGGCACCGCTTGGGCGGAATCGGAGACGATTCGGGCGTCTCCGATTCCGCCGGCGTTGCCTTGCGCGAAGCCGATCCCGGAATATTCGGATGCAACCAGTATGGGTGACGGGTCAGGCGTTCAATGACATGAACTGCGCGGCTTTGGCCGCATTGCTCTCGGCGTTCTGCAACAGCTTCATCTGGGTCTCGAACTGGCGCGCCAGGCTGATCATGTCGACCATGGCATCCACCACGTTGACATTGCTGCTCTCGATCGACCCGCTCTCCACCCGCACGGCGGGATCGGCATCGGCCTGCGCACCGGCAGGTAGATCGAAGAGCCCGTCACCGCCACGCATCAGCTCTTGTGCCGGCGGATTGACCAGCTTGATCCGGCCCAGCGTGTTCACCACGCTCGCCTTGCCCTCGGTCGGGATGCCCGACACCGTGCCGTCGGCGGCGATGCCCACAGTGGTGTTGGGCGGAATCGAGATCGGTCCGCCGTCGCCGAGCACGTTCTGGCCCGATTGCGTCTGCAGAAATCCGCCCTCGGAAATGCGGAACGCGCCGTTGCGGGTGTAGGCCTCCGACCCGTCTTCTCGTTGCACGGCGATGAAGCCGCTGGTCTTCACGGCAACGTCGAGATCGCGGCCGGTGCGCTGGATCGGCCCCGCCGAAAAATCGGTGCCGATGGTGGCATCGACCACGAACGCGCGGGTCGGAAGCCCCTCGCCGATGATCGGCACGGCGCGAAACGAATCGATCTGCGCGCGGAAACCGGTGGTCGCGGCGTTGGCCAGGTTGTGCGCCACCGTGGCCTGCTGCTCCAGGATCTGCTTGGCACCGGTCATCGCGGTGTAGATCAGGCGGTCCATGGCGGGTCAGTGCCGGCGCCGGGTCATCAACGCAGGTTGACCAGCGTCTGCAGCACCTGGTCTTCGGTCTTGATGGTCTGGGCGTTGGCCTGGTAGTAGCGCTGGGCGGTGATCATGTCGACCAGTTCGGAGGTGAGGTCGACATTGGACTCCTCGGTTGCCGACGACTGAAGCACGCCCAAGCCGCCGCTCTTGGGCGTCCCGACCAGCGGCGAACCGGAGGTCGAGGTCTCGGCCCAGGCATTGTTGCCCAGGGACTGCAAGCCGTTCGGGTTCACGAAGCTGGCCAGCACGATCTGACCGAGAGTCGCCGACTTGCCGTTGGTGTAGCGACCGACGATCGTGCCATCAGCGGCGGCACTGAAGCCCGAGAGCTGCCCCGACGTGTAGCCATCCTGATTGAGCGTGGTGACCCCGAACTCGTTGCCGAACTGGGTGGTCCCGGTGAGATCGAAATTGACGTTGAACGGGGTCGTCGCGCCGGTCGTCACGTTGATCGGGATCGTCATCGGCGAGCCGGTCGCGAGCTTGCCGTCGGTGCCGAAAGTGAGCGTCCCCATCGGACCGGCACCGATCTGCACGCCATCGGTCGCGGCGAACATGTCCCAGCTCGCCGCCGCGGTCTTGACGTAGAAGCTTTGCACCGTATGCGGGTTGCCGAGCGTGTCGAACACCTGCACCGCGGTGGCGCTGGTATACGAGCGCGGATCGCCCACCAGGAAACTGGCGGATACCAGATTGGGCTCGCGCGAGTCGAGATTCACGATCGACTTCACCTCAGTCGAAACCCTCGGCGGCAAGGCGGTCGTGTCGATCGACAGATCGCCGGCCGCGCCGGTGGACAGCACGCCATTGGCATCGGCGGTGTAGCCGGTGAGCCTGGAGCCGTTGGCGTTGACGATGAACCCGGACTTGTCCAGTTGAAACTGACCGTTGCGCGAGTAGGCGATGGTGCCGTTGTCGCTCAGGCGGAAGAAACCGCCACCGTTGATGGCGATGTCCAGCGGATTGTTCGACGCGGTGATGTTGCCCTGGGTGAATTGCTGCCGCACCTCGGCGACCTTGACACCGATGCCGATCTGGGACGCGCCGGCACCGGTGAGCGAATTCGCGAAAACGTCCGCGAACAGGGTTTCGGCGCCCTTGAAGCCGACCGTGTTGGCGTTGGCGACGTTGTTGCCGATGACTTCGAGGCTGCGCGCCGCGGCGTTCAGGCCGCTCAATCCTTGCTGAAAGCTCATGTGGGGCTCCTGTGGGGCTGGTGACTGTGGGCTAGAGAATCTGCTGCACGTCGCTGTAGTTCACCGGGCCGACGCCGGCGACTTCCAGCTTCATGCCGCTACCGTCTCGCGCCACGCTCGTCACCTCGCCATACGAGAGCGCGGTCGCGGTGAGTTTTTCGCTGCCGGCGACGGCGGCCACGTCGAAGGTGTAGCGGCCGGCCGCGGCGACGGCCCCGCCGTCGGTACGACCATCCCATCGATAGGCCGCGCTGCCGATATCCTGCGGCCCGAGTTCGAGTTTTCGCACCGCCAGTCCGTTGGCATCGCGCACGGTGACCGTCACTTTGGTTGCCGATGCGGCGAGTCCGACCCCAAACCTGCCCTGGCCGTCGGCGAGGGTCATGTCGCCACCGGGAACCAGAACACCATGGCCGATCAGGCTGGCCGACTGCAGCGATTGGCCGCCCTGAATGTCGCCGATCAGCGCTTCCAGCGTGGCGTTGACCTTGCTGATGCCGGTGACCGTGGACAACTGCGCGAACTGGCTCGTGACCTGTGCGTTGTCCATCGGATTGAGCGGGTCCTGGTTCCTCATCTGCGTCACCAGCAGGGTCATGAAGCGATTCTGGGCCTCATCGACGCTGGTCTTGGACGTGCTTTTGGCCGGATTGACGGCCGCGAGCAGGTCGGGGGAAACGCTGGCGTTCTGCACGGTTGTCATGGTGTGTTCCTGTTCACTGGCCGATGGTTAGAGTCTTCAGCAGCAGCGTCTTGGCGGCGTTCATGACCTCGACGTTGTTCTGGTACGACCGCGAGGCCGAGATCATGTTGACCATCTCGTCGACGACGTTGACGTTGGGCATGGCGACATAGCCGCGCTGGTCCGCCATGGGATGCTGCGGCTGGTACACCATCTTGGACGGCGCCGTGTCCTCGATGACGCGATCGACCCTGACCGCGGTCGAGTCCTCGCCCTTCAGCGGCACGGCGGCGAACACCACCTGCTTCGCCCGATACGGCTTGCCGGTGGTGGAGGTGGCGCTGTCGGCGTTGGCGAGATTGCTGGCGGTGGTGTTCAGGCGCTGCGCCTGCGACGTCATGCCCGAACCCGCGACCTTGAAGATACCGAATAGCGTCGACATGACGATCACCCCTGGATGGCTGCTAGCAGACCTTTGATCTGCGACGTGACGAACATCACCCCCGCCTCGTAGCGGATGGCGTTGTCGGTGAACTGGCTGCGCTCCGTATCCATGTCGACCGTGTTGCCGTCGATACTGCCTTGCAGGACGGTGCGATAAAGCGGCGGTGCGCCGCCCGGTCCGGTCGCCGCCTGTCCCTGCTGATGGAAAGCGGCGGTGGTGACCAGTGCCGGCCGCGCCATGCCCTTGCCGAGCGCCCCGTTGAGTGCGGCGGCGAAATCGATATCGCGAGCCTGGTACTGCGGCGTGTCGGCATTGGCGATGTTCGAGGCGAGCAGGTCCTGCCGCTGGGCGCGCAATGTCAATGCGGTCTGGTGAAACTGCAGATAGCTGTCGAGGCTGCCGACCATGAGCGCTTTCCTTTTTTCGGTTGAAGATCCCGGCGACGATGCCGACACCTCATTCGAGTCACGCCGATCGTAGCGGCCGTCGTGCCGCCGTCATCGCCGGAGCAAGGTGGCAAACACCGCCCTGCTCGCCGGTTCGCGATTGCCACCGGCGCCTACACTTCGGCTTGGCTGGAATATTCCGGCAAGCCCGTGGAGCGAGTCTTGAAAGGCATGCGAGCGATCCCGTTGTTGCTTTGGCTGGTTTCCGCGCCGGCGCACGCCGCACCCGCCTGGCACGACCCCGTGGCCCTGCGGCAGAGCGTCGAAGGCTTTCTCAGGGGTCAGGCCACCGGCCTTCCGGGCGATGTCACCATCGACATGGCGCCGCTCGATCCGCGCATGAAGGTGGCAGCCTGTCCCGCGCCCGAGGTGTTCCTGCCCACTGGCGCCCGGGTGTGGGGCCGAACCACAGTAGGCGTGCGCTGCACGGCGCCGACCGCCTGGACCCTGTATCTGCAGGCGACCGTGCATGTTGCCGCCGACTACGTGGCGACCGCCCGCCCGCTGTCGCAAGGCCGCGTCCTCGAAGCCGGCGATCTCGTCACGGCGCGAGGCGACCTCACCAGCCTCCCGACCGGGATCTGCACCGCCGTTGCGCCTCTGCTCGGGCGCGTGGTCGGCATCTCGATACCGATGGGAACGCCGCTGCGGCAGGACGCCCTCAAGAGCGTCCCGGTGATGCAGCAGGGCCAGTCGGTACGGGTCACGTCCACTGGCACCGGATTCAGCATTTCGGCCGACGGCCAGGCGCTGTCCAATGCCGCCGACGGGCAGGTCGCGCAGGTGCGGATGCCGTCGGGCATCGTGGTGTCCGGTGTCGCGAGGGCCGGTGGTATTGTCGAGGTGGCCGTTCGATGACCGGGTTGTTTCTCCGCCCTCGCGGGGTAGCTCCTGACCGGCCTCAAGTTGCTCGGCCTGGCGCCGTTATCCACTCAGAACCCGGGGGATGTTCTTCCCCCAACGCATGAGGAAAGCCCCGTGAAAATCGATTCGTCACCCAAGATACCCAACGACCTGCCAGTCGGCGACGCGACGTTGCGCCCCGGCCAGGGTACGGCCAGGACCGGCGGTCCGTCGCCATCGGCGAATCAGGTCAGGTTGTCGCCGATCGCCGCGCAGATGCAGACCAACGGCATCAACGCCGGCCCCGAGGTGTTCGACACCCGGAAGGTCGAGGAGATCAAGTCCGCCATCTCGCAGGGCCGTTTCAGCATCGACACCGGCAAGGTCGCCGACGGCCTGCTCGACACCGTGCGCAACCTGCTGCGCGGTCCGAAGAACTGACCATGACGACCCGGATGCGCTCGCCGATTCACGAATGCCTCGCCGCTGAGCGGCGCGCCGTCGGATCACTGGTCACGCTGCTGCGCTCCGAACAAGGCTGCCTGTCCCAGGCGAGCGTGCTGGCGCTGAGCACCCTGACCCCGGAAAAAGCGGCACTGGTGGCTGATGTGAGCGAATTGACCCGGCAGCGCCACCGCGCACTCGCCGATGCCGGCTATGCGCCCGACGACCTCGGGATGCGCGCCTGGCTCAACTCCGATGCCGGCCGCTCCAGCGACAAAGCCTGGGCCGAAACCCTCGACCTGCTTCGTACCGCCCAGGAATTGAACCGTGTCAACGGCCTGCTCATCGGCCAGCAGTTGTCGCGCAGCCAGCGGCTTTTCAACGCGCTCCAGAGCGCCGTGCGCCCGGCCGCGCTGTATGGCCGCAATGGCCACGCCGCCAGTGGCGCAGCCGTCGGCAGGGGTTTGAGCGTCGGATAGCCAGTGACCTGATGCAGTCGCGGGCCGCGCGAGGCGCAACCCGGAAAGCAGGCCGGCTGCGTAGCGAGAGCTGCGCGCCGGCCTTGTCATTTCCGGGTGGCCGACAGACGCACCATACCGCGGCTCAGAGGCTCACCAGAAACTTCGCCGCCTCGCGCCGGAAAGCCTCCACCTGACGCTCTACCCAACCCTGATCTTTGCCGCGTTCCGCGCCGACGACGGTGGCAACCATCGGCGCCACCGCCATCGCCGAGCGGGCATCGAGCAACAGGGCGCGATGGCGTCGGGCGAGCACATCCTCCACCGTGAGCGCGTGATCGAATCGCACCGCGGTACGCACGGCATGTTCGCTCGGGCCGAAAGCCGGGACGCCTGGTTGA
Source organism: Betaproteobacteria bacterium (assembly GCA_031393885.1). GTDB lineage: Bacteria > Pseudomonadota > Gammaproteobacteria > Burkholderiales. Next base: position 9,143 of record JANMWG010000331.1, on the reverse strand, counting down.
TCGGCGCCGCCACCACCACCACTGGACGACGCCAGGCCGACATTGCCGCCCTGCCCGTGCGAACCATGAATCGGCAGCGCAGCGGTTTCACAGGGGCGGTTGTCGAGCAACCCGCGCGCGATCGCGGTATCGACCACCTCCTCCGCCATGCGCCGGTAGGTCGTCCATTTCCCGCCGGTGACCGTCACCAGGCCGGCATCGGAAACGGCAATCACGTGTTCCCGCGACAGACCTGAGGTGGCGGTCGACGCGGCGCCGGCATCGATAACCAGGGGCCGCAGCCCCGCCCACGCCGACAGGACATCGGCCCTGTTCGGCTGGCGCGACAGGTACGGCGCCACCGCCCGCAACAGGAAGTCCACTTCGCCCGATGAAGGAACGGCGGTGGCGCTGGAACCGGATGCGGCGGGTGCCATCGCGTCGAGCATCGCCTGCGGGCGCGGGACGTCGGTGGTCCCCACGATCGTGTGCCCGTGCCACGGCACCACGAACAACACCCGGCCGTCGTCGGTGCGCGGCACCAGCAGGGCGTGGTCACCGGGAAGGAAGGTTCGCGAGAGCACCAGATGCGTTCCCTGGCTCGGCGCGACCATCGCCGCGCTACCGGGGTGGTCGGCCCGGCGCAGCGCGTCGACCCAGACGCCGGTGGCGTTCACCACGCAGCGCGCGCGCAACGCGAAATCCTCGCCGGTTTCGGTGTCGGTCGCCCGCACCCCGTCGATCCGCCCACCGGGGTCCGCCGGTTTCAGGAACCCGTCCACCCGCACGTAGTTGAGCATCAGGCCACCGAGCGCGGCAGCGGTACGGACCAGGGCAATCGCGAGCGCGGCATCGTCGAACTGGCCATCGAAATAGAGCACGCCACCGCGCAGGCCGGACCGGTTCAGGGTCGGCAGCGCGCGCACGGTTTCCGCCACCGACAGCATGCGGCTGCGGGCGATGCCATGGCCACCCGCGAGGGCGTCGTACAGCTTCAGACCGAGGCCATAGAACAGGCGATCGGTCGGCCGGAATGACGGAATGACGAAACCCAGCGGCCACGCGAGGTGCGGCGCGTTTCGCAGCAACAGATCGCGCTCGCGCAGCGCCTCGCGCACCATCGACAGGCGGCCCTGGGCAAGATAGCGAACGCCGCCATGAATCAGCTTGGTCGCCTTGCTCGATGTGCCGCTGGCGAAGTCGCCGGCCTCCAGCAGCAGCGTGCGAAAGCCGCGGCTTGCGGCATCGACGGCGGTACCCAGGCCGGTCGCGCCGCCACCGACGACGATGATGTCCCAGCAGTCGGACCGGGACTCGCGCAATCGTTGCAGCAATGCGCGGCGGGAAGCGTCCGGCGTGGCCACTCTTGGCGACAGATCGGCGCCACCATCCACTGGTTCGCCACGATTCACCTCGGTGTCCGCGCGGCGTGCCGTGCCAGCGCCCACGCCACGTGCTCGCGCACCAGCGCCGAAGAGTCGTCGGCACGCGCCCGCAACGCCGCCAGCACAGCCGGCGACGTCGGCGCATTGCCCAATCCGACCGCCAGATTGCGCAACCACCGTTCATGGCCGATGCGCCGGATCGCGCTGCCTTCCATGCGACGATCGAACTGCTCTTCGGTCCACCGGAACAGTTCGGTAAGCGTCGCGTCATCGAGCCCGTTGCGCACGGCGAAATCGGGAATGCCCGCCGGCTTCGCGTAGCGATTCCACGGGCACGCGAGCTGGCAGTCGTCGCAGCCATATACGCGGTTGCCGATGGCCGCGCGCAAGGGCTCGGGGATCGGACCGGCATGCTCGATGGTGAGATAGGAGATGCAGCGCCGCGCATCCAGGCGGTAGGGCGCGACGATCGCCTGCGTCGGGCACACCTCGATGCAGCGCGTGCAACTGCCGCAGTGTTCGGTCACCGGTTGGTCCGCGGGCAAGCGGATGTCGGTGAACAGCTCACCCAGAAAAAACCACGAGCCCGCTTCGCGGTGCAGCAGCAGCGTGTGCTTGCCGCGCCAGCCCAGCCCCGCGCGTTGCGCCAGTTCCACTTCGAGCACCGGCGCGCTATCGGTGAACACGCGGTGCCCGAACGGTCCGACGGCTGCGGCAATCCGATCGGCGAGCTGTTGCAGGCGCGCGCGCAGCACCTTGTGGTAATCGCGGCCGAGCGCGTACCGCGAGACGTATGCCCGGTTGCCGTCGGCGAGCACAACGTCCGGGTCGAGCGCACCCGGATCGAGGTAGTTCATGCGCGCGGCGATCACGCTGATCGTGCCGGGAACGAGCGCCGCGGGTCGCGCGCGGCGCAGGCCGTGGCGCGCCATGTAGTCCATCGAGCCGTGGAAGCCGGCCGCGAGCCACGCCTCCAGGCCGGCTTCCGCGCTCGCGAGATCGACGTCGGCGATGCCGATGGCGTCGAAGCCGAGCGCCCGCCCCCAGGCGCGGATGTTCTCGACGAGCGGTGCCGGATCGGCACACGATTGCGCGGTGTGGTAAGGAGTCACGGCGTGCATGGTATCGGCGGCTCGGCCCCGACGCGATTGGCAACCATTGGCAGTCATTGGTCACCGCGCGGCATGGCGCCTCGGGCCGGTTATGGCAGGCGCCGGGTCTCGCCGTGCCGGAACAGCCAGAAGCGCTCCGCGTCGACTCCCGCCGCTTGCAACGCCGACGCGAGGCGCTTCGGCGGTTCGTCCAGCGGCTCGTCGGTCAGCACGAAGGTGCCCCAATGCATCGCCACCGAGTGGCGGGCGCCGAGAGCCTGATGGATCCGCACCGCTTCCTCGGGGTTCACGTGCATGACCTTCATGAACCAGCGCGGCTCGTAGGCGCCGATCGGCAGCATGGCCAGATCGACCGGCCCGAGGCGGCGCCGGGACTCGGCGAAATCCGGGGAGTAGCCGGTGTCACCGGCGAAGAACGCGCTGCAGCCAGCGGTGTCGATGCGCCAGCCACCCCACAGCGACCGATTGCGATCGAACAGGCTGCGCGCGCTCCAGTGCTGCACTGGCGTGAACGTGAACCGCAGCCCACCGAACTGGAGCGACTCCCACCAGTCCATCTCGGCCACGTCGGTAATGCCCTCGTTTTCGAACCACCGCTTCAGCCCGAGCGGCACGAAGAAGCGCGGGCTGCCACCGGCCCGCCGCGCGAGCTGTCGCACGGTGCCGACATCGAGATGGTCGTAGTGATTGTGCGAGATCACCACGGCATCGATGCGCGGCAGGTCGGCGAAGTTCAGGGCGAGCGGCGTGACCCGGTTGACGAACGCGAACGGGAGCGGCGACGCGCGCGCGGTGAGATGCGGATCGGTAAGCACGTTGCGACCGCCGAGTTGCAGCAGGAACAACGCGTGACCGATCCAGGTGATGGTCGGATCGTCGCGGTTCGCCTGAAGCCAGGCCACATCGGGCCGGCGCACTTCGAAGTGGTAACCGCCGGCCGGCACACGCGGCAGTCCGTCGCGCCAGCGCTCCCATTGCCATTTCCAGAAACTGCCGCGGAACTCGCCGCCAGGATAGAGGTTGCGGAATCCGTCGGCGGTGTGATGCGTCTGGTCGGTGGGCATGGCGGCTCGGGACTGGCATCCTGTCATGATGGACAGGAGCAGGATGAAGGTGAGGAGGCGTGCGAGCATGACAGGAGTTGCGTTCGAGGCAGCACCGGCGCATGCCACCGCGTTCGTGACATCGAGAATCGCGGCCGCCGCATGACGGCGCCGCTGCTCCAATTCTCCCACGCCAACGGCTTCCCGGCGGAGTGCTATCGGGTGTTCCTCGGCGCGCTCTCGGATCGGTTCGACGTGCGCAGCGTGCCCTGCATCGGTCACGACCCGCGCTATTCCGTCACCGATGGCTGGCCGCACCTGGTGGACGAACTGATCGCCGCGATCGAAGCCCATGCACAGCCGGTCATCGGCGTCGGTCACTCGCTCGGCGGCATGCTCAGTTTTCTCGCGGCGGTGAAACGCCCGGCGCTGTTCCGCGCCGTCATCCTGCTCGATGCCCCGCTGCTGTCGGCCTTCAGGGGCAACGCCGTGGCGCTGCTCAAACGCGTCGGGCTGATCGGACGCGTGGCGCCCGGCGCCAATACGCGCAACCGCCGGCTCGAATGGCCGTCGCACGCAGCGGCGGTGGAACACTTCCGGCACAAGGCGCTGTTTCGCGACTTCGATCCCCGATGCCTCGACGACTACGTGCGCTTCGGCACCGTGCCCATAGCCAACGGGCTGCGGCTGGTGTTCGACCCGGTCATCGAAGCTCGCATCTATCGCACCCTGCCCCATCACCTCGGACGCATCGCGTCACAGCTCTCGGTGCCGGGAGGCCTGCTGGTGGCAACCGACTCCGACGTCGCGCGCCGGGTCGGCCTGGTCGGTTCGCGCCGGCATCTGCGCATCGTGCGCGTGGGTGGCGGGCACCTGTTTCCGTTCGAGCGCCCGGAGCAGGCCGCCGCCCAGGTGCTGGCGATGGCGGTGCAGCTCGGCGTCCTATAATCCCACCCCACCCACAGGGAGAAGGCAATGGCGGACAAGGTTGGAGTGATCGGACTCGGATCGATGGGGCTGGGCGTGGCGCGCACGCTGGTGGCCAAGGGTTTCGCGGTGCATGCCTGCGACGTGCGGCCCGAGGTGGTGGCGAGTTTCGCGAGCGAGGGCGGCATCGCCGCCGCCGACCCGGCCGCGGTCGGACGCGAGGTGTTGATCGCCATCGTGCTGGTGGTCAATGCCGACCAGACCGATCAGGTGCTGTTCGGCGCCGCCGGTGCCGCCACCACCCTGGCGCCGGGTTCGGTGGTCATCGCGTCCAGCACCGTAGCGCCGGCGTTCGCCATCGATCTGGGCAAGCGCCTTGCCGCACGCGGCATTTTGATGATCGACGCCCCGGTTTCCGGCGGCGCCGCGCGCGCCGCCAAGGGCGAGATGACCATCATGGGTTCCGGCGCACCCGAGGCCTTCGCCAAGGCCCAGGCGGTGCTCGACGCCATTGCGGTCAAGGTCTACCGGCTCGGCGATGTCCCGGGCCCCGGCTCGAAGGTGAAGATGATCAATCAGCTACTGGCGGGCGTGCACATCGCCGCCGCCTGCGAGGCAATGGCGCTGGGCATCAAGGCGGGCGTCGATCCGCAGACCCTCTACGAGGTGATCTCCAACAGCGCCGGGTCGTCGTGGATGTTCCAGAATCGGGTTCCGCACATCCTCGCGGGCGACTACACGCCGCTGTCGGCGGTGAACATCTTCGTCAAGGACCTCGGCATCGTGCTCGACTCCGCGCGCCAGATGACCTTCCCGCTGCCGATCACGGCTTCGGCCCACCAGCTCTACCTGGCGGCAGCGGCGCAGGGGCACGGCTACGAAGACGACTCGGCGGTGGTGAAAGTGTTCGCCGCGCTCACCGGCATCGAGCTGCCGAAAAAGAGTTAACGCCCACCCCCAGTCCGAGGCGACGTCCACCCCCCCAGCCTGCGCTGCGCTTCGGCTTCCCCCTCGAGGGGGCGCAACGTTCCTCGGGGAACCCTGCGGACGTTGCCTCTTCGCTCGAGAACGTCCCTTCGTTCGGCAGTCAGGGGGGCGTTGCCTCCTCGCTACTTGAGCAGGTCCTTCGCGGCGTCGAGACCGGCCTGTGCGCACAGCTCGTCCTGATCGGCCGAGCCGCCCGACACGCCGATGCCGCCGATGTGCTTGCCGCCGGCTGTCATGATCGGCAAACCGCCGGCGAAGCTGATCATGCCGGGCACCAGATCGAGCCCCTTGATCATGGTGGAGAACTCGCCCCACTTGCGCGACGGCAACGGCACCCGTGCCGACGTCTCCGCCTTGAGCCGGGCGATCTCGACGCTCACCAGAAACGACCCGTCCATCCGTGAGTAGTACTTCAGGTTGGCGCCGTCATCCACCACGGCAACGACCATCTTCCAGCCCTCGGTTTTCGACTTGGCTTCGCAACCGTCGGCGATCGCGCGGGCGGTGGCGAGCGTGATGACCGGCTTCATTTCCTGTGCTTGGGCAACGCTCGCGGACAGCGCGGCAACGGTGAATGTGGCGGCAACGAACAATCGGGATGGGGAATTCATCGGGCGCTCCTCGTGTGTGAAGGGAAAATGCATCGAATGGATGGTGACGAACACCCATGACAGCTTGATGGCAGGTGGCCGGAGTTTACGTCACGCAGCGGTAATCGGCTGTCGACAATCGGCTGTCGGCGATCAACCGACAGCGACCATGCGCACCTCGCGCTGCGGAAACGGGATCACGATGTGACGCGCCCGGAAGATCTCGAGCACGGCCTTGTTGATCTCGCCGTTCGCGGGGCCGAAATCGTCGACCGACACCCACGGCTTGACCGCGATGTTGATCGACGAGTCGGCCAGCACCTTGATTTGGATCAACGGCGCCGGGTCCTTCAGCACGCGGGAGCTGCCATCGACGACTTCCTGCACCGCGGCCAGTGCAAGATTCACGTCGGTGTCGTAGGCCACGCCGACCACGATATCGAGCTGACGCACGCGGCCGTAGTTGTGCAGGATCTCGCCGACGATCTTGCGGTTCGGGATCACCACTCGCGATTGATCAGGATGCGTGAGTACCGTGCTGAACAGGCTGATGGTCGCGACCTGCCCCTCCTCGTGAACGATGGAGATGTATTCGCCCACCCGGAACGGCTTGGTGAAGATGATGGTGAGCCCGGCCACCATGTTGCCGAGCACTCCTTGCATGGCCAGCGCCACGCCCGCGCCGGCGACGCCCAGACCGGCGATCAGCGGCAGCAACTCCACCCCGAGGTTCTGCAGCGCCATGATGGCGAACAGGCCGATCACGACTCCCTTGGCGATGCGCACCAGCAGTTCGCGCACCGGCGGTTCGAGGTCGAAGCGCTCGAGCATGCCCAGGAACATGCGGCCCACCCAGCGCGCCACGAACACGCCGGCCACGATGATGAGGATGGCGACCATCAGCTTGGGGCCGAACTTCATGCCGAGGTCGAGGGCGGTGGCCTTGATCTGGTTGACGGTCTGGAGCTGCTCGTCCATGGCGGATTCCGGTGGCGTTGAGAAGCGCGGATTCTAGCGAACCCGGGCACCACAAATGAAAAGAGGCTTCCGGAGAAGCTGAGCACCACAAATGAAAAGAGGCTTCCGGAGAAGCCTCTTGGCGGACGCCTGACGCCGCAGCGTCAAGCAGCGCGGTGAACCTTCGCCGATGCCGAAGCACGGCGACGCGCCACACCCGTGACCGCCAGCAAACCGACGCCGAGCATAGCCCAGGTGGATGGCTCCGGCACCGCCACCGCAAGGTACTGAATGCCGGGCTTGGTCACGACGCCGAGCGGATCGAAGGCGCCGACGGCCGAGTGGCCGCCAGCCGGGACCTCCACGATTGCCGCAAAGGCCGACTGCGAAATGCAGCCACACTGCACTTCGCGGTAGAACCCCTCCGAACCCAGGAAGTAACCCAACTCCTTGCTTTGTCCGGCGCCCAGCCGGCCGAGCGCGAGCGTGTACTGGTAGGCGTCGTAGGTGTAGCCGGTGTCGGTCGCGACGAACTTGAAACCGGGCGCGAGCGATGTATCGGTCGAGTTGAAGAAGCCGTTGGCCGAATCGCCGAGCACGTTGGCCGAGACGCTCCAGATCGACTGGGCGTCGGCGAAATTCTCGGGGGTATCCCAGACGATATCGCCACGAAAGTTTGCGGTGCCTTCCCAGAAAGTGCCGTCGGTCGGCGTCCCTACCAGTTGGGCCTGGCCAGGCTTCAGATAGAAGCTGAAATAAAGATCGAGATCGTGATTGGTGTTGTTGGTGACGGTCTCGGTGTAATTGACCTGTGACGCGGCGAAGTTGCCGTTGGCGACATCGACATTGGCGCCGAGACGGCCGTTGCCGGTATCGCCGATATAGCGCGCGGTCGGTGTGCCGGGCGGGTCGGGGAAGCGGCCGGAAATGAAGCTGTCGCTGCTGTTGCTGATCACCAACTGGGGCGGAACCGAGTCGGTCGCGCCGAAGAGGATGGCACCGGACACGGTCTTCTCGGAAATCAACTGCGGCGCGGCGGCCATGGCGGGCGACGCCGCTAAAACGCAGGCTGCGGCAAAGGCGGCAAGCGCAACGGCCCTGAGTGCGAATGGCTTCATGGCGTGTCCCTGGGGTGGAGCGGCGGTTCGGAGAAGCGATTGGTGCAAAGCCACAATTGGTGCGAAGCCGCATTGCGATTCAAATCTGTTACTTTGACAAAGTTTAGGCGCAAACCGCCATTTTCCGCAATACACCAAACTCACTTTTATGGCGACTTTCCTGTTCTGCTGGGAACTTGGCGGCGGCCTCGGCCACAGCGTTCCGCTGGCTCAGATTGCCGGTCCGCTGCTGGCTGGCGGTCATGCCGTGCACGTTGCACTACGGGATCTGTCGACGGCCGACGCGGCATTCGGCTCGCTCGACGCCCATCCGGCACTGCGGCTGTGGCAGGCGCCGGTCTGGTCCGCCGTGCTGCGCGGCCTGCCCGAATCGGCTACCTATGCCGAACTGTTGTTTCGCGCCGGCTTCCTCGACGCCGAGCGCCTGCTCGGTCCGGTGCGAGGCTGGCGTTCCCTGATCGAGCAGGTCAGACCCGACCTGCTGCTGGTCGATCATGCGCCGACAGCCTTGTTGGCCGCTCGCGGCCTGAGCTTGCCGACGGCGTCGATCGGCACCGGCTTCTTTCAGCCGCCGGCGGTTGCCCCGATCCCGTCGTTCCGGGAATGGGACCAGGTCGATCCGCGGCGGGTCGCCGAGGCCGAAGCCAAGGCGGTGGAGACGATCAACGCCGTGTGTCTGCGGCTGGGGGCGCCGCCGGTTGGCGCATTGCACCAGCTGGTGGCCGTCGACGAACAGTTTCTGCTGACCTGGCCGGAAGTCGACCATTACCTCCCGGTTCGGGCTGGCGACACACGGGCGCGTTTTCATGGCCCGCTGGCGCCAACCGCCCAGGGCGCCGCGGCCGACTGGCCCGCTGGCGAGGGGCATCGGGTCTTCGCCTATCTGAAGGGCGACTACAGGCTGCTAGAGGCCGCGCTGCTCGGCCTGAAGACGGCCCCGTTTCGCACGCTCGCCTACGTGCCCGGATTGCCGCCCGCGCTCGCCGCCCGCTACGCCTCGCCCCGCATCCGCTTCTCGCCCGCGCCGGTCAACATGTCCGCCGCA
>JANMWG010000290.1:0-3758 GCA_031393885.1 Betaproteobacteria bacterium | reverse complement strand
GAGCATCCTGGTCGGGCGCTACCGAGGCAAGTTCCTCGCGCTCCCTGGCCAGCTCTCGGTGATGCTGTCGGCGCCAACCCGCAGCGGCAAGGGCGTCGGCGTGGTCATCCCGAACCTGTTGAACTGGCCCGACTCGGCCGTCGTGTTGGACATCAAGGGTGAGAACTACGACATCACGGCCGGCTACCGTGCCGAACGCGGCCACGCCGTCTACGCGTTCTCGCCCTTCGACGAGTCCGCGCGCAGCCACCGTTGGAATCCGCTCACTGCCGTGCGCACGAGCCCACTGCACCGTGTCGGCGATCTGCTCACCATCGGGCAGGTGTTCTTCCCGAACGATGGCAGCGGCACGTCGTCGGAAGCGTTCTTCAACGATCAGGCGCGCAACCTCTTCCTCGGGCTCGGCTTGGTCCTGCTGGAGACGCCCGAGCTGCCGCGCACCATCGGCGAACTGCTGCGCCAGTCGTCCGGGCGCGGGCAATCGCTGAAAGGCCATCTGTCCGCGTTGATCGAACAGCGAAAGGCGGCCGGCAACCCGCTGTCGGACGAATGCACCGACGCGCTGCAGCGCCTGCTGTCGAATTCCGAAAACACGCTCACCAGCATCGTCTCGACGCTCAATGCGCCGCTGACGATCTTTGCGGATGCGGTCGTGGACGCCGCCACCAGCGCCGACGATTTCCGGCTCGAGGACGTGAGGCGCCGACGCATGTCGATCTACGTGCGCATTCCGCCGAACCGGCTGGCCAATGCCCGGCCGCTGCTGAACCTGTTCTTCTCGCAACTGGTCAGCCTGAACACCCAGCACCTGCCCGAGCAAGACCCGAGCCTCAAGCTGCAGTGCCTACTGGTGAACGACGAGTTCGCAGCGATGGGCCGCGTCGGCGTCATCTCGTCCGCCGCCGCCTTCCTGGCCGGCTACAACCTGCGGCTGCTGACGGTCGTGCAGGCGATGTCGCAGCTTGACGCGGTCTATGGCGACAAGGATGCCCGCACATTCGCCACCAACCACGGCCTACAGATCCTCTACGCACCGCGCGAGCAGCGCGACGCCGACGAGTACAGCGCCATGCTCGGGCAGTTCACCGAACGCGCCACCTCGCGCGGGCGCAGCCGGTCCTTCAGCCAGCACGGCCACAGCTCGGTCAGCCGCAATGAGAGCGAACAGCGCCGGTCCCTGCTGCTGCCGCAGGAATTCAAGGAACTCGGTAGCGAGCGCCTGGTGGTGATCTTCGAAAACTGCAAGCCGATCCTGGGCGAGAAGATCCGCTACCACCGGGAGAAGGTTTTCACCGCGCGTCTGCGCCCGGCACCCGTGGTGCCTCAGATCGACATGGACCTACATCTGGCTCGCGTGCAGCAGCGCTGGCGGTTTGCCGACGACGACTTGGCTCCTGGCGAAGCATTGAGCCTGGAGGCGCTGGCGCACGACATCACTTTGCTGCCGGACAACTTCGAAGGCCCGCCTGACAAATCCGCGGACAGTCTGCTCGACTTCTTCACCGCGGGGCGTTCAGGTGGTGGCGCGACTGTCGGTTCTGGCGGCTCTATCGAGCCTGCATCCGATGACGACGGCGTGCTGATTGCCGAAGGGTTGATCTCCGAAGCATCGGCGCCTGAGCACGCGCTCATGTCATTCAGTCGGCCTTGACTCTTTGGCCTTGAGCACCACACGGGAGACTCGCCATGCGTTCTGCTTTGCCCTTGATTCCCATGCTGCTGGTGCTGGGCTCCTGCGGCTCGCCGCCGAAGCCACCGACCGTGGACGAGTCGTTGAAGCGGCCGGCAAACTCGGCGATGGCGGTGGAGTTGCAGGTCTGCAAGAGCGACCTGCAGAACACGCGGATCGTCGCCACCGAGTCAGGGCGGCTCGCCGAGACTGCCGCTACAACGCTTGAACGCGTGTCGGCGCGCCAGCAAGCCATCGTGGCCATAGCCTCGGCGCCGGAAGCGAACAGCGTGTTCACCATCCGCTTCGACTTCGGCAGCACCCGCGTTGTTGTCCCCGCCGACACCGCAGCCGCCCTGATCGACAACGCCCGCGCCGCGCCTCTGGTGCTACTGCGCGGCCGAACGGATGGCGCCATCGACTCCACCGCCGAGAGCCGCATCGCCCGCGAGCGGGCGGCAGCGGTGCGTGACTACCTGGTTGGCGCGGGGGTTGATCCGGCCCGCATCCGGGCCACGTATCAACCGGTAGGTGACTTCGCCGCTGACAACTCTAGCCCGTCCGGCCAGGGAATGAACCGGCGGGTCGAGATCGAGGTGTACCGGTCGCTGCCCGTCGCGATGAGCACTGCGCCAGCGGCGCTTCCTTGACCAGCCGCGCCGGTCGTCTCTTGTCTCATTCCCAACGTCGAATCCGACAAGCCTTGCGAGGTCGCCATGGATGCAGAGAACAACCAAGCCCGCCGCCCGGCACCCGCCCAGGGAGGCACGGTCGAGCCCGCCAATCGCGCGACAATCGCGAAGGATCGGTTCCAGACGCCGATCGACGTGCCGGGTGAGCGGTACGAGCTTCGCGACCCGTTCGCCGAGGTGACCTACCGGGCGAACACCTTCCCCGAGATCGTGGCCAAGGCCGATCAGCTCGGCAGCAGCAGGTTCACGGCCATCGATGCGCAGGGCTCGCGGACGACCCTGCAGAAGGTCGATGGCGAATGGCAGCGCGGCCCTCAACGCGCGGCCTTACCCGAACGGGCACTGGACGCCACACCGATACGTGACGATGGGCCACAACCGACAAACGTGGTGTCGATCCCCAGGCCAGCGGCGCAGCCCGAGGCAGCGGTCACCCAATCCATCGCCAAGATCGACGCACAGGCCGAGCGCGCGGCCCAGGTCGCACGGCTCGAAGCCGCGCTGGTCGATCGCTACCTGATCAAGCGGGCACCGGTGACGGTGGGCGACGTGACGATCGGCCGCACGGAGTACCGGTTCCGCGGCGACACATCGCGGGTGGCTTTCACGGAATCGACGTTCCGGCTGGCGACCGACACCAACAGCCCGTCGGTGGCGCGCTCGATGGTGGACGTGGCCGAGGCGCGCAACTGGCGCGCGCTGCGCGTGTCTGGCAACGAAGACTTCAAGCGCATGGTGTGGCTGGAAGCGTCGGTGCGTGGCGTCAAGACGCTCGGCTATGAGCCAAACCCCGCAGACCTGGAAGTGCTGAAGAAGGAGCGCGAGGCGCGGCTGGTCAACAGGATCGAACCCGTTCGAGGTGTCGGGGGCGATAGCCCTGGAGCCGCGGCGGCATCCCCTGAGAAGGCGTCGGCGCGCGGCGGCGGCGGGCGCAAGACGGTACTCGCCGCCATCGAGGCGGTCCTGGTCGCCAAGCGCGTGCCCGAGAAGCAGCGCGAGGCCGTGATGGCCGCGGCGACCGAGAAGCTCGCCCAGCGGATTCGAGAGGGCCATGCGCCCAGGGTCAAGGTGTACGACAGAGCTGCGCCGTCGCAAAGGCCCATCGTTGTGCCAACGCCGGAAGTGCAGCGCACACGGGAGCGCGCTGCGCCCGTCCGTTGAGGTGGTGACATGCACGAGCCAGCGCCTGGCCACGGCCTGACTGCGCCACCATCGGTCTACGAGGTGAGTGGCCAGCGGTTTGAGGCGGCATCGCGCGGGTTCGCCGAAGCCATTGCAGATGCGCACGCTGCGCACCAGCGGCCTCGCTGCATGTGCCTTGTCGATGGCGTCGAGATGTATGTGGCTCGCCTTGGTGATGGCTTCATCGTCAAGCGCATGCCGAACACCGGCAGCCA
>JANMWG010000314.1:0-3196 GCA_031393885.1 Betaproteobacteria bacterium | reverse complement strand
TCCCCTGTGCCCGGCGCGCCGCTACTCGACGAAACCCGGAGCCTTCGCGATCGACGCGCTCTGCGCCCGATCGTGGTTGATCGAGAAACCTTGCCGCGGCAATCGCACCAGCAGCGACTGACGACCGGGCGTGTGCCCCGGTGCCGACAGGATCACCACGGCGCCGGCGCCGAACACGTCGTGGTTGCCATCGGGCTTCAAGGTCGGGTGGTCCTTCAGCTTCGCATACAGTGCCGGCGCGTAACCGACCTTGGTAGCGCCGAGCCTGAAGGCGAGATCGTGCTCGGCGCGCATACCAATGGATCGAAGCAGAAGCATCGCCGGTCACCGTCATCGAGGTCGAAAACATTATTGTCCGTGAAAAAGGCGCGGCGGGAGAAGCGCCACACGGCCCCGGGCCGCAACGATCGATGGCCGCGAAATTCACGCCAGACAATGCGCGTCAAGCGATAGCCTTGTGCCGAATCAGGCCGGGTTCGCGGTCGGAGCGCCCAAGAAAAAAGGCAGAGATCGCTCTCTGCCTTTTTTGAACACCGCACCGGCCGCGAGGGCCGGCACCCGATTACTGCTTCGGCATCGGCTTGCCGGGTTCAGCACCTTCGGTAGCGGTGGCTTCACGACCGAGCTTTTCCTTGGTCTTGTCCGCCTCGCGACCGAACTTCTCCTTCTTGTCCGCTTCACGACCGAACTTTTCCTTCTTGTCCGCTTCGCGACCGAACTTCTCCTTCTTGTCCGCTTCGCGACCGAACTTTTCCTTGTCCGCTTCGCGACCGAACTTCTCCTTGTTGGCTTCACGGCCGAACTTCTCCGTGGCCTTGTCGGCCTCGCGACCGAATTTCTCCTTGTCTTGCGCAAGGGCGGAATAGGCGGACGCAGCAAACAAACCAGCGATCAGAGCAGCGATAACTTTTTTCATCGTATTCTCCTGAACAGTCGGGTGCCGGCCGGTTCCCCGACAACCACTGGCCGACGCCGCTGCAACTTCGCAGTCGGGTCGAACCGATGGTGATTTCTTCATGGCCGGCATTCGTCGAAAGTGTCCGGAAGAAATCAGGGGCAAGTCTACCTCTACAAGCATATACGGCAACAACCGCATCTGCGGATGTAGGTCCAACACCTACAAGCCGGAAGACCGGTGGCTGCCAACGCGGGCCGCAGTTTACCTGTTAGGGCAACTGCGCACATCCCATCTCTTCTGTCGCGCCTATCGGTAACGTATTGTCACGCGTTCTGGTTTCAAGGCTTCCACGAAAATACTGCTGCCAGGCCCCGGATGGTGTCGCTGCGGGACAATACACCGTGTGTCATGACCGGCGGACCGGCGCGCACGATCACGATTTGAGCACCAGCGTGATACCGAACTCGCCCCGCATTACGTTCAACACCAGAGGACGATCGGGCGACCGCAACTGCGCGATCAGCGCTGCGACATCACGAATCTTGCGGCCGTTCACGCCGACGATCAGATCACCGGGCCGCAGGCCGAGATTCCATGCCGATGTTCCCCGATCCACCTCGACCACCGCGACGACTTCGGGCTGGCCGCCCCGAACCAGAGTGCCGATCCGGGCGCCGGCCAGTTCGGTCATGGTCTGCCGGCCCGTCGCGGCGCCGGCGCGGGCGTCTTCGACGGTCATCCGCAGGACCACCACCTTGCCGTCCCTCTGTACCTTCAGTTCGGCCACGTCGCCAACCGGGATCAGCCCGATCTGGTTGCGCAGATCACCCGACCCCCGCACCGAACGACCGTTGAGGGCCAGCACCACGTCGCCGCGCCGCAGACCGGCCTTGTCCGCGGGCGCCTCCTTGACGATCTCCACCACCATCGCCCCCTCGTTGGGGCTTACATTGAGGGCCCGGGCGATATCGGGGGTGATGTCCTGGGCCGTGGCGCCGAAGCGCCCACGGCGCACCTCGCCGAAGCGCGCCAGTTGGGCGACCACCTTCTGGGCCATGTTACTGGGGACGGCGAAACCGATGCCGACGTTGCCACCCGAAGGGCCGAGGATGGCGCTGTTGATGCCGACCAGTTCGCCGCGCAGGTTCACCAGGGCCCCGCCCGAATTGCCCGGATTGATCGAGGCGTCGGTCTGGATGAAATCCTCGTAGCCGTCGGGGTGGATGCCGAAGCGTCCGAGGGCACTGACGATGCCCGAGGTCACGGTCTGCCCGATGCCGAACGGATTGCCGATGGCCAGCACGTAGTCGCCAACGGCCAACGCGTCGGAATCGCCGAACCGGAGGGCGCTGAGGTCGGTGGGTTCGATCTGCAGCAGGGCGATGTCGGTGCCTGCATCGGAGCCCAGCAGGCGCGCCTGGAACTGCCGACGGTCCTTGGTGGTGACCATGATCTCGCTCGCCCCGCTGACCACGTGATGATTGGTGATCACATAGCCCTTCTGCGCATCGACGATGACCCCGGAACCGGCGCTCATCTGCGGATGACCGCGCTCGCGGCCACCGAAGTAGCGCTTGAAGAACGGGTCGCGCAGCATCGGATTGTCGGTTTCGGGCGCCCCCGAAAGCACGGCGATGTTGACCACTGCCGGGGTCACCTGAAGCAGCAAGGGAGCGAGCGTCGGAATCTGGCCATTTACCGCGACTGGCGGCATGCCGGCATCGGCGGCCGATGCCAGCCACACCGCCAGCGTCGCCATCAGGCAGGCGCCGCGCAAGCCGATGCACCGCAGGCGATGCCGCGATAGAACCGCCGACGAACCTATGAGGGCAGTCATCAACGCGGCCGCCAGCGACCGGAAAAAGCTTGGTGGGGGTGATTCATGGCAGCCTTGGGAGTGGAACGAAGGGAGACTCCGAAGCGAAGGGGCAACATCCGCAGGGTCCCCCGAGGAATGTTGCGCCCCCTCGAGGGGGAAGGCGAAGCGCAGCGCAGCCTGGGGGTGGGCGTCACATTCCGCAGGGTCCCCCGAGGAATGTTGCGCCCCCTCGAGGGGGAAGGCGAAGCGCAGCGCAGCCTGGGGGTGGGCGTCACATTCCGCAGGGTCCCCCGAGGAATGTTGCGCCCCCTCGAGGGGGAAGGCGAAGCGCCGCGCAGCCTGGGGGTGGACGTTTCATCTCAAGCGATAGCGCTTGCCTGTGCCGCCGGTTTACGAATGTCCCGGAAAAACTCGCTTACCGCGTCGGCGAAGGCGAGCACGTGGTCGCGCCCGATATCGAGATGGGTCACGAGGCGCAC
>JANMWG010000261.1:0-14976 GCA_031393885.1 Betaproteobacteria bacterium | reverse complement strand
TTCAGGATTCCGGTGGCACGTCCCAGCGCGAAACGATCAGCTTCACCTTGAGGCCGGGCTCCTCGAAATCGAGCTTGTCCGGCAGCAGGACGCCGCCGACGCTGGCGAATGACAGGTAGTGCACCTGCCAGCCGTCCTGATCGAGGGCGATGAGCCGCCCCTGCTGATCGGTATCGACCCTCGTCGCAACGGTTGCGGGTGCGGGCCGCGCGAACACCCAATAGCGCAACTGGGCCAGTGGCAGATCCCACCCCAGTACGCGGCGCGCCAGTACGCGCGCATCGGCTTCGTCGAACCGCTTGCCGTCGGCCATCCGCAGCGAGGCGCCCTCGGGCGAACTCGCCAGGCGCGCATAGACCGTCCCGACCGGGGAATACAACTCGATCGTGTCGCGTTGGTCGCGATGCTGCCAGCGCAGGCTGCCGGTATAGCCGTCACCGCGATACTTCACGGCGATTCGACCGGACAGCTCGAATCGGTCGGGGGTCGGGCGCTCGCTCTGTGCGCCGCCGCGACGTTCCGGACTGGCGCAGGCGGCAAGCAGCCAAGCCACCGCGAGCAGGATGGTGGCGCGCCTCGCGAACAAATGCGCTGCTAGTCGAGAAACTTGTGGATGACGCTGCGCAGTTCGTCGCTGGCGGGGTTGTCGCGCAGCGAACTGCGCCACAGCTGTTCGGCCTCGGACTTCTTGCCCTGCGCCCAGAGCACCTCGCCCAGGTGCGCGGCGATCTCGGGATCGGCGCGCTGGGTATAGGCGCGCCGGAGAAAATCGGCGCCCTCGGTCATGTTGCCCAGGCGGTACTGCACCCAGCCCATGCTGTCGAGAATGAACGGGTCCTGCGGCGACAGTTTCAGCGCCTTGTCGATGAACTCGCGGGCTTCCTTGAGCCGGATGTTGCGTTCGGCGAAGGTATAGCCGAGCGCGTTGTAGGCCTGCGCGTGATCCGGCTTGAGTTCGATCAAGCGCCTGAGCTTGGCCTCGACGACATCGAGGCGGTCGACCTTTTCGGCCGCCATCGCGTAGTCGTAGAGCAGGTCGGGGTGATCGGGTTGGGCCTCGAGGGCGCTGCCTAGCAGATTGAACGACTCCTGGTAGGCCCGCGCCTCGCGCAGGACCTGGGCCTCGGCCTGGGTGAGCTGAACCTGTTGTTGCGGGTTGCGAGCCTGCACCGCCTGCAGGTGCGCGCGTGCTTCGGTGACCTTGTTCTGCCGCGCCAGGATGAACGCATAGCGCGCGGCCGCGGACACGACCTGTTCGCCGGCTTCGACCCGGCCGTACCACGTCAGTGCCTCGTCGACCTGCTTGCGCTCTTCCGCGATCTGTCCGAGGTAGTAGCGCAGGGTGTCGCCATCGCGATAGTTCAGCGCGATGGCCCGCTTGAACTTCGTCTCGGCGGTGTCGAGGTCGTTCAGTTGCAGCGAGAGCAGACCGATGGTCACCGCCACGTCGGCATTGTCGGGGGTTTCCTGTTCGATGCGGCTGAACTGCTCCCGCGCCGGTTCGATGCGCTTTTCCGCCACCAGCAGTCGGGCGTAGTTGAGGCGGACATCGCGCGCCTGCGGGTTGGCGGCGAGAAATGCCTGCAGGTAGGCAACAGCCTTGGCATTAGCCTCGCGCTGGAGCAATTGCGCATTGAGCAGTGCGGCCGGCTCCCACGACGGTCGCAGTTCGAGCGCTTTTCGCACCGCCTGCGCGGCAACGTCGAACTTGCCGGCGCCCAGCGCCGCCTGCGCCAGGGCGAACTGCGCCTCCGGCACCTCCGGATACGGCTCGGCGAGATCGCGCACCACGTTGTAGACCGCGGTCTTGTCGGCATTGCGGCCGAGCAGCGGTTGCAACTGGATGAAGCTCGCACCCACTTTGGCTTTGTCGGCGCCGATCAGCTTTTGCAGGTAGGGTTTGGCGTCGCCCAGCCGGTTGCTGCCGACCAGGATCGACACCAGTGTCTGCCGGGCCTGTGTCGAGCCGGGTTCGATGTCGACCCAGAGGCCGGCGGCCTCGCCCGCGAGGTCGTTGAACTTGCCGTACATCGCGACCTCGGTGGCGCGGCGCGCAAGCCTGGGATCACGGGTGTTCTGGGCGATGTCGAGGTAGGCCTTGGCCGCGAAGCGCAGGTTGCCGCGCTGGCCCGCGATCTCGCCCATCAGCAGCTTGTACAGGATGTCGGAGGTCAGGGCGTGCGAGGGCAGTACCGCTGGCGGCTCGACCGGACGCGCGGGCGCTTCGACCACCTGTTCGCCGGCATCGTCGGCCGCGGCGTCGGGAGCCATCGCGCCCTGCGCCTGGGCAAGAAGCATCGGGCCATCGGCCGGCGGCGTGCGCGGCGCAACCATGTTGGCACAAGCCGGCAGGGATACCGCACAAAGAACGGCGACGAGGCGAAGGGTCCACATGGCAAGGGTCAACCAGGTTGATGGGCAGGAAAGGGAAACAGCCCCGAAACCGCCGGGACAGTCGATCAAGTCTACTTCACGACACGGCGCCCCGGCGCATTGCGACCGTCGGACGCTCACCTGAGGGGAGCATAGACCGGGTTTCGAGCACTCCGGTGCCGCCGAGTTCGGTCCGGCGCCATGTTCTTTTCTAAAGAGACGAGTTTCGGTATATTCCGGCCGCGCCGGTGATACTGCACGCTGGCGCAGACGCGCCGCACAGCAGCCTCCCTCCGGCCGTTTCGATCTTGGAAAACAATTCTTCCGCCACCCTGTCAGCCGTGCAATTGTCCCGCGATTTCGGCGGGCGCCGCGCCGTGCATGAGGTTTCGCTCGCACTCGCCCGGGGCGAGGTGCTCGGCCTGCTTGGGCCCAATGGCGCCGGCAAGACCACCACGATGCAGATGATCACCGGCAACCTGGCGCCATCGGCCGGCGAGATCAGCATCTGCGGCATCGACCTGCTCGATCGACCGGTCGAGGCCAAGGCCCGGATCGGCTACCTTCCCGAAACACCGCCGCTGTACCGTGACTTCACGGTCGACGAATATCTGCGGCTCGCCGCCCGGCTGCACCGCGTGCCGGGCGCGCAGGTCGCCGCCGCGGTGACGCGCGCGAAGCAGCGCTGCGGCGTTGCCGACATGGGCGGGCGCATGATCGCGACGCTCTCCAAGGGTTACCAGCAACGGGTCGGCATCGCCCAGGCAATCGTCCACGAGCCCGACCTTGTCGTGCTCGACGAACCCACGATCGGCCTCGATCCGAACCAGATCCGCGAAATCCGCGCCCTCATCCGCGAACTCGGCGCCGACCACAGCGTCATCCTGTCCACCCACATCCTGCCCGAGGTCGAAACGGTGTGCGACCGGGTGCAGATCCTGAATCACGGCAAGGTGGTCTACGCCGACACCATCGCGGCGCTGCGGCAGACCCGTGGCGGGCAGGCGCTGACCGTGGCGTTTGCCCGACCGCCGGCACCGGCGCTGCTCGAAGCCATCGATGGCGTGCGCTCGGTCGAATTGCTGTCGGCGCAGCGCCTGCGCGTGTTCCATGGACCGGATTCGAACCCGGCGCAGGCACTGGTGCGCCGCTCGGTCGAACTCGACTGGGGACTGACCGAGCTCATCCCGGTCGAAACCACGCTCGAGGAAGTGTTCGTCAACCTGACCCAACGCGACGACGATCTCGTGGAAACGACCGCATGATAGGCACCATCGCCGCCAAGGAACTCCGAAGCCTGTTCAATTCGCCGCTCGCCTGGGTGGTGCTGGCGGTGTTGCAGGTGATCTTCGGCTATCTGTTCATGGTCGGGGTCGGGCGCTATGGCGACCTGCAACCGCAGCTCGCGCAATACCCCAATCCGCCCGGCATCACCGAGATCGTGGTGGCGCCGGTATTCGGGGTCGCGGCGATCGTGCTGCTGCTGGTTGTGCCGTTGCTGTCGATGCGCCTGATCGCCGAAGAACGACGCAACCAGACGCTCACCTTCCTGGTATCGGCGCCGATATCGGCGGTGCAGATCGTTCTGGGCAAGTTCGCCGGCCTGATGTTGTTCCTGCTGATCGCCACCGGCCTGATCGTGGTGATGGCGCTGTCGCTGTATGCCGGCGGTCGCATCGACCTCGGCCTGGTGGCGGCCAACGCGCTCGGCCTGATCCTGCTGAGCGGCGCATTCGCGGCGGTCGGGCTTTATCTCTCGTCGCTCACGGCACAGCCGGTGACCGCGGCAATCTCGGCCTTCGCTGCGCTGCTGGTGCTGTGGATCGTGAACATGGGCGCCTCCGATCCGGCAAGCGTGCTTCATCTGCTCTCTCTGCTGCGCCACTACGAGACTTTTGCGCGCGGCTTGCTCAACACCGGTGACCTGGCGTGGTTCGGGATGTTCATCGCGGTGTTTCTCTGGCTCACGGTGCGGCGGCTCGATCGCGACCGGCTGGCGTCCTGAAATGAAATCCCCCCCCCCAGGCTGCGCTGCGCTGCGCCTTCCCCCCGAGGGGGCACAACATTCCTCGGGGAACCCTGCGGATGTTGCCCCTCCGTTTGGGATGCGTCCTTCGTTCAGCGCCCCCGCGTTTCGCCAACCGCATCCAGGGGGCCGGCGGACTCCGGTCGCTGGCCGGCCCGGCGGGCACTGACATGCGTGCCACCCGACGCGCACGCTTCCAATTGCTCGCGCAGAACGGCATCTTCGCCGCATTGCTGATCGCGGCCGCCCTGCTGCTCGCGCAGCTTGCCGGGCAGCATTCGCGGCAGTGGGATCTCACCCAGAACTCGCGCAACAGCCTGAGCGAGGGCACGCTGCAACTGCTGCGCACCCTCGACGGGCCGGTCACGATCACGGCCTACTCGACCGAGCAGGATCCCACGCTGGGCGACATCCGGCGCCAGATCGCCGACTTCATCGCCCGCTATCAGCGCATCAAGCCCGACATCGCGCTGAAATTCGTCGATCCACAACAGCAGCCCAAGGCCACGGCCACGGCCAACATCCGCGCCAATGGCGAAATGGTGGTCGAGCTCGCCGGCCGCAGCGAGCACCTGACCAATCTCGACGAATCGTCGCTCACCAACCTGCTCACCCGCCTGGCCCGCAGCCATGAACGGCTGGTCATGTTCCTGGCCGGGCATGGCGAGCGCAACCCTGGCGGCATCGCCAATCACGATCTTGGCGAATTCGGCAAGCGCCTCGAAACCAAGGGCTTCAAGGTCAGCACCCTGAACCTCGCCGCGGCGCAGGACGTGCCCGCGAACGCCGCGGTGCTGGTCATCGCCACACCGCAGGTCGACCTGCTGCCCGCCGAGACCACGAAGCTCGCCGCCTGGCTCGAACGCGGCGGCAGCCTCCTCTGGCTGCTCGACCAGGAACCGCTGCACGGCCTGCAGCCGATAGCCGATGCACTGCACCTCGAGCTGTCGCCCGGCGTGGTGGTCGATCCCGCGGCCAACGACATCAAGGCGTCGGCCACGCTCGCCATCGCCTTCAACTATCCCAACCATCCGGTGACGCGCGGGTTCGTGCTCAACAGCGCGTTTCCCCTCGCCCGCCGCATCGGCCATCAGCCCGACGACAAGGTCTGGCGTTTCTCGCCGCTGGTGGAGACCGCGCAGCGCGGTTGGATCGAGACCGGCGCGCTCGACGACAAGGTCGCCTTCGACAAGGCGCGTGACATGCCAGGTCCGGTCACGGTTGCTGGCGCGCTGGAACGCGACCTCAACGGCAAGCCGCAGCGCGTGATCGTCACCGGTAGCGGCCACTTCGTTGCCAACACCTATGCAGGCCTGCTCGGCAACCTCGACCTGGGCATCAACATGGTCAACTGGCTGGCGGGAGACGACACCCTGATCGCCATCCAGCCCAAGTCGCTCGTCGACGGTAACATCGAGCTGTCGCGCGCCTGGCTCCTGTTCATCGGGCTGGCGTTCATCATCGCCGTGCCCGGCGCCTTCCTGTTCACCGGCGGCATGCTGTGGTGGCGTCGGCGCCGCGCATGAGTGGCCACGTGGCGGGGCGGCATCCAACGCTCGCGCTCATCCCGTGAATCGCCGCCTGCTGATCAATGTCGGGCTTGCCATCGCCGTCGCGGCGTTGGGTGCGTGGATGATTCTCGAGCCCGGACCCAAAGGCGCGGCCGAGGTTGCGCTGTCGGACCGCAAGCCCGCCGAGGCCCGCAGCATCCATATCGAGCGCAACGGGCTACCCACCTTCGTGCTGCTGAAATCTGGCGGTCGCTGGCAGCAGACCGAACCGTTCGCGGCGCGCACCGACAACACCCAGGCGCAGCGGCTGCTCGACCTGCTGGCCGCGAAGAGCCGGACCGTGTTCCCGGCCGATGACCTCGCGCGCTTCGAACTCGACCACCCGTTCGCGCGTGTCACCATCGACAATCGCGTGTTCGCGTTCGGCACCGTAAACCCGCTGACCGGCGAGCAATACGTGCTGAGCGGCAACAAGGTGTTCCTGCTGTCACCGGTGTTCGGATACGGCCTGCCGACGCAGGCTGACAGCATGACCACGCACATGCTGTTCGGCGACGACGAGACCCCGGTCGCGTTCGAACTGGCCAGTGGCCGCCTGGAGTCCAAGGACGGCAAATCGCGATGGACCCCGCCGACCGAGACCACCGGAAAACTGTCGCAGGACGACTTCGCGCGCTGGCTCGATGACTGGCGCTTCGCATCGAGTCTGGCCACGCGCCCTGCCACCGCCGCCAAGGCTGGTGAAGCGGTACGCATCACCATGAAGGACGGCAAGAGCGTCGAGTTCCAGGTCGTGACGCGGGAACCGGAGTTCATCCTGCGGCGGCTCGACGAGAAACTCGAATTCGTTTTCGCCGCGGATCGAGCCCAGCGTCTGTTGTCGCCGCCGAGCGCGGCGAAGTAGGCTGGCCATGCCGGAACTGCCGGAGGTCGAGACCACCCGACGCTCGCTCGAACCGCACCTCGTCGGGCGCCGTATCGTGGCGGTCAGCGTACGCGATCGCCGGTTGCGGTGGCCGATTCAGGCGGACCTGGAAGCGCGACTGGAGGGGGCGCGCATCGACCGCGTCGGTCGCCGCGCCAAGTATCTTCTGATCGGCGTCGCCGACGGTACGTTGCTGCTGCATCTGGGCATGTCCGGCAACCTGCAGGTGGTGGGGTCCGCCACGCCGCTGCGCAAGCACGACCACGTGGACATCGTGCTCGACGATTCCCGCGTGCTCAGATTCCACGATCCGCGTCGTTTCGGCAGCCTGCACTGGACCGAGGGCGACGGTGGCTCGCATCCACTGCTGGCGGCACTCGCGCCCGAGCCGCTGACCGACGCCTTCGATGGCGACTACCTGCACCAGGTGACCCGTGGGCGCAGTGCCGCCATCAAGCACATCCTGATGAACGGCACGCTGGTGACCGGCGTGGGCAACATCTACGCGTCCGAGGCGTTGTTTCGTGCCGGGATCAATCCGAGGACGGCGGCGCGGCGGCTGTCAGCGGCGCGTTGCGCCCGGCTGGTGGCGGCGGTGAAGGAAACCCTCGCCCTGGCGATCGACGCCGGCGGCAGCACCTTGCGCGACTACGTGGATGCGGGTGGACGCCCCGGCCACTTCCAGCAGCAGTCTCTGGTCTACGAGCGCGGCGGGCAAGCCTGCGCGCGCTGCGGCGCGAGCATCCGCCACATCCGCCAGGGCCAGCGCTCCACCTACTATTGCGTGTCCTGCCAGACCTGACGGCCAGATCTTATCGGTCAGACCTTGGTCGCCATCAGCGACCGGTATTTGGTCATCAGGACACCGGGCGACTCCGGGATCTCGGGATCGAGAATGATGCAGTCGACCGGACACACCTCCACGCACTGCGGCTGCTCGAAATGGCCGACGCATTCGGTGCACTGGCGCGGCTCGATCACATAGATCTGCTCGCCCATCGAGATCGCGTCGTTGGGGCACTCGGGCTCGCATACATCGCAGTTGATGCACTCGTCGGTGATGAGCAGGGCCATGAGTCAGCCCTTCGCGGCCTTGGCCGCGAGCCGGCCCGCCAACGCGGGATTGACGAACGGGGCGACGTTGCCGCCCAGACTCGCGATCTCCCGCACCATGGTCGCCGAGATGAACTGGTATTGCTCGGCCGGCGTGAGGAACACGGTCTCGACGTCGGGATAGAGTATCCGGTTCATGCCGGTCATCTGGAACTCGTACTCGAAATCGGAGACGGCCCTGAGGCCACGCACGATGATCCTGTTATCCCCCTGCTTCAGGAAATCCATCAGCAAGCCGGAGAAGCCGGTGACTTCCACGTTGGCGTACGGTGCCAGCACCTCGCGCGCCATCTGCACCCGCTCGTCGAGGGTGAAGAACGGGTTCTTGCCGGGACTCGCGGCGATGGCCACGACCACGGCATCGAACAGGTGCGAGGCGCGGCGCACGAGATCTTCGTGGCCGCGGGTGATCGGATCGAAAGTTCCGGGATAGACGGCTTTTTTCATGCTTGGGGATAGCCAGTGATTGAAGATGACTCGGTCGGCGCGAACAGGTGCGCGTGCACCCGCCCGGCCCGGGCGCTACGCAACAGCATCCAGTCCGCCGCCGGCCCGATGGCGACCGGCGCCTCGACATAGAAACGGCCACCGGGCACCAGATGCGGACCCACCCGTTCGAGCAAACCCGCCAGATCGCCGTCGGCGAACGGCGGGTCGGCGAAGATCACATGGAACTTCAGATCCGGCCGCCGCAGGAATTCTAGCGCGTCGCGAGCCACGATCTCGACCGCGGGAAGCCCGAGGGTCGCGAGATTGTCGCGCAGGCTGCGCAGTGCCGACACATCGCGCTCGACCATCACCACCCGCCGCGCCCCCCTCGAAGCCGCCTCGAACCCGAGGGCGCCACTACCGGCGAACAGGTCGAGACAATCGCAGCCGGTGAGATCCTGGCCGAGCCAGTTGAACAAGGTTTCTCGCACCCGATCGGGTGTGGGACGCAGGCCGTCCCGGTCGGGAAACTGGATCAGGCGCCGCCGATGGGTGCCACCGATGATGCGGACCGCACCAGTCCGATCGGCGGCATTGCCGCGCCCTCCGCTCACCGCTCGCGAGCGCCGCCGGCAACCACCACCGTGACCATGCGATCCGGATCGACGCGACGCTGGAACGCATCCTTGATCTGCGCCACCGTGACCGACTCGATGCGATCGACGAACTGGTCGAGGTAGTCGATCGGCAGCCGGTAGAAGCCGATGGTGGCGAGGTAGTCGTGAATCTTGCGGTTACTGTCGATACGCAGCGGAAATCCGCCGACCAGGTTCTGCTTGGCGGCCACGAGTTCAGCGGCGGTCGGCCCTTCGGCCACGAAGTGCCTGAGCGTGGCGCGAGTCACTTCGAGCGCCTCGTCGGCCTGTTCGCGACGCGTCTGCAGGCCGACCTGGAACAGGCCACGTTCCGACATCGGCACGAAGTAGCTGTAGGAGCTGTAGGCCAAGCCGCGCTTCTGCCGCACTTCCTCGACGATGCGCGAGACGAACCCGCCGCCGCCGAGCACGTAGTTGCCCACGAACAGCGGAAAGTAGTCGGGGTCGTCGCGTTTCATGCCTGGTGCGCCGAGCAGGATGTGGCTCTGGCTCGCGGGGTGCGCGATGCGTTGGACCACTGGTGCGTCCAGCGACTTCACCGCCGCCAGTGGCGGGGGCGCATCGGTGCCCCGGGGCAGATCCGCGGTCAGGCGCCGGGCAATGCCTTCAGCGTCATCGCGCGACAGATCGCCGATGATGGCGATGACCGAATAGTCGGAGCGGTACCAGCGGCGATGGAAGGCGGCCAGGTCCTCGACTTTCAGGGTGGTGACGGTGTCGGCTTCGCCCGAGCCGCGCAGGCCGTAGGGATGGTCGCCGAACACGGCGAGACCCAGTGCCCGATCGGCGATCGATTCGGGCTTGGTGGCGGCATCCTGCAGGCCAGCCACCAGGCGCCGGGTCTCGCGGCCCAGGACATCGGCCGAGAACAGCGGCTGTTGGACCACCCGGGCGAGTATGTCGATGGCCGGTTCGCGCTCGGCCGCGCTGGACAAGGTACGCACCGAGTACCCCGCACGGTCGGCGTCGAAACGCGAGCCGAGCTGGGCACCGACATCGGCAAGCGCGCCCGAGACTTCGGCTTCGCCGAGACCGCCGGCGCCGAGGCGCATCAAGGAAAGCGTCATGCTGGCGAGCCCGGAACGCTCGCGGGTGTCGCGCCCGTAACCGGCCGGAAAATCGATGCTCACGTCGATCATGGGCAGCGCGCGGTTCTCGACGAACAGGACGCGCGCGCCGTTGTCGAGCGTCCAGGTCTGGATCGGCAGCAGTGCATGCGCCGGGGCAATGGTGACCACGAGCGCCACGAGCGTGGCAGCGAAGCGAAGCATCGTATGCATCACGGTGAAGGTAGCATCAGGTCAGTGTCCGGCCTCACCCCGCAAGGGCACTGGCCCCCGGGAGGGGGTTGGCGAAGCGCAGCGTAGCCCGGGGGTGGACGTTTCATGTCAGTTCGTCGCCGGCTTGACGGCGGCGGTCTTGGGCACAAGGGACTGAGGATCGAGCACCGCGACCGTGAGGCTGTCGTCGACGAGGTATCGACGCGCGACATCGCGCACCTGCTCGGGGGTCACTTCGCGCAGCCGGCGCACCTGGGTATCGGCGGAGTCGTAGGGCAGCCCGGCGGTGTGGAGCACGCCGATCTGCATGGCCTGGCCGAACATCGAGTCGCGCTGGAACACCTGGCTGGCGATGACCTGCGCCTTGACGCGCCGCAGTTCGGCGTCGCTCACGCCGTCGTCGACCACGCGCCGCAGTTCGGTTCTCAGGGCGGCCTCGAGATCGGCCACGGTCTTGCCCGGCGCCGGCGAGGCGTCGACGAAGAACATGCCGGAAGCGCGATTGACGCTGTCGTAGCTGGCGCCGGCGCTCACGGCGATGCGCCCTTCCTTTACCAGCGCGCGATCGAGGCGCGCGGCGTCGCTGCCGTCGAGCACGCCCACCAGAACCGACAGGGCGTAGGGCTCCCAGTCGTTGACCACATCGCGGATGACCGGCACGTGCCAGCCCATCACCAGGTAGGGCAGTTCACCCGGACCCTTGACGGTGACGCGCTTGACGCCGCGCTGTGGCGGTTCGATCTGGGGTTTGCGCAGCGGCAGCTCACGCGCCGGGATCGGGCCGAAGCGCTCGTCGGCCATGCCGAATACGTCTTTCGGATCGACATCTCCCACCACCACGAGGGTGGCATTGTTGGGCGTATACCACTTGCGATACCAGGTGCGCGCATCCTCGGCTGTCATGTTCTCGAGGTCGTTCATCCAGCCGATCACGGGCGAGTGGTAGGCACTGCCGGTGTACGCAACCGCCATCATCTGTTCGTAGAGCAAGGCATGGGGCTTGTCGTCGGTGCGCATGCGCCGCTCTTCCATGATGACCTTGATCTCCTTGCCGAACTCCTCGTCGGAAAGATCGAGGTTGTGCATGCGATCGGATTCGAGGTCGAGCGCGAGCGGCAGCTTCGACTTGTGCAACTGCTGGAAGTAGGCGGTGTAATCGCGATTGGTGAAGGCATTGTCGCGGCCGCCAGCGGCGGCGATCAGGCGCGAGAACGCGCCTGGAGGATGCTTTTGCGTGCCCTTGAACATCATGTGTTCGAGCACATGGGCGACGCCGGTGGTCCCGGACAATTCGTCCATGCTGCCGGCGCGATACCAGACCATCGACGCCACCGTCGGTGCACGGTGATCTTCCAGCACCACGATCTTCATGCCATTGGCGAGATCGTGCTCGGCCATGTCGCCCTGGGCGGCGCCGGCGGCGGTGCTCAGCACCATCGACACGACAGCGAGGCTGCGGAGGACGGCTGGCGCGCAAGCGCGGGGCGATGTCAAGGATTCGGACACGTGATGCGCGAGTCTCATTTGAAAACAACCTGGCAGCGGATGGGTCGGATGGCGCACATTCGGCATAGAATCGAAACCGGAAATGGATCGGCAATCGTCGTCGCCGACTGCACCACATCACGACGCCGGCCGGTGACGACGCGGCTGGGACACTCTATCACCATGTTTGGTTTCCTCAAGGGCGCGCCCAGGACCGATGACGCTGGCGCGGCACCCGAAAAGCGCCCCTGGTCGGCCCGGCTGCGCGATGGCCTCGCCGCGACCCGTGCCCGGCTCGGTGGTCAGCTCACCGCCTTGTTCTCGCGCGGCGGCGTAGCCGACGATGCGTTCTACGACGAGCTCGAGGCCGTGCTGCTGTCGTGCGACGTGGGCGTGGCCGCGACGCAACACCTGATCGACGATGCCCGCAACCGCGCGCGCAAGGCCCGCGCAACCGATCCCGGCGCGGTGCGCGATCTGCTCAAGGCCGCCATGCTCGACCTGGTGCGGCCGCTCGAGCAACCGCTCGTCATTGGCACGCAGCGCCCGTTCGTGATCCTGCTGGCGGGGGTCAACGGGGCCGGCAAGACCACCTCGATCGGCAAGCTCGCCTTTCTGTTCCGCGCCCGTGGCCAATCGGTGCTGCTCGCCGCGGGCGATACTTTCAGGGCGGCGGCGCGCGAACAACTGGCCGAATGGGGGGTCCGCAACGACATCACGGTGGTGTCGCAGGCATCGGGCGACCCCGGGGCAATCGTATACGACGCGGTGCAGTCGGCGATCGCCCGCCGTACCGATGTCGTGCTGGCCGACACTGCCGGTCGCCTCTCGACCCAGTTGCATCTGATGGAAGAACTCAAGAAGGTCAAGCGCGTCACCGCCAAGGCGCTACCGGGCGCACCCCATGAGGTGTTGCTGGTTCTCGATGCCAACACCGGTCAGAACGCTGTTTCCCAGGTCAAGGCATTCGACGATGCGGTCGGCCTGACCGGCCTGGTGCTGACCAAGCTCGACGGCACCGCGAAGGGCGGGGTGATCGCCGCGATCGCGCGCGAACGGCCGATACCGGTGCGCTACATCGGCGTCGGCGAAGACCTCGAAGACTTGCGCCCGTTCGAGGCGGCGGCATTCGTCGACGCGTTGTTCGATTGAGCACCGGATCGGGAGCGCGCGCGGCGCCAGCGCGAATACTGAATTCCCGCTCTTGATCACCATCGATCACGTCTCGAAGCGCTACCCGGGCGGACGCGACGCCTTGAGGCAGGTGTCGTTCACCGTCGGCAAGGGCGAAATGGTGCTGCTCACCGGTCACTCCGGCGCCGGCAAGACCACGCTGCTGCGCCTGGTCGCCGCGATCGAGCGCCCCACCGCCGGCACGATCACCGTCGGCGGCCAGAACGTCTCGCGGATGGGCAACCGTGGCATCCCCTATCTGCGACGAAATTTCGGCCTGGTGTTCCAGGACCACAAGCTGCTCCACGACCGCAGCGTGTTCGAGAACGTCGTGCTGCCGTTGCGTGTGACCGGATTCGCGGCGCGGGAGGCCGCAAGCCGGGTTCGCGCCGCGCTCGACAAGGTCGGCCTGCTGGCGCGCGAGCGCGACAACCCGGTCGCGTTGTCGGGCGGCGAGCGGCAACGCGTCTGCATTGCCCGGGCCATCGTCCATCGGCCCGCGATCCTGCTGGCCGATGAACCAACCGGCAATCTCGACGCTGACAACGCCCGCAACATCGTGGCGCTGCTCGACGTGTTCCGGCAGGTCGGCGCGACCGTTCTCGTCGCCACCCACGATGCCGAGGCGTTCAGCGCCGCCGCGCCGCGCGTCATCACCTTGTCCGCCGGGGCGATCGTGGCATGACGCGCTGGCTGGCCAATCACGCGCGCGCGCTGCGCGACGCACTCGACCGGCTGCGGCACCCGCTCATTCCAACCGCCTTGAGCGTGATCGTGATCGGCAGCGCACTCGCGCTGCCCCTCCTGTTGCACCTCGCCGCGCGCAACGTGGCTACATTGTCCGGCCAGCTCGACGCCGAGCCCCAGCTCACCCTGTTCCTCGACACCAACGCCAGCGCCACCGAGACCGAGGCCATCGCTCGGCTGCTCGCGCGCCACCCTGCGGCATCGAAGGTGCGATTCGTGACGCGGGCCGAAGCGCTCGCCGATCTGCGCACCAGTGCAGGCCTTGGCGGCAGCGTGGACGATCTCGGCCGCAATCCGCTGCCGGACGCCTTCGTCGTCACCGGCCGCGAGGGCGATCCCACCGGGCTCGAGACCCTGCGCGACGAAGCCGCGAGCTGGCCAAAGGTCGAGCATGCCCAGCTCGACGCGCTCTGGGCCCGCAAGCTGGCGGCCACGGTTCGCGTCGGTCGTGTGGCCGCTTTGCTGCTTGCCAGCCTGCTCGGGATCGCTCTCACCGCCGTGACCTTCAACACGATCAGGCTCCAGATTCTGGGGCGGCGTGACGAGATCGAATTGTCGAAGTTGATCGGCGCCACCGATGCCTTCATCCGGCGCCCGTTTCTCTACTTTGGGTTGCTGCTCGGGGCCGGGGGAGGGCTCGCGGGTCTGGGGATGGTGGCGCTGGCGGTGGCCATCCTGAACCGCCAGTTGAGCGGCGCATTGCTGCTGCTCGGTGGTGTCGGCGGGTTTTCCGGTCCTGCACTGGGGGATGCGGTCGCGGTGGTCGGAGTTGCGGCAGTACTCGGCTGGTTAGGGGCCGCCCTGTCGGTCGGTCGCCACCTGCGCGGGTTCGAGCCGCTATAGGATCACCCCCAGGCTCCGCTGCGCTCCGCCTTCCCCCTCAAAAGGGGGCGCACCGTCCTCGGGGGACCCTGTGGGCGCTGCCCCTTCGCTTCAGAGGTTCCCTTGGTTCAGCATCGCTGCGCTCCGCCTTCCCCCTCAAAAGGGGGCGCACCGTCCTCGGGGGTGAGGCCGGACACAGACAGTCCCTGCGGACTGTCTGTGCCTGCCGAACGACAGCGGCCTCCGGCCGCTGTCACCCTGCGGATGCTGCCCCTTCTCTCTTTGGCGGAGTTCTTGATCACCCCGGGCTGGCTGAGCAGAGATAGACGGAACCTTTTTCGTGGTCTGGCACTCACATTGGCAGAGTGCTAAAATCGGTTCAAAGGAGGATCGATATATGTCCTATCCCATTGCTGTTTCCACCCCGGTTCTATCG
>JANMWG010000225.1:0-1815 GCA_031393885.1 Betaproteobacteria bacterium | reverse complement strand
CGGCACAGCCCGATGTCGAGTACGCCGAAGTCGATCAGCGCATGCGCGCGCTGGCGATCACCCCCAACGACCCCTTCTACAAGTCGGCTCCCAGCCCGGCCGCCGGGCAGTGGTATCTGCAGGCGCCGAGCGCCACGTTGGTTTCGGCGGTCAACGCCGAAGCGGCCTGGGCCATCACCACCGGCAAGAGCAGCGTGGTCGTCGCGGTGCTCGACACCGGCGTGCGCAAAGATCATCCCGACCTCGCCGGCAAGCTGTTGCCCGGGTATGACTTCATCGCCGACGCCACCTTCGCGAACGATGGCGATGGACGCGACAGTGATTCGTCGGACCCGGGCGACTGGATCACGGCGGCTGAGACCAATGCGTCTGGCGGCCCGTTCTTCGGTTGCGGGGATCTGGACTCGAACGGTAAGGCGACGCTCGCCGCGTCCAGCTCTTGGCATGGCACCCAAACCGCCGGTTTGATCGGCGCGGCGACCAACAACGGCGTGGGCATGGCCAGCCTGGGCCGCGACGTGATGATTCTTCCGCTGCGGGTGCTGGGAAAGTGCGGTGGCAGTTCTTTCGATATTCAGGCGGCGATGCGGTGGGCGGCAGGTCTGTCGGTACCGGGCTTGCCCGACAACCAGAACAAGGCAAGCGTGATCAACCTCAGCTTGGGGGCGAGCGGGGCTTGCAGCCCTTCGTATCAGGACACAGTCAACCAGGTTGTTGCGGCCGGTGTCGTGGTGGTTGTGGCTGCGGGCAATGACGGCCACGATGTTGGGTCGCCGGCCAACTGCGTCGGCGTCATAGCGGTGGCAGGTGTGCGCCAAACCGGAACCAAGGTCGGTTATTCGGACCTCGGTCCGGCAGTAGCCATCAGCGCGCCGGCCGGCAACTGCGTGAACAGCGCTGGCGCTTGCCTGTTCCCGCTGCTGACGACCAGCAACAGCGGCACCACGGAGCCGGTCGCGGGCGGCATCTACACCGATGGCACCAACAACCCGTCGTTGGGTACGAGCTTCTCGGCACCATTGGTCGCCGGCACCGTGGCGCTGATGTTCTCGGCCACGCCGACCTTGACGCCGGCCCAAGTGCTCAGCGCGCTCAAGAGCACCGCGCGCGCCTTTCCGGCCGCCGGCGCGGGAACCGCGGTGCGGGCCTGCACCGCGCCGAGCAGCGTCGCCCAACTCGAGTGTTATTGCACCACCAGCACCTGCGGTGGGGGCTTGCTCGATGCGGGCGCGGCCGTGGCCGCCGTGGCCACGGTGACGGCCAACATCAGCGTCGCATCGAACGCGGTCGTGGTCGGGGCTGATGTGCTGCTCGACGGCTCGCGCTCGAGCGCGAGCGGCGCCCGCACCATCGACCTCTACCAGTGGACGATCACCAGCGGCAGCGCGACGTTCACGAGCGCGAGCAACGCCTCGACCGCGACGCTGACGACCAGCGCCGCGGGCAACGTTGTCGTGAGCCTGAGCGTGACCGACAGCGCCGGTCGACAAGCCAGCACGAGCACGACGCTCAGCGTCGGTGCCGCGCCGGGCACGCCACCACCGCCGGTGTCGAGCGACAGCGGCGGCGGCGGTGGAGCCTTGAACCTCGAATGGCTGCTGACGCTGGTCGCTTCGACGCTCGCGTTGCACCTGGCCGCACGGCGCCAGCGGCGCACTGCCAGACCGCGCTGATCCGTGCGCTACGGCGCCTTGGCGCAGGCCCCGAAGCCCTT
This sequence comes from Betaproteobacteria bacterium, assembly GCA_031393885.1. GTDB lineage: Bacteria > Pseudomonadota > Gammaproteobacteria > Burkholderiales. The sequence continues at coordinate 101 of JANMWG010000225.1, read as the reverse complement.
GCCCAGCCGGCTCGATTTCAGCGCGCCGAGCCGGGCCGCGAGTTCGGGGTCGGCACGCGCCGCACGCAACACGATCCCGCTGGCCGGCGCGGTTATCTCCA
>JANMWG010000214.1:0-25839 GCA_031393885.1 Betaproteobacteria bacterium | reverse complement strand
TCGGTGCCGGCCTGGTTGCGAATGTGGATCTCGTAGTTGCTCCCCGGCCGCCCGGCCACATACCAGCGACCGTCGCTGAACCAGGTGGGCAAGGTGCGGCCGGTGGTGCGATCGACGATGCTCACGTCCGCCAGCGAACCGACTGCGAAGGCGGGTGCGGCCCAATGGCCCGCGGACAAGGACAGGGCGGCGGCGAGCGCCAGTTTGCGCAGCTTCATGGTGTGCTCCTCGATGAGTGGGAATGCACGTCATGAAACGGCGGTCGACGGCTGGTGGGGTTGGCGACGACGCAAAAATGATGGCCGATGCTGAACGCCTTCGATCGGCCACCCTGGAGGAGATCGCTGCCCGTAGCCGGTAGGCCACCGGCACTGAAATCAGTATCATCAACCGATGAAGACGACTCTCGACATCAACGATCACCTGCTTGCCGACGCCAAGGCGCTGCTCGACGCATTGGGCGATGACGCCTGACGTGAATGTGCTGGTTGCCGCGTCCCGCGGCGACCACCCGCATCACGCCGTCGACTGGTCGGCCGGTCGCCGTTGACATTGCTAGAGCCAGCGCCTCCCTCAGGCTAAAATCCAATCCCTTTTCCACTTTCGCAACGCACTCCAAATGACCATCAAGACCATCGGCGTCGTCGGCGCCGGCACCATGGGCAACGGCATCGCCCAGGCCTTCGCCGTGGCCGGCTACGCCGTCACCCTCACCGACGTGGCCCAGGCCGCGATCGACCGCGGCCTGAAGAACGTCGACGGCAGCCTCGAGCGGCTGGTGAAAAAGGAGAAGATGAGCGCCGCCGACAAGGCCGCGGTGCTCGGGCGCATCGGCGCCTCGACCAGCCTCGACGCACTGGCCGGGATGGACATCATCATCGAGGCCGCCACCGAGAACCTCCCGCTCAAGCTCGAGATCTTCGGCAAGCTCGACGCCCTGGCGAAGCCCGATGCCGTCCTGGCTTCCAACACGTCGTCGATCTCGATCACCCGCCTCGCCGCGGCAACGAAGCGCGCCGACAAGGTGATCGGCATGCACTTCTTCAATCCGGTGCCGGTCATGCAACTGGTGGAATTGATCCGTGGCCTCCAGACGTCGGATCCCACCTTCGCCGCCGTCGAGGAACTGACCAAGGCGATCGGCAAGGCCCCGGTGCCCGTGCGCAACAGCCCCGGCTTCGTGGTCAACCGCCTGCTGTGCCCGATGATCAACGAGGCCGTGTTCGCGCTGGGCGAAGGGCTCGCCACCGCCCAGCAGATCGACGACGCCATGCGCATGGGCTGCAACCATCCGATCGGACCGCTGGCGCTGTGCGACTTGATCGGGGTCGATGTCGAGCTGGCCGTGATGCAGGTGCTGTTCGAAGGCTTCAAGGATCCGAAGTACCGGCCGGCGCCGCTGCTGGTGGAAATGGTCGAGGCCGGCTATCTCGGCCGCAAGAGCGGGCGCGGGTTCTACAACTATTGAGAGCGGCACCGGTCAGGCCCGGTAGCTCCTGAGGCCGGCCAGATCGAATACCCGGATCGCGCCGTACTCGATCGCCGCTCCGGGAAGGCGGCCTGGACTTGCTGCACCGCAAGATCGGCAATCACGCGCCGGCGCTTGTCGGGCGTGAGCTGGGCGCTCCAGCGTGCATGCAGCAGCAAGGGTTCGGCGAGGTCCATTCCGGGCTGACAAATGTCGCCCTGACGACACGGTAATCGTGCCCGAACCTGCTACCCTCGAGCACTGATTTTCGGGACCACGGTGCCTGCCAGAGACCGGTCCCGCCACCACAGCCCATTCGAGGAGCGCTGTTGACCCCAGCCGGCATTCCGCCTGCCGCCGCCGATACCTTTCCGCGCCTGCTGCTGCACCACGCGCAGGTGCGCGGCGGTCGCACCGCCATCCGCGAGAAGGATCTCGGCATCTGGCTGTCGTGGTCGTGGCAGCAAGTGGCCGACGAAGTCCGGGCAACCGCCTGCGGCCTCGCCGCCCTCGGGTTCAAGCGCGGCATGACGCTTGCCATCATCGGCGACAATCGGCCACGCCTTTATTGGTCGATGATGGCGGCGCAGGCATTGGGTGGAGTACCGGTGCCCCTGTACCAGGATGCCGTCGCCGGCGAGATGAAGTTCGTGCTCGACAATGCCGAGGTGGTCTTCGCCGTGGTCGAAGATCAGGAACAGGTCGACAAGCTGCTCGAAGTGCGATCGCACTGTCCGCTGTTGCAGCACATCTTGTTCGACGACGGGCGCGGCATGCGCAACTACACCGCCGCCGGTGTGCTCGCGTTCGACCAGTTGATGGCACGAGGCCGCGAGTTCGATGCGGCCCACCCCGGCTTCTTCGCGGCCGAGGTTGCTGCCGGCAAGGTCGGCGACACCTCGGTGATGCTCTATACCTCAGGCACGACCGGCAGCCCCAAGGGCGTGTGTCACACGCACGGCTCGCTGATCGCGGCGGCATCGGGCGACATCGCCTTCGACGGCTTCACGGCCGACGATGAAATCCTGTCCTATCTTCCGATGGCGTGGGTCGGCGACCATGTCTTCTCCTATGCGCAGGCGCTGGTTGCGGGGTTCTGCGTCAACTGCCCGGAATCGAGCGAGACGGTCATGACCGACCTGCGCGAGATCGGCCCCACCTACTACTTCGCGCCGCCGCGGGTGTTCGAGAACCTGCGCACGCAGGTGATGATCCGCATGGAAGACGCAGCCCCGTTCAAGCGCCGCGTCTTCCATCATTTCATGGCGATCGCGAAGCGTTGCGGCGGCGCGATCATGGACGGCCGTGCCGGCAGCGTGGCGTTCGGTGACCGCGTGCAATACGCGCTCGGCAACCTGCTCGTCTACGGTCCGCTGCTCAATGTGCTGGGCATGTCGCGCATCCGCGTGGCCTATACCGGCGGCGCCGCCATCGGGCCGGACCTGTTCGAGTTCTATCGCTCGCTCGGCATCAACCTGAAGCAGCTCTACGGCCAGACCGAGACCGCCGCCTACGTCTGCAAGCACCCCAACGGCCAGGTCAAGCTCGACACCGTCGGCAAGCCGCTGCCCGGTGTGCAGATCCGGATCGCCGACAATGGCGAGGTACAGGTGCTCACCCCCAGCATGCTCAAGGAGTACTACAAGCGCCCCGACGCCACTGCCGAATCGATCAGCCCCGATGGCTGGTTCCTGACCGGCGACGCCGGCTACTTCGACGCCGACGGCCACATCAAGATCATCGATCGGGCCAAGGACGTGGGCCGGCTCACCGACGGCACGCTGTTCGCGCCGGCCTATATCGAGAACAAGCTCAAGTTCTTTCCCCAGATCAAGGAAGCGGTCGCGTTCGGCCACGATCGCGACACCTGCACCGCGTTCATCAACATCGACCTGGACTCGGTCGGCAACTGGGCAGAACGTCGCGGCATCGCCTATTCCGGCTACACCGACCTGGCGCAGAAAGATGCGGTCTACGAGGTCATCCGCGACTGCGTCGAGCAGGTCAACCGCGATCTCGCGGCCGACCCCAAGCTCGGCAATTCGCAGGTGCGGCGCTTCCTGATCCTGCACAAAGAACTCGACGCCGACGACGGCGAACTCACCCGCACCCGCAAGGTGCGACGCGGCTTCATCGCCGAGCGCTATGCGCAACTGGTGGCCGCTCTCTACTCGACCGCGTCGCATTGCGAGATCGAGGCGCAGGTGAAGTTCGAGGACGGTCGCAGTGGCACCATTCGCGCGGATGTGAAGATAACCGATGTGGCGGCGCAGCCTGTTGTGCAACTCGGACTGGTTGCGTGAACACGCCCACCCGCCGCATCGGCGAGACCATGCTGTCGGTCGCCAACATCTCGCTCGCGTTCGGCGGCGTGAAGGCGCTCACCGACATCAGCTTCGACGTGCGCGAGCACGAGATCCGCGCCATCATCGGCCCCAACGGCGCCGGCAAGAGCTCGATGCTCAACTGCATCAACGGCGTCTACTCGCCGCAACAGGGCACCATCCGCATCGGCGCCGAGACGTTCCGGCAGATGGACCCCAACAAGGCGGCGCGCATGGGCATCGCGCGCACCTTCCAGAACATCGCGCTGTTCAAGGGCATGAGCGTGCTCGACAACCTCATGACCGGGCGCAACCTCAAGATGCGCTGCGGTCTGCTGGCACAGGCGCTCTACCTCGGTCCAAACCGTCGCGAGGAGCTCGAGCACCGCGAGAAGGTCGAGCACATCATCGACTTCCTGCAGATCGAATCGGTGCGCAAGACCCCGGTGGCGCGTCTGCCTTACGGCATCCAGAAAAGAGTCGAACTCGGCCGCGCGCTCGCCGCCGAACCGCGTCTGCTGCTGCTGGACGAACCCATGGCCGGCATGAACATCGAAGAGAAACAGGACATGTGCCGGTTCATCCTCGACGTGAACGACGAGTTCGGCACCACCATCGTGCTGATCGAACACGACATGAGCGTGGTGATGGATATCTCCGACCGCGTGGTCGTGCTCGACTACGGCAAGAAGATCGGCGACGGCTCCCCGGACGACGTGCGCAACAACCAGGCGGTCATCGACGCCTACCTCGGCGTCGCCCACTAGATGCAGTTCTTCTTCGAGGTCCTCATCGGTGGTCTGCTCGCGGGCGTCATGTACTCGCTGGTCGCGCTCGGGTTCGTGCTCATCTACAAGGCCTCGGGCGTGTTCAATTTCGCGCAGGGCGCGATGGTGTTCTTCGCGGCGCTCACCTTTGTCGGCCTGCAAGAAAAGACCGGACTGCCGTTCTGGATAGTGCTGGCGCTCACCCTGGCGGTGATGATCCTGCTCGGCGTGCTCACCGAGCGCATCGTGCTGCGGCCGCTGGTGAACCAGCCGCAGATCACGCTCTTCATGGCGACCATCGGCCTGTCGTTCCTGCTCGAAGGACTGTCGCAGCTCATCTGGGGGTCCGACGTGCGCCGCCTCGACCTGGGCCTGCAGGACGAACCGATCCAGGTCGTGATGGACCGGTTCGGCATCCTGATCAGCAAGTTCGACCTGACGGCGGCGGCGGTGGCGGGTGTGCTCGTGGGCGTGCTGGCGGTGTTCTTCAACAAGACCCGCATCGGGCGCGCGCTGCGGGCGGTGGCCGACGATCACCAGGCCGCGCTGGCCGTGGGCATTCCGTTGCAGCAGATCTGGGCGATCGTGTGGTCGGTGGCCGGCTTCGTGGCGCTGGTGGCGGGCCTGCTGTGGGGCGCGCGCAATGGCGTGCAGTTCGCGCTCACGTTCGTGGCGCTCAAGGCGCTGCCGGTGCTGATTCTCGGCGGCTTCGAGTCGATCCTCGGCGCCAACGTCGGCGGCCTGATCATCGGCGCCGCGGAAAAGCTCGCCGAGGTCTACCTGGGTCCGCTGGTCGGCGGCGGCATCGAGGGCTGGTTCGCCTACATGCTGGCGCTGCTGTTCCTGCTGGTGCGGCCCGAAGGCCTGTTCGGCGAAAAGCACATCGACCGCGTATAGGACTCTTATCCATGTTCTATCGCGAAGCCGGGCAGTTCAAGACCTCGTACGCTGCCGACCAGCAGTTGTTCCCGATCCGGCAGGATCGCATCGCGATGCTCGCGCTGCTGGTGCTGGCGGTCGCCGTGGTGCCCCTGATCGCCAGCAACTATGTGCTGACCGCGATCCTGCTGCCGTTCCTGGTGTTCGCGCTCGCCGCGCTCGGCCTGAACATCCTCACCGGCTATGCCGGCCAGTTGTCGCTGGGCACGGCCGCATTCATGGCGGTCGGCGCCGTGGCCGCCTACAACTTCCAGTTGCGCATTCCGGGCATGCCGGCGCTGGGCAGCTTCGTGCTCGGCGGCCTCACCGCCGCGCTGGTGGGCATCGGCTTCGGCCTGCCCAGCCTGCGCATCAAGGGCTTCTATCTGGCCGTGGCCACCCTGGCCGCGCAATTCTTCATTCCGTGGCTGCTGGTGAAGGTGTCGTGGTTCTCGAACAACAGCTCGTCGGGCGTGATCTCGGCGCAGCCGGTGGTGATCCTCGGCTTCGCCTTCGACTCGCCACTGCGAAAGTATCTGCTGGTGTTGGCGATCGTGGCGCTCATGGCGCTCGCCGCCAAGAACCTGGTGCGCAGCAGTATCGGCCGCGCCTGGATGGCGGTACGCGACATGGACGTCGCAGCCGAGGTGATCGGCATTCGCATCATGCGCACCAAGCTGATCGCGTTTGCGGTGAGCTCCTTCTATTGCGGCGTCGCCGGTGCGCTCTACGCGTCGGTCTATCTGGGCAGCGTCGAGCCCGATGGCTTCAACCTCGATCTGTCGTTCCGCATCCTGTTCATGGTCATCATCGGCGGGGTCGGTAGCATCCTGGGTTCGTTTCTCGGCGCCGCCTTCATCACGCTGGTACCGATCGGCCTTGATTTGCTGCTGCCCTGGGCGGCCGAGCTGCTGCACCTGAATCTGCCGGCCGGCGTCACGTCGATGCTGCAACTGGTGGTGTTCGGCGCGCTCATCATCGTGTTCCTGATCGTCGAACCGCACGGCCTCGCGCGGCTGTGGCAGATCGGCAAGGAAAAGTTGAGACTATGGCCGTTTCCCTATTGATGATGCGGCGGTCAACGCGACGGCGCAGGCAGCGCGTTACCCTGGCAGCCTGTCGGCGCAACGACGACGCGAACCAACCAAGGAGGAGCGGCAGCATGATGAATCTCTGGAAACGCAGCCTGGCCGTGGCCCTGGCAGCCATCGCCGGCGCACTGGTCGCCACCCCCGCGACGGCACAGCAGGCAGGCACGCAGTTCGTGGGCATCACCGGCTATCGCGTCGGTCCCTACGGCGCCAATGGCGCGGCACTGTTCGGCGGCTTCATCGACTATCTCAACCTGGTCAACGAGCGCGACGGCGGCGTCAACGGCGTCAAGCTCACCTGGGAAGAGTGCGAGACCGAATACGTCGTCGCCAAGGGGCTCGAGTGCTACGAGCGGCTCAAGACCCGCTCGCCCACCGGCCCCACCGCCATTCATCCCTTGTCCACCGGCATCACCTACGGCCTGATCGACAAGGTGCCGGTCGACAAGATTCCACTCATCACCTGGGGCTACGGCCGCACCGATGCCACCGACGGCCGGGTCTTCCCCTGGGTGTTCCCGATCCTTGCCAACTACTGGGATGCCGCCACCGCCATCATCAAGTTCATCGGCGAAAAAGAAGGCGGCATCGAGAAACTGAAGGGCAAGAAGATCGTCCTGCTCTACCACGACTCCGCCTATGGCAAGGAGCCGCATCCGGTGCTCGAAGCCGAGGCGAAGAAGCTCGGGTTCGAGCTGAAGCTGATTCCGGTGCCGCATCCGGGCAACGAGCAGCAATCGCAATGGCTGCTGATTCGTCAATACCAGCCCAACTGGGTCATCCTCTGGGGCTGGGGCGTGATGACCGCCACCGCCTTGCAGACCGCGCAGAAAACCGGCTTCCCGCGCGACAAGATGGTGGGCAACTGGTGGGCCGGCTCCGAGATCGACACCGTCGCCGCAGGCCCTGCATCCACCGGCTACTACGCGGCCAGTCTGAACCTCGGCGGCAAGGGCTATCCGGTGGTGAAAGACATCGACGACATCGTCTACAAGAAGATGAACAAGGGCTCCAAGGCCGACCTCATCGGCACCGTGCTCTGGAACCGCGGCGTGGCCTCCGCCATGCTCACCGTCGAAGCGGTGCGAACCGCTCAGGCCAAGTACGGCAAGAAGCCGATGACCGGCGAGCAGGTGCGCTGGGGCATCGAGAATCTCGACATCAATGCAGGCCGGCTCAAGGCTCTGGGTTTCAACACCATGCTGCCACCGGTCAAGCTGTCGTGCGAAGATCATGGCGGCAGCGGCCTGGTGCGGTTCCAGCAATGGACCGGTACCGAATGGCGAGCGACCACCGACTGGATGAGCGGCGACCGGCAGATGGTGCGCAAGATGGTGGAGGAGTCTGCGGCCAAATACGCTGCCGAGAAGAACATCAAACCAGGCTGCCTTCCCGGCTGAGACATGACTGCCACCGCGGCGGCGCCCGGCGCCGGCTTTCTGCTCTCGGTGAACAACATCGAGGTCATCTACGACCACGTGATTCTCGTGCTCAAGGGTGTATCGCTGGGCGTGCCCGAGGGCAGGATCGTGGCGCTGCTGGGCGCCAATGGCGCCGGCAAGACCACCACGCTGAAAGCCATCTCGAACCTGCTGCGCTCCGAGCGCGGCGATGTCACCAAGGGCGACATCGAATATCGGGGCGAACGCATCGACCGGCTCAGTCCGTCGGAGTTGGTGCGGCGCGGTGTGGTGCAGGTGATGGAAGGCCGGCATTGCTTCCAGCACCTCACCATCGAAGAGAACCTGCTCACCGGCGCCTTCACCCGCAAGGCGAGCCGCGGCGAGATCCGCGACGACATCGAGCGCGTGTACACCTACTTTCCGCGGCTCGAGATCCGGCGCACCAGCCAGTCGGGCTATACCTCCGGTGGCGAACAGCAGATGACCGCGATCGGTCGCGCGCTGATGGCGCGGCCGAAGATGATTTTGCTTGACGAACCGTCGATGGGTCTCGCGCCGCAGGTGGTGGAGGAGATCTTCGAGATCGTGCGTGACCTCAACTCGAAGGAAGGCGTGAGTTTCCTGCTGGCGGAGCAGAACACGATGGTGGCGCTGCGCTACGCCGATTACGGCTACATCCTCGAGAACGGGCGTGTAGTGATGGAAGACACCGCCGAAAAACTGCGCACCAACGAGGACGTGAAGGAGTTCTACCTGGGCCTGTCGACCGCCGGCCGCAAGAGCTTTCGCGACTCGAAACACTACCGGCGGCGCAAGCGCTGGCTGGCATGATGACATGCTCCCCAGGCTTTCTTCGGTCGCTGGCCCCATCACCGACCCCGACATGAGCCCCTATCTCGACGATCTCGAAACCCGCCCGCCTGCCGTGCGCGAACGCCACTTGTTCAATGCGCTGCCGGGGCAGATCGCCAACGCGCAAAAGAACGCGCCCTACTTCGCGAAGCTGCTGGCCGGCATCGATGCGCACACGGTGTCGGATCGCGCTGCCCTGGCGCGCCTGCCGGTCACCCGCAAGTCGGACCTGATCGAGTTGCAGAAAAGCGCACCGCCGTTCGGCGGGCTCACCGCCGTGACCACAGCCCGGCTTGGTCGTGTGTTCTGCTCGCCCGGACCGATCTACGATCCGCAGGGGGACGCCGGTGACTACTTCGGCTTTGCCCGCGCGCTGTTCGCCGCCGGCTTTCGCCAGGGCGAGCTGGTGCACAACACGTTCTCGTATCACTTCACGCCGGCCGGCTTCATGATGGATCTGGCGGCCCAGACCATCGGCTGCCCGGTGTTTCCGGCCGGCACCGGCCAGACCGAGATGCAGGTCCAGGCCATCGCCGCGCTGCGGCCGGTGGCCTATGTCGGCACGCCGTCGTTCCTGAAGATCATTCTGGAGAAGGCCGACGAGCTGAAGGCCGACGTGTCGAGCCTGACCAAGGCGCTGGTGAGCGGCGAAGCCTTCCTGCCGCCGACGCGCAAGTTGCTGGCCGAGCGTGGTATCGACGGCTACCAGGCCTACGGCACGGCCGACCTGGGCCTGATCGCCTATGAATCCGCAGGGCGTGAAGGCCTGATCGTCGACGAAGGCGTGATCCTCGAGATCGTCCGCCCCGGCACCGGTGATCCGGTGGCACCCGGCGAAGTCGGCGAAGTCGTGGTCACCACCCTCACCCCGGAATATCCGCTGATCCGCTTCGCCACCGGCGACCTGTCGGCGGTGCTCGCCGGCATCAGCCCGTGCGGCCGCACCAATGTGCGCATCAAGGGCTGGATGGGCCGCGCCGACCAGACCACCAAGGTCAAGGGCATGTTCGTGCATCCGTCGCAGATCGACCAGGTGGTGAAGCGCCACCCGGAGATTCGCCGAGCGCGGCTCACCGTGACCCACGACGCCGAGCGCAATGACGTGATGGCGCTCGCGTGCGAGGTTGAAGGCCATGGCGGAGACGGACTCGTCGCCGCGATCGCCGCATCATTGCGCGACATCTCGAAGCTGCGGGGCGATGTCATGTTGACTGCGCCGGATAGCCTGCCGAACGACGGCAAGGTGATCGAGGACGCGCGGAAGTACGACTGATAGCGGAAGGCGCATCTTGCGCGTCACGATGTGTCGTCCGACAAACCGGTGACGATCCTCGAAAAGTAGTTCAGGACGATTGGCGCAGCGACTTCGCGTGCGCCACCCGGCCGGTCCGGACCCTGTCCTGTGTTACTGGACAATCCCGGCCGCCGCGAACACCATGAGCATAGCTCGACAGCCCCGGATCGTCCGCTGGTCACGCCGATCCGCCGGTGCACCGCAGCACATCGAATGGGGAGAATGGCAATGGTGAGATCGCAATGGATTGGAGGGACGATCGGTGGCCGCGGCGGAATGATCCTGCTGGCAACCTTCGGAATCGTGTGGCTTTCGTTGGCGGGCCTCGCCAATGCAGACGATTTTTGCTGCCCATGCAAGAACAAACCGCAGAGCATCGAAGCCGGTGACATGGCGAGCGCTTCGGCGCAGTGCAGCCTCACCTGCAAGCGCTTCGTGTTCGCCAAGGCGGGCCGGTGCGAAGGCGACGCGCCGACAGCGGCAGCGCCTGCCCCTGCTGCCGCACCGCCTGCCCCTGCTGCCGCACCGCCGGCCCCCGCTGGCGCGGGCGTGGTTTCACTGTTCAAGACCGACAACTGTTCGGGCGAGGGTGCGCCGGTGGCGGCATCGACGCCGAATCTGCCCGAGGGATATCTCTCTTTTCAGGGCGAGTCCGGTGCTTCGATCCAGACCTGGCGGAAGCCGGGCTTCGTCGGCGAGTCCACTCAACCCGTTGCGCCCGGAATCTGCGTGTCCCCGGGGTGGCCCATTGCCAGCGTGAAGATCAGCAAGTGACGGTGCCCCGGCAGGCGGGCGGAGGTCCTGTGCCGGGCGCTATCGAAACATCGGCCTGAACTGCGCCCAGGGTCGTGCCGATTCGAACGCCCTCGACGCTTGCAGCACACGCAGGTCCTGACAGCGACCGGCGATGATCTGGATGCCGACCGGGAGTCCGTCCGACGTAAAGCCGCACGGACAGCTCGCCGCCGGGAGCCACGTGAGGTTGAACGGGTAGCTGAAGCCGGCCCAGCGCAACCAGTCCCACGGATGCTGCTCCCAGTGTTGCGGAATCAGTCGCGTCGCGTCGAACGCGGCCACCGACAGCGATGGCGTGAGCAACAGGTCGTAGCGCTGGAATAAGGCGTGCACCTTGTCGTAGTACTGGAGCCGCTCGCCCTGCGCGCGGACATAGTCGCCGGCCGAGTACGTCATGCCGTGAAGGGTCAAGGCGACCAGCCCGGGATCGAGCCTGTCTGCCCATTGGTCGAGCAGATGGCCGAGCATCCCCGCGTACCCGCTCGCGAACAGGACGTGCTCCATCGCGATCGGGTCACCCCACCCGGGGTCAACCACTTCCACCGAACAGCCCAGCTCCTCGAAGGCAAGGACGGCCGACTCGACGCGCGCAGCGACCTCGGGATCGACTCGCAGATAGCCGAGGTCCGGACTGTAGGCGACCTTCAGTCCTTTGACCCCGTCATGGAGTCGGCCTCGAAAATCGTCCGGCTGACTTTCCAGGCTCGCGGCATCGCGATCGTCCGGCCCGGCCATGGCCTGCAGCAGGAGTGCACTGTCAGCGACTGTGCGTGTGATGGGACCGACGTGCGAAATCGCCCCGTTGTTGGGCATGGGCCAATAGGGAATGCGGCCGTACGAGGGCTTGAACCCGAAAACGCCGCAGAACGCCGCCGGCATGCGAATCGAGCCCGCACCATCCGAGCCCTGATGCAGCGGCCCGATGCCGGCCGCCGCGCACACAGCGGCGCCGGCACTCGACCCGCCCGCGTTCATGCCGTGCTTCCACGGATTGTGCGTGATGCCGGTCACGGGACTGTCGCCGTTGCCCTTCCAGCCCAGTTCCGGAACTGTGGTCTTGCCGATCAGGATGGCGCCGGCCTCGCGCAATCGCTCGACGTGCAAGTGATCGAAGGCGGGAACGCGATCGCGATACAGGTTCGATCCGCCCATGGTTCGCACACCCTTGGTGAACGCGAGATCCTTGATGGTGGTCGGAATGCCGTGCAACAGCCCGAGGTGGTCGCCGCGCATGACCGCCATTTCGGCCGCGCGAGCGTCTTGCATGGCAGTCTCGAACATCGGCGTGCAGATCGCATTCAATAGCGGCTCGAGCGCCTCCGCCCGGGCGAGCGTCGCCCGCAGGACGTCGACCGGCGATACCGTCTTGTTCCGGATCATTCGAACCAGGTCGGTGGCGGGGATGAAACAGAGGTCTTCGTCGGTCATCGGAATCACGCGCGGGAGCAGTGGGTCGGATGCATTGTCGCGCGCTCAGGCTCGGCAACCGCGTCGACGAACCGGTTTCCGGTGACGAACACCCTGCCTATTCGCGCAACGCAAGTTCGTAGATCCTCGGATGCACCGACAGGCCGAGCAAATCCTGGGCGAAAGCACCCGCGGCGATCTCGGCCAGGCTCGACAGTCCCGCCGTCCAGCGCCAACGCCCCAGCGCGAGCAGGGTGACCCGATGACGCCGCGCCAGCGATGCTTTCGGCCCGGTGCAATCGACATGATGAAAGAGCTCGTGCGCGAGGAACACCGACCGGGCAGTCGGTGCGCCGGGGGATTGTCGGGCGAGCACGGCATCGACCCGCCGGATCGCAGGTCGATGCAGAACGATCCGCGCCGGCCGCGTGAAGTATTCCGCGAACACCACGGTGGTGCCGTAGTCGGCGCCATGGTCGTCGTCGATGACCGGCACGCCGCACCGATCGGCAATCGAGTCCGGATCGCGCCCCCATCGCCTTCGCACCACCTCGGCCTGGGTACGGCCTTCCGCCAGGGCCATCATCACGAGCGCATCGCGGTCGGCCGCGGGAACACGGGCGTACTGCGGATCCTCGCGCAGCAGGCCGTGCGCCAGCACGAAGGTGTCGGGTGAGATCACAGTCCGCGCGCACCCTGGATGCTGACCAGCGCAACCGCCACCCCGGGCGCCAGGCCCTCCAGCTCGCTGCGGCCGATCGCGAGCGCCTGGTCGAGTGCGGCAACGCCCGACAGGTCCACCACACGGCGCCCGACGATGATGAACATGTCGGGCGTGATCACGCTGTCGCCGTTGTAGATCGTGACTTCCTCCCAGAGACGCCGAAGCTCCGCGAGGCCGGTGCCGGCGGTGGCGGCCGCCACCACCGCATCGCTGCGCTGGATGCGGATCACGCCCTCGCGGTCCACTGCGCGAACCGGCGCGCGGCGCGACTTGAAGAAACGCCATTTGCGCTCCTCCACGTGACCCTGGAACACGCGCACGTGCTCGGTCGCCGCCGCGAGTGTCAAGGTCGCCGCGCCCAGGCCCATGGAGATCGCCGCGATGTTGCGCGCCTCGTCCTCGCTCACCGCCTTGCGCAGGTCCTGGGCGCGCATTTCAGATGCGCCGATCGCCGTGGCGCGCACCCGCTGCGTCCGGGGATCCACCTCGATGGTCACCTCGACGTTCTCCGGCGCCGCGCCGAGCGTGACCGCCGCGTCGAACGCCTCGCGCTTCAGGCGCTGCAGATCTTCCGGTGTCGCGTTCGGCATCACGCGCTCCACCGTCTCGCGCACCAGGGCGAGCGCCACGCCGATGGAGGAGATCACTTCGGCATCCCTGGAAATCTGGAACGCGAGGCCCATGCGCTCGGCAACATAGGGAATGAGCGCCGCGGCGCCACCGCCTTCGCCCACCAGCAATGCCTGGTCGCGATCGAGCGCGTACTCGGTGAGCAGGCTCTCGACCACGGGGATGACCTTGCTCGCGGATTGCTCCAGCACGCGGCGCGCCGCTGCCTCGACCGATAGGCCGAGCCGCTGCGCGAGCGGCGCGAACGCACGGCGCGCCGATTCGGGATTGCCGTAGGCGTGCATGCCGGGTTTGGCATAGCCCAGCACGTTCGCGGCGCAGGAATTGGTCAGCGCGTAACGCCCGCCACTGGCGGTTCGGATCGCCACGTAATCGTCCGGGTCGCCCTCGCGCGGGCGGAACAGTTCGATCCGCGGCTGCACGATGTCTGCCGGCGCGGCGAAGGCGGCGTACGGAAGCCCCGCGATGTGCGCGCTGCGAGGACCGACGTCGGTGACGGCATTGGCGCTCGCGCGCACCATGCTCCCGCCCGCGATGCCGATCACGCGCACGTCGAGCGAATTGACGTAGGTGTCGTGCCCGCCCACCCGCGCGTGCTTCACGGTGGGCAGCCCGTTGCGGATCACACCGATGTTGGTGCTGGTGCCGCCCACTTCGAAATAGATGCCGTCCGAAACCCGCAGGTGCATCAGCGCGCCGGCCACGCTCGCGGCCGGGCCCGAGAGCATCGTGACCACCGGCCGGCGCCGCATCTCCTGCACGTTCATCACGCCGCCATCGCCGCGCATGATCATCAGCGGCGCCGTGATGCCCGCCTCGCGCACCGCGGCTTCGGTCATGTCGGCAGTGCCGATCATCTTCGGCAGGATGCTCGCGTTGATCACCGCTGTTCGGGTACGGGTGGTGAGGCCGTAGAGCTTGGTGATCTCATGGCCGCCGGTGGCCACCAGCCCCAGCTCGGCCGCAATCCGCAGCACCAGTTCCTCGCCGCTCTGGTCGTCGACGCCGAACGCGCTCGTGGCCACGACCACCTCTACACCCTCGTCGCGCAACGATTCGAGCGCGGCGCGCACCGTGGCCTCGTTCAGCTCGTCGGTGGTGAGGAAGCGATGCGCCGGCCGCAGGTAGCGCCCGGGCGCGAGCTCGATCTGCTTCACGTTGCTCTGCCCGCGCGCGAGCAGGCCCTCCAGCCGGCTCGCCATGCCGAGGATGCCGACGGCTGCCACGTCGCCTTCCAGCAGGGCGTTGGTGGCCTGCGTGGTGCTGTGGGCGAGAAACACGACGTCGGCCGGGTCCACGGCGGAGCGGTCGAGCACGTTGCGGAACACCTCGATCACACCGGCCGCGACACCGCGTACATCGGCATGGGTCGTCATCACCGAGTAGCGGTCGACCACCTCGAAGGTGGCGTTGTCCACCAGCACCGCCTTGGTGAAGGTGCCGCCGACGTCGATGCCGATGCGGTAGGTACGGCGCTCGCTCATGGCGTGCCGAACATCAGGTAGCACAGCGCGCACATGATCGCGACCATGAGGCAGCCGAAGGGCATCGCCGTTTTCAGGAACTGGCCGTGCGGTACCTTGGTGTAGCCGATGGTCCACAACGTCCACGAGTTGGTGGGATCGCAACTGCCCTGCATCACCGTCGGCGCGAGCCACAGCGCGTAGAGATAGGGCACCGGGAGCTCGTGCATCGATAGCAGGATTGCGAGCAAAGCGGCGCCGGTGCCGATCACCACGAGCGGCCCGCGATAGATGCTGCCGATGCCACCGAGCACGGCGAAGAACAGTGCTGCCTGCCCCGGCGTGTGCGGGAGGATAGGCGAGAACATCGGCTTCAGCGCGTCCGAGATCTGCGGCATCTGGCCTGCGGCGATGATCATGCCGCAAATGGTCCACAGCGCGGCGATGGTCGCGATGTCCGGAAAGGCGTCGTAGAACGATTTGTTGAACAGATTGAGGCTGCCCTGGAAACCGCGAGCCCTCCAGGTGAGCGCCAGCGCCAGCACGATCGAGAGCAGGAACGTGGGGATGATCTGCCACTTGAAGAGCATGATCATCGCCACCGGAAACAGCGGCACGATGTAGGTGTAGTAGGCCGTGCGTTTGCGCGGCGCGGGGGCCGCCATGTCCACGGCCGCCGCGTGGCGCACGCCGAGGTGCCGCAGATGAATCCAGATCATCAGCCATGCGCAGGCGACATAAACCGCGAGGCCGAGCCACCAGTAACCGAGCCACGGCGCCTCGTACCTGATGCCCGGAAAGAGTTTCTCGAAGGTACCGAACTGCACCAGATTCACGAACGCCCCGGCGCCGACACCCATCGTGAACACCGGTGCCGCGACCCGCGCCGGAATGCCCTGGCTCATCATGATCGGCAACGCGATGACGCCGATGGCGATGGCCGCGCCCACGCCGTACATGGACGTGAACAGCAAGGCGGTGACCAGGTTGACGGTGAACGCGGTGACCATGGGCCGGTCGCCCGCGAGCTCCACCGCGGAGCGGATCACGCTTTCCGCGATGCCGGTCTGGATGAGCACCTGCGCGAACCAGGCACCGAACACGATGATGATGACGGCGCTCGCATACTGGACGCCGCCGCCCTGCAGGATCTTGGACTGGATGTCGTTGACGCCGATGCCGGCGAGCAGTGCCCAGACGATCGCCAGCAGCAACAGCATGATGATCGGACTCTGGCCGCGCACGATCATGACCACGACGACCAGAAACGCGGCCAGCAGCCCGATGCCGGTGAGGTATTCCATGCCCTTCTCCCCCCTGCGTGCCGGGACGGCTTACCGTCCCGATCGTTATGACTGCGTGGTGGTCCGGTCAGGTACCCCGCCGACGGAGACGTAGTGCTCGACCGTCGGGAACGGATCGTAGAACGGGTGCAACAACTGTTTCCATGTCTGGTATTGCGCCGACTGCCGGAATCCAACGGTGTGATCCTCCAGCGTCTCCCAGCGAACGAGCAGCACGTACCGGTTGCCGGCTTCCAGGCAGCGACTCGGGTCGTGCGAACGACAGCCCGCCATCGACGCGATGATGGCCTGGGCCTGCCGGAACGCGCTCTCGAATGCGGCCTCGCGTCCGGGGATCACATGAGGATCGCCACTCCGAGGATCATCAACGCCTCCGTGTCACCCGGATCACGCTCATGCCGCGATACAGCATGCCCCGTTGGCGCCGAGTCAGTATGTGTCGTGGATGCGGACGGAATGGAGCGACCGTCGTTCTTCTTCTTGCTCCGGAAGAATAGGCGCACGCACGCCGAGGAGCAACTGCGAGAGTGGGGATCCGCAGGTCGGGAATCGCATTCGAGATGGAACCGACCCGCGTCCGGGCATTCTGCGTGGACGGCACCGGCCTCCACGATGACACTCACCCCCGGTGTCGCACCGGGGGTGGCCGACCACGACTGCGATCAGGACCAGCGCCGCACGCGACGACGACGATCCAGAGCAAACCCCACCAGCCCGATTGCCATGAAGAAGTAGGTGCCAGGCTCGGGCACTGCGGCGGCAACCGCAGCGTAGCCGAAGCCGGAGGCGCTGATGAGCGATGCTCCGTCAGGCAACTGGAGCGCGAACGATGCCGTGCTCTCGAGATCGGTAGTGCCGCCATCGCGGGCGCCTGCGCTCAGGAAGGCCGTCAACGAGAACGGTTGCCCGTAGCGAAACAGGAAGTCAGTCTCGTATTCGTGGGAGAACCGAACCGGGCGGATGCTTCCGAAGAGGCTTCGCGCGTCGCTCAGGACGTTCTGCTGCTGGTCAGCAGGCGTGCAGAACTCCGGATCGAAGAAGCAGCTGAACGGATCGAGAGCCGCATAGGACAGGTCGAAGGAATAGTTGGTCTGGCCGAAGAAATCGTTGCCGCTGTCGATCGACTGGGAACCGTGAACTCGCGCAGAGACGCCTGCCGAACCGACGCCCTCGCCACCGATGATCACGAAGTAGTCGGTAAAGTTCGCGGAGGCTGCAGCGCTGACGGACGCGCCGAAGAAGTCGAAGGCCCGCGTCGGCCGCGCGGTCGCCGTCAGGGTGCCGAGCGATCCCGGCGTCGCATGGGCAGCAGCCTGAAACTGCAGGCTGTCGATTCCGCCTTCGACCGACACCGGGTCGCCAAGGCGGGACGACTTCGCAACGTCAAGGGAGTCGACGTTCACTCCGTCGTCGAGAAAGTAGCTGCCCGACGCGGACGAGTTCGACGTGAATGAAGGAAGGAATTGTGCGTTGCTTTCCGGAACGGCGGCAAAGCCGATGACGGCAACGACGAGGGGAACAAGCAGCGATTTCACGGGCATGACGCGCTCCAGGAGATGGGATGGGTCGGATCGAGGTGCCCGCGACCCGGGTCACGATCAAGAGCCCTCGAGCGCCTGAAACTAGCAGCCCCCGGCTTACCGATGAATTACCGATTCAAACGCAGCGTGGACCGACCGGACCCGCTGCGAGGCATTGCGAAGGCGCCGACCTCAGGACCGGATGACGACTGTCCGGAGGCCCCACCCGGTCGACGCGGCCACGACCAGGCACAGCACCAGCACCGGCCCGAAAGGCTGATCCTCCACCAGCGCTATCTCGAACGCGACGACGTATGCGACGACGCTGACCAGCGTCGCGATCACGAGTGAATGCCGCCAGCTTCGGCCCCACTGGTACGCGATCATCGTGGGAATGAACACCAGGGCGAACGCGGCCATGACCCCGATCGAGGCCGTCGCGAGCGCGAGCCCGCCCGCCACCAGCAGGTCGAACAGGAGATGGAACCGGGTTGCCGAGAGGCCGCTCGCGCGAAAGAAATCGGGGAACATGCGTTCGAGCAGCAGCTTGCCCGACAGCCAACGCATCAGCATGGCGGCGACGAGCGCGAAGGCTGCCATGCTCCAGAGGTTCGAGAGCCCGGTGAAATAAAGCTGGCCATCGAACAACGCGTGGCCCAGGTGGTCCGCCAGAGGCGCGTTGGCGAGCATGAGGATGCTGGCCCCCCAGCCGGCGACCATGAGGATCGCATAACCGTTGTTGCCGCTACGAACCAGCCATGCCTTGGCCGCGGCTGCGATGCCGGAGACGCCAAGCCCGCCGATCAGCACGGGCAGCCCCAGGATCGCCGCGCCGAGCGACCCAGCCGCCGCAAGCTGCGCAAACGCGAGCGCCGCCAGCCATTCTTCGCGCAGACGCAGATACATGCCCAGTATCGGCAGCACGGCCGCCACCAGCAGACCCGTCGCGAAGGGTATGAAGAACATCGGGTCGAACATCGCCGTCCAGCTCATCGTCGTTCGACCTCCACGATGCGTGCGTCCAGGGCCTCGACAAAGCGCCGGTCATGGCTGACGAGCAACACGCCGCGGCCGTCGCGCGCCTGGGCGATGACTTGCTGCAGCAAGGCGACACCTGCGGCATCGACGTTGTTGGTGGGTTCATCGAGCATCACCACATCCACTGGCGCGGTGAGGCATGCCCACACCTGCAGCAGTTGCAACTGGCCGCCCGACAGTTCGGAGAGCCTGCGCGCGAGCAACGGCTGCAGCGACGCCGGCAGCGCGGCGGCATCGCTGCTCGTCAGTGCCAGCAGCTCGCGCCCCGACAGCGGAATGTCCCGCAGCGACAAGGGATTCTGATGCTGGTGCGAGACCCGCAGCGCCGGCCGCTTGCGCATTTCACCCGCGAAGACGCGTGCGCCGCCACCGATCGCATTCATTGCCGTGGTCTTGCCGGAACCATTTGGACCCCACAACGCCACGATCTCGCCGACGTCGAGGGTGAACGAAAGCGGGCCGACCACCGCGCGCTCGTAGCCCGCTTCGAGGTGGTCGAGTTCGATGCAGCGCGAGGACAAGGTCATGTCAGTGCCCGCCGGGCCGATCCCATGCGCACTGGCCCCCCATTGGGGGGAAGGCGCAGCACAGCGTAGCCTGGGGGGGTAGTTTCATCTTCAGCGAAGGGGCAACGCCCACAGGGTCCCCCGAGGACGCTGCGCCCCCTCGGGGGGAAGGCGAAGCGCAGCGTAGCCTGGGGGGGTCGTCATTTCAGTGCGGAGAGCATGCGGCGGATGCAATCGTCGAACAGCGTGAACAGGTTGGTCGCGCCCTCCGAGCCACCGACGGTCGCTGGCAGCATGAGCGCGGGGACGCTGAGGTGCTGCGCGAGCCATTCTGAAGCGTCGGGTGACTGGTAGGACGCGCGGATGATCAACCTCACCGGATCGGACTTCTGATTCTCGACCAACTCTCGCAAGTGGGCGGACGTCGGTTCGACACCGGGTTTGGGTTCCAGCGAATTCACCTGGCGCATGCCGAGGAACTCGAACAGGTAGGAAAAATTCTTGTGATGCTGGATCACCGCGACGCCCTGGAGCGGCGCGCCCTCCCGCGCCCAGCGTTCGGTTGCGGCGTCCCAGCGCCGGGTGAAATCGGCGAGGCGGGTCTTGTATTCCGCCTCGCCCGCGGGATCGATGCGGATCAGGCGCCTGGCCAATTCTCCTGCCGCGAGGCGGATCTGCTTCGGCCCGAACTGGATGTGCGGATTGCCCATCGGATGCACGTCGCCGAGCGCGCGATCGACCGACGCCGGCACCTCGATCCGGGGCACGATGCTCGCGACTTCGAGAAACCCGGGTTTGCCCGCCTGGATGCGCTCGTTGCCGGCCTGGTTGCGCACCATGGGCATCCATCCCACTTCCAGATCGGCACCGGTGCACACAACGAGGTCGGCGGTCCGCGCGTGCGCGATGAGGCTCGGACGCGCCTGGATCCGGTGGACGTCCTGCAACGCCGTGGTCGCCACGAAGATCGATGCGCGCGGTCCGGCGAGTTCGGTCACGAGCGAGCCCCATTCGGGACTGCAGGTGAACACGTCGAGTGCCGCATGTGCCAGGGTCGTGACGAAGACCAGCAAGGTCGCCATCAGGACGTCGATCGGAGTCTTCATGTCGGTGATCCTTATCCTTGCCGGTGCCCGCACGCGTTTCAGAACTGATGCGCGCCGTGCGCGCCCAGGCTGAAGATGTATTGCAGGAAGAGCTGGTTGTCGCCGATGGTCTCGCCGGTGGCGATGTTCTGCCGGGTCAGGTCGCGGCTGTATTGCAGCCGGATGCGGCTGAACTCGCTCGGATTCCAGTCGACCATCAGGCTGTAGCGCTTGGGGTCGAAAGCCGGCGGCGCCAGCCTGGCAGCGTTGGCGTTGAGCGCAACAGTGCCATGGCTCAATTGGTCGTAGCGTCCGCCCACCCGCCAGTAGGGCATGAACTGGTAGATCGCCTGCGCGTACCAGCCCGACTGTCTTGCCGCCAACGCGTCGGTCGCGGCGAGACCCGCGGCGTCGAAGGTGAGATCGCCGTCGTACTTGCGCTGGTACCACTCGGCTGCGAACTTGAAGTTGCGGTATTGCGGGTTACCGTCGGGCGCCCATTTGTAGACCATGTTCACGCCATCGATGCTCTGGCGTCCGGCGAACCGGTTGTTCACCCCGGACAGATCGTCGTAGTCGAGGAAGGCGACCCGGTTCTGCCCGGAACGTTGCTGTAGATGGGATGCCCCGACCTGGTAGCTGCCCGAAGTGCCGATGTCGCCACCCAGTTTCACGAAGAACGCGCGCGACTCGGCGCCGTTGCGGTTGCGCCCGACGTCGCCGACGCCGGGAAATTCCCGGCCACGGCCGATCTCGGCGCCGAATTGCAGCAACACCGGCAGCGGCGCGATCCAGCGCAACTGCACGCCATCGTCGCCGTAGTTGTTGCCGAGAAACGCACGCTGTACCAGCGCGGCATCGACGAAGTCCCAGGCATGCGCGTGCACCTGGTTGAGATAGCCCAACCCCGAGAAGAAACGACCGGCCTTGACGGTGAAGCCCCGACCGAGCGCCAGCGTCTCTGCGTAAGCCTCTTCGACCGCGACGGTGTTGTCGGGTGTGAGCGCGACCAGCAGCGAACCGCGGAAGTAGGGGTCGATGCTCGAACTCAGGAACAATTCGGACTCGCCGAGCGAGGCCCCCCGACCCGGACTCACCTCGCCGCCGGCAGGCGCGAAGCCGGTGATCTGCGTGGTGGGGTCGTTGCCGAAGCGACCCCACGTCCCGTTCAGGATGAGCGAGATGGCCGGGTTGAAGGCGTTCTGGGAAGCCGCCGGCGATTCGCTCTGGACGGCAGCGGTATCGGACCGTGGCGCGACCGTTTCCGCCTTCGCGGCCGATACCTCCGCCTGGGCGGCCGACACCTGCGCTTTCGTGGCGCTGGCCTCGGCCTGCCTCAGCTGGTCTTCGAGCGCCTTGATGCGAGCCTCGTAGCTGCTGCGAAGGCCTTCGATATCCTTGCGGATCTGGTCCAATTCGGCGTTCTGCGCGATTGCGGAATCGGCGCTGGTACCTGCCAGGACGACGGCTGCGGCAATGAGCATATGGCGCATCGAGGTGTCTCCCGTGAAAGCGAACGGGTGCGATGGCGGGCTCGGCCCGCCATCGCACGGCGATACGATTCTCAGGAGGCCGGGGGCGGACCGCGAGCGGAGAACGACCGCGTCCGGACCGGCGTCCAGTGGTCGGTATGCCGATCCGTTGGCGCCGCGAACGCCGTGAACGACTGCGCGTGGACGACGACGGTGCAGGGTGCGCCCTGCACCTGCGCAAAGGCCACGCAGTCGTCGCAACCCTGCATCGGCAAGCCCTTGCCGTGCTGGTGCGTGGGCGCGTGCCCGCCACCGTGCGCCACCGCGTGCGCGAATCCCACCTGCTGCGCGAACAGCAGCGCCGCGGCCAACAGGGCGCAGGTGATCAGCTTGTGCATGGCGGTCTCACGAGATGAGCGTTGCATACTTGTCGCCTCCCGCGCAAGCATCAGTCTTGTCCAACGAGGCATGAGCCTGGAGGCAGACTCGTGCCTTCCCTGAAAATGGTTCGGGACAAAGCAACCGCCAACAGGCAAAACGGCGGCCTCGGATCCCGAAGGTAGCGCCTACCCCGGTACCGATCGCCAACCGATTCGCAACGCGAGATCGAGCGCGAATCTCGCATGTCCCGAACCTGACAGCAGGGTCGCTTGTCATGGCCTGCGTCCACCGCCACCGGCGAGAATGGGCGGCAGCACGCGATCGCAAAGATCTCCCGCAAGCAGCTCACCCACTATGCGGTGGCCGGTTTCGTTCCAATGGCCCTGCCCGAGCACCGTGTTGCCAAATCCGTGCAGGTATACGCCGTCGCGGATCGCGATGGCACGCATGCGCTCCGCCAGCGTGACAACGGGAAAGCCGTGCCTGCGGCCAACGTCCTCGAGCCAGCGATCCGGGTAAAACAGGTCCACCACCGCAGGCTCGCGCGCGATGGCCTCGCGCACTGCGGGGTCGGGATGTACCTGCTCCGACATGGTGACGGCAAAGACCGCGAAACCGGCACCGCCGTCATGCACTTCCCGATCCATCTGTGCCAGGAGGGCTTCGCTGACTCGCCACGCGTCGCGCCACTCTTCATCCGGCGGCGGGCCGTAGATCATGGCGGCGGTTCCGAGTTCGAAGTGCTCACTCGCTTGCGCGCCGCTTTGTTTGATCTGGCGCACCGTCCAGACGCGCCTGGCCTCGTTGACCAGTTCCAGCAGGCGCAGATGATGGACACCCTCGTACAGCAACCGCTGCAGGAATGAAGCCCCGGCCGCTCGCTCCAGCACCAGCTTGTCGCCGGCAAGAACCGAGAACGGTCTGCGCATGCGCCAGGTGGTCGCAAGGCTCAATGCCTTGCTGTTGTCGTGCACGTCATTGCCGGCGAAGAACCCCAGCAGCACCAGGTCGGGTGAAAATCGAAGGACGTCGCGTCGCAGCGTGAGCAATTCCTCGGTCGTTGCGTAGCCGCCGATGCCGAAATTCAGCACCTCGACCGGCTTGCCACCCAACGCGCTACAGCTACCGAGATTGCTGCCGAGAAGGTGCCAGAACGTCTTTTCGACATCCACCTGCCGCGCCTCGACGAACGAATCCCCAAGCACGGCGACGCGGAACGATCCCGCCGGCTTCTTCAACGCGTGCTCCACGTCGCGATAGCCCAGGCTGTTGATCCGCACATGAGCCCCGCCCTCCATGCGATACCAGCCTTCCTTCCCGGGGCGCAACGCCATGCCGCGAAGTTCGTCGTACGTGTCGAATACGGGAAAGGTGACGCCGGTGACACGCAGCCCGATCTCGCCGAGCAACAGCGCGAACAGTGTGCCGCCGGCCAGCATGGCCAGGATGCCGAGAAATCTTCGCCCACGCGCAACGCCGTTCATCCCTCACCCTCGACGCCTCAGGGCGTTCGCATGTACGCCGACGTGCTCGTGCCATCGGAATGACGCACGATCGAATCCGGGAAGAATAGCCGCCACACTGTCGACGAGCAACCGGGAACGCATGGGCATCGGTACCCTCTCCGCCTTGGCGAGATCCACCTTGGGAAGATCCATCTTGGGGATTTGGTTACAGGGTCTTTGCTGTCGGCACCGGCTTCTATGGCGAGCAGACGAAGACGGTGGCCTCGTCGCTCCGGTCGATCACTCGCGTGACCGAACCCTGTGGGTCGTCTTCGAACTTGGTGTGGTCGATGAGCGGGTCGCGGATTTCGGTCGAATAGCCAGTTATGCAGGCCTGACCCCAGTTATTCAGCTACATAATGCAGTTATGCAGGCCTGACCCCCCTTTCAGAAGGCGCGGGCGCGCCGCCCGGCAAGCGCGCAGAGCAGGCAGACGCCCACCATGATCATCGCGCTGGAGGCGGGTTCCGGCACGGCGGTGATCACGTGCGCGACACTCGACAGGCTTGCGGTGGGCACACTGTCGATGACGAACGTGTCGAGATGCGCGCGCACCGACATCTGCGTCAGCGGTGCAACGGCCGGGTCGACCATGAAGGTCCAGGTGGCGAGTTCGCCCGGTCCCAATGTCGTCAATGTTGCCAGGAACGAAGCGGTTGCCGTCCCGGCATCGACATTGGCGAGAAAGAGGGCGCTCGCCAGCAACGGCCCGCCCGACGCGGCCTGGGGATGCAGGACGGCCGGATCGAAGTCCAGGTGCAGTTGCAGCTCGTCGATGTCGGCCGCAAGCGCGGCATCGAGCCCGATGCTCAAGGTGACCAGCCCGCCGGGCAGTGCTTCGATGGGGCCGTCGATGATCAGCGCCGCGTGCGATGCGGTCATGCCGGCGGCGAGCCACAGGCATCCCAGCAAGGCACCTGCCGCTGTTCGCAGTCTCCATGTATGCATGTACGTAGCTCCTTTTGTCATCGGTGGCGATTCAATCATCGCCAAAGCGTTGTGGTGTTCGTGGCTTTGGTCCGGAACAGCGCCGGCATCTCGGCCTTCATGCGCGTGACGGATTTGCCGTCCGGGAGATTGCCGCCGTCATTCTGCGGCCGGCTCGCGATCCGTCCCTTCGTTCCCGCCGACGGCCCGTCGGTTCCCCGCAGGCGCAAGACCGCGTCCCAATCGATGACCGGGGCACCGCCCTGCAGCGCCGCCTGCGTCCAGTCCCGCGACGGTGCCTGCTCATGCCACCAGCCGCCGGACGATTCGCGGGCGAGCGGTCCGGGCGAACTCACGCGGATCGATCCATCCGTCGGGTCCGCACCGATCTTTGGTGCGGGCGACAGGGTCAGACGACCGTCGTTCAGGCTTGCCCACTGCAGGTCGAGTCGGTAGGCACCGGCGGGGATGCCGGTACGCACTCGCAGGTCGAGCAGCAACAGACTGCCCTGGCCTCCCTCCAGCGCACTGAGTCGCGCCATGTCGACAACCACGATGCCTGGGGTACCGGCATCCACCAGCCATTCGAAGTCCGCTGTGAGGGTGCCCTTGCGCACGTCGATCAGCTCGAGCGCCTGCGAGTCGTACTCCAGCCGGAGTTGCACCGAGTCGAGCCCCGCGGCGGTGTCGAGCTCGATCGGCACGACCACATCACGTCCCGCCTGCGCCGCGATGTTCGAGGGCACGCTCACCAGCGGGTCGGGGCCGCCAACGGGCACGGCCGGCGTCGTGGCGGGCAGCGGCGGAATCTGCGGCTGGTCGATGCCGGATACCTCGCGGAACATCAGCGTCACGTCGCTGGCGGTGAGTGCGCCGTTGCCCGAGGCGTCGCCGAGGATCGCCGGGTCCACCAGCGGCCAGTTGCCGAAACCGGTATCGAGACCCAGCACCACGCGCTGCATGCG
>JANMWG010000309.1:0-11848 GCA_031393885.1 Betaproteobacteria bacterium | reverse complement strand
GCTGAACAGCAGCTCGGTGATGCTCGGCACCAGCGATACGATCCGCACGATGCCGGTCGCGGCCGGGTGCTCCTTGCCGAGCGCGTCGATGAATCCGTTGCGAGTCGAAGTATCCATCCCCGTTCCTCTCTGGCCTGTTTGTGGACAACCATACCGCGTCATCGCCGCGGCGTCACCCCGATGCCGCGCAAGGCATCAAGTGGCCTCCAGCGGCACCCCGCCGCTCTTGAGCCGCCGCAGCACGAAGCTCGACTTGCTGTGGCGGATGCCCGGGATCTTGTACAGGCGCTCGCGCAGCAGTCGCTCGTAATCGCGGGTGTCGCGCACCGCGATGCGCACGTAGTAGTCGTAGTCGCCCGACACCAGATACGCCTCGACCACCTCGGGGATTTCCTCCAGTGCGCGCCCGAAGTTCTCGAGCGTGGAGTCGGTATGGCTGTCGAGCGTGACCTGGACGATCACGCTGTCGGCGTAGCCGAGCGCCTCGGCATTGAGGCGTACGGTGTAGCCTTCGATGACGCCGCTTTCCTCCATGCGCTTGATGCGGTTCCAGCAGGGGGTTGCCGACAGGCCGACCTGGGCACCGATCTCCTGCAGGCTCGCCCGGCTGTTTCGTACCAGTGCCTTGAGAATCTCGATATCTACCTTGTTCATTCTTCAATTCCTCCATGTCGCAGAAAATTCTACCGATACCTGGCGTATTCAGGTGGAAAGCGGGAAGCCTATTCCGATCGATCAAGAGCATTATTGTCAGCGACGATGTGCCCCCGATGTTCCCAGGCGTGTGGCTGTAAGCAGCGCCGCCATGGGTCGGTGCCCACAAGGCGCCCGACCCATGTCTTACGCCCCTTCGATCCGAGGCCGACATGAGCCATGCAGTGACTCTCGACGACAAATACACGCTGACATCGGGGCGCATCTACCTGAGCGGCATCCAGGCGTTGGTGCGGCTGCCGCTGATCCAGCGCCAGCGCGACCAGGCGGCCGGCCTGAACACCGCCGGCTTCATCAGCGGCTATCGCGGATCGCCGCTCGGCGGCCTCGATGAGGCGCTCTGGAAAGCGGGCAAGCACCTCGAACAGCATCACATCAAGTTCCAGCCGGGGGTCAACGAAGACCTCGCCGCGACCGCGGTCTGGGGCAGTCAGCAAGTGGACCTGATCGGCGACTCGGCCTACGACGGCGTGTTCGCGATGTGGTACGGCAAGGGCCCGGGCGTGGATCGCTGCGGCGACGTGTTCAAGCACATGAACCACGCCGGCACCTCGAAGCACGGCGGCGTGCTGCTGATCGCCGGCGACGATCACGGCGCTTACTCGTCCACGCTGCCGCACCAGAGCGATCACCTGTTCTTGGCGTCGATGATCCCGGTGCTCTACCCGTGCAACGTGCAGGAGTATCTCGATCTCGGCCTGCACGCCTGGGCCATGTCGCGCTTCTCCGGTTGCGCGGTCGGCTTCAAGGCGCTCGCCGACACGGTCGAATCGTCGGCATCGATCGACGCCGATCCGTTCCACGTCGAGACCCGCCTGCCGCCCAACTTCGTCATGCCCCCGGGCGGCCTGAACGCGCGCCTGTCGAACGACGCGCTCGGATTGCAGGCGCGCAAGCAAGAAGCGCTGATGCAAGACTACAAAATTTACGCCGCGCTCGCCTATGCACGCGAGAACCGGCTCAACCGCACCATGATCGACACGCCCAACGCGCGCCTGGGCATCGTCGCATCCGGCAAGTCGTACCTCGACGTGCTCGAAGCGCTGGACGAGCTGGGCATCGACGAGCCGATGGCGCACACCATCGGCCTGCGGCTGTTCAAGGTGTCGATGCCGTGGCCGCTCGAACCCGATGGCGTGCGCGAGTTCGCCCGCGGTCTGGAGGAGATCCTCGTCATCGAGGAAAAGCGCCAGATGGTCGAGTACCAGCTCAAGGAGCAGCTCTACAACTGGCGCGACGACGTGCGCCCGCGGGTGATCGGCAAGTTCGACGAGAAGGGCGAATGGGTCGCGCCGCGTGGCGAATGGCTGCTGACCTCGAAGGCCGACTTCTCGGTCGCGCAGATCGCCCGCGTGATCGCGTCGCGCATCGCGCGCTTCCACACCAGCGACCTGATCAAGGCCCGCCTCACCTTTCTCGATGCCAAGGAGGCCGTGCTGCGCAAGGCCGTGGATACCCCCGCGCGCCCCGCCTGGTATTGCTCCGGCTGCCCGCACAACACCTCGACCAAGGTGCCCGAAGGCAGCCTCGCGCTGGCCGGTATCGGCTGTCACGTGATGGCCACCGCCATCTACCCCGAGCACAACAAGACCATGACCCACATGGGCGGCGAGGGTGTCACCTGGGTCGGGCAGGCGCCGTTCTCCAAGCGGCAGCATGTGTTCGCCAACCTCGGCGACGGCACCTACTTTCACTCCGGCCATCTCGCCATCCGCGCCTCGGTCGCCGCCGGCGTCAACATCACCTACAAGATTCTCTACAACGACGCCGTGGCGATGACCGGCGGGCAGCCGGTCGACGGCACTATCTCGGTGCCGATGATCGCCTCGCAGATGGCCGCCGAAGGTGTCAAGCGCATCGCCGTAGTCACCGAAGATCTGAGCCGCTACACCGACCGCTCGGCGCTGCCGGCCATGGTCACGCTGCACGACCGCGCCGACATGGATGCCGTGCAACGCGAACTGCGCGAGGTCACCGGCGCCTCGGTGCTCATCTACGACCAGACCTGTGCGGCCGAGAAGCGGCGGCGGCGCAAGCACGGCGAGTATCCCGATCCGTCGCGCCGCCTGTTCATCAATGAAGCGGTGTGCGAGGGCTGCGGCGATTGCGGCGTGCAGTCCAATTGCACCTCGCTGCTGCCGGTGGAAACCGAGTTCGGTCGCAAGCGCATGATCGACCAGTCGTCGTGCAACAAAGACTACTCGTGCGTGCAGGGCTTCTGCCCGAGCTTCGTCAGCGTCGAGGGCGGCAAGCCGCGCAAGGCCGCGACGGCAAAGGCGAGCAAGGACACCGCGGCACAGCCCGTGATGGCATTGGCTGCCCCCGCGCTGCCTGCCCTCGATGTGCCGTTCAACATCTACGTGGCCGGCATCGGCGGCACCGGCGTCATCACCATCGGCGCCCTGCTCGGCATGGCGGCGCATCTGGAGGGCAAGGGCGCCTCGGTGCTCGACATGACCGGCATGGCGCAGAAGAACGGCTCGGTGACCTCGCATGTGCGCATCGCCGCCAGTCCGGAAGCAATCCGCGCCCAGCGCATCGCCACCGGCGAGGCCGACCTGATTCTCGGGTGCGACATGCTCACCGCCGGCGCGCACGACGCGATCGCCAAGACCCGGCCCGGGCGCACCGTGGCGGTGATCAACGCCCACCAGCAGCCCACCGGCCATTTTGCGCAGGACGCCGACTGGGTGTTTCCGGACGCCTCGGTGCGTGCCCTGATCACCGAGGCGGTCGATGGCAAGGCCGATTTCGTCGATGCCACGCGGCTGGCCACGGCCCTGCTCGGCGACTCGATCGCCGCCAACCTGTTCATGCTCGGCTACGCGTTCCAGAAAGGCTGCATCCCGGTCTCGGCCGAATCGCTGGAGCGCGCCATCGAACTCAATGCCGTTGCCGTCGAGGCCAACAAGCGCGCCTTCGCGTGGGGCCGCCGCGCCCAGGTCGATCCGGAAGGCGTGGCCCGGGCCGCGATGCCGGGGCAACCGGTGGTGGTGAAGCTGCCGCAATCGCTCGACAGCCTGATCCGCCATCGCACGCAAGCCCTGACCGACTATCAGAACGCCGCCTATGCCGAGCAGTACACGCGCTTCGTCGATCAGGTGCGAACCCGGGAGGCGGCGGCCGGCCTCGGCGACAAGCTCACCCGTTCGGTGGCCGTCAACCTGCACAAGCTGATGGCCTACAAAGACGAATACGAGGTCGCGCGGCTCTACAGCGACGGCCGCTTCCGCGCCCAGCTCGCGCAGGCGTTCGAGGGCGACGTGAAGCTCTCGTTCCATCTGGCGCCGCCGCTGTTCTCGAAGCGCGACGCGCAAGGCCACCTGGTCAAAGCGCGCTTCGGCTCGTGGATGGAGCCCGCCTTCGGTCTCCTGGCCCGGCTAAAATGGTTGCGGGGCAGCGCTCTGGACGTGTTCGGCCGGACCGACGAACGCCGGACTGAGCGCAAGCTGATCGTCGCCTACCGGCGGTCGATCGAAGCCGCCCTGAGCGGACTGGGAGCGCAAAATCATGCTGATGTGCTGGCACTTGCGGCGATCCCGGAGCAGATTCGCGGTTTCGGCCACGTGAAGCAACGCCATCTGGCCGAAGCACTGACGCACTGGCAGGCGATCGAGGCCCGGCTGGCGCAGAAAACCGAAGCCCTCGACGCCTTGCGCAACGCCGCCTGACCGACACCAACCGACCATAGCTGCCACCCAACCAGACCAGACCCACACCGCGATGACCGACTTAAGCGTGCAACAGCAGCACCAGGGCTACCGGGCGAAGAACAAGGTCCGGTTCGTGACCTCCGCCAGCCTGTTCGACGGCCACGACGCCTCGATCAACATCATGCGGCGCCTGCTGCAGGCAAGCGGCACCGAAGTGGTCCATCTCGGACACAATCGCTCGGTCGACGAGATCGTCACCGCGGCCCTCGAAGAAGACGTTCAGGGCATCGCCGTGTCGTCCTACCAGGGCGGCCACGTCGAATTCTTCAAGTACATGATCGACCTGCTGCGCGAGCGCGGCGGCGCGCACATCAAGGTGTTCGGCGGCGGCGGCGGCGTGATCGTGAAAAGCGAGATCGCCGAACTGCACGCCTACGGCGTGGCCCGCATCTACTCGCCGGAAGACGGCGCCACCCTCGGCCTGCAAGGCATGATCGACGACATGATCGAGCGCGCCGACATGAATCTCGCAGCCGACGCGCCGACCACGCTCGACGGCATCGCGGCCGGCAACCGGTGCGATCTGGCGCGTCTCATCACTGCCCTGGAGGCAGGTGTGGCCACCGACACCCTGCGCACGGATCTCGCCCGACGCGCCGGCGAAACCAGAGTGGTCCCCGTGCTCGGCATCACCGGCACCGGCGGTTCCGGCAAGTCTTCGCTCACCGACGAGCTGATCCGCCGCTTCCGCCTCGACCAGGCCGACCAGTTGCGCATCGCGGTCATCGCCGTCGACCCGTCGCGCCGCAAGAGCGGCGGCGCCCTGCTCGGCGACCGCATCCGCATGAACGCGATCGCGCATCCCAACATCTACTTCCGCTCGCTCGCCACCCGCGCCGCCGGCAGCGAGATCGCCGCGTGCCTGCCGGAAGTCATCTCCGCCTGCAAGGTAGCGGGGTTCGACCTGGTGATCGTCGAGACCTCCGGCATCGGCCAGGGCGACGCCGCCATCGTCCCGCACGCCGACACCTCGCTGTACGTGATGACGCCCGAGTTCGGCGCCGCCAGCCAGCTCGAGAAGATCGACATGCTCGACTTCGCCAACTTCGTCGCCATCAACAAGTTCGACCGGCGCGGCGCGCTCGACGCCCTGCGCGACGTGCGCAAACAGTTGCAGCGCAACCGCGAGGCCTTCGGTGTCTCGCCCGACACCATGCCGGTGTACGGCACCATCGCCGCGCGCTTCAACGACGACGGCGTGACCGCGCTGTACCACGCGCTGGCGGCGCAACTGAAAGAAGTCGGCCTCGGCCTTCAGGCCTCGCGTCTGGCGCCGGTGAACGTCACCGCCTCGTCCGGCAACAGCGTCATCGTGCCGCCGCAGCGGTCGCGCTATCTGGCCGAGATCGCCGAGACCGTGCGCGGCTATCTGCGCCACGCCGAGCAACAGGCGCAGGTGGCGCGCGAACGCCAGCATCTCACCTCCACCAAGGCCATGCTCGAAACGGCGGAGCTGCCCTCGGAATCGCTCGACGCGCTGATCGACGATCGCGACCAGTTGCTCGACGCCGAATCGCGCCAGCTCCTGGATTCATGGCCGAAGACGGTGGCTGCGTACAGTGGCGACGAGCACGTCGTGAAGGTGCGCGACCGCGAGGTCCGCACCACGCTCAAGTTCGTTTCGCTGTCTGGCACCAAGATCTCGAAGGTTGCGCTGCCGAAGTTCTCCGATCACGGCGACCTGCTGCGCTGGCTGCGGCGCGAGAACCTCCCCGGGAGCTTTCCATTCACCGGTGGCGCGTTCGCGTTCAAGCGCGAAAACGAAGACCCCACGCGCATGTTCTCCGGCGAGGGCGATCCGTTCCGCACCAACCGGCGCTTTCACATGCTGTCGCGCTCGATGCCGGCGAAGCGCCTGTCGACCGCGTTCGACTCGGTCACGCTCTACGGCTTCGATCCGCACGAGCGGCCCGACATCTACGGCAAGGTCGGCAATTCCGGCGTGTCGATCGCCACGCTCGACGACATGAAGGTGCTGTACGGCGGCTTCGACCTGTGCGATCCGAACACGTCGGTGTCGATGACCATCAACGGCCCGGCGCCGACCCTGCTGGCGATGTTTCTGAACACGGCGGCCGACCAGCAGAGCGACAAGTTCCGCAGCGAGAAGGGCCGCGATCCGAACCCGGACGAAGCCGCCGCGCTGCGCGCCCGCACCTTCGAGACCGTGCGCGGCACGGTGCAGGCCGACATCCTGAAAGAAGACCAGGGGCAGAACACCTGCATCTTCTCGACCGAGTTCTCGCTCAAGGTGATGGGCGACATCCAGGAGTTCTTCGTGCACCACAAGGTGCGCAACTTCTACTCGGTGTCGATCTCGGGCTATCACATCGCCGAAGCCGGCGCGAACCCGATCTCGCAGCTCGCGTTTACGCTGTCGAACGGCTTCACCTTCGTCGAGGCCTATCTGGCGCGTGGCATGCACATCGACGATTTCGCGCCCAACCTGAGCTTCTTCTTCTCCAACGGCATGGACCCGGAATACACGGTCATCGGCCGGGTGGCACGGCGCATCTGGGCCACCGCGATGAAGAACCGCTATGGCGCCAACGACCGCAGCCAGAAACTCAAGTACCACTGCCAGACCTCTGGCCGCAGCCTGCACGCGCAGGAGATCTCGTTCAACGACATCCGCACCACCCTGCAGGCGCTGATCGCCACCTACGACAACGCCAACTCGCTGCACACCAACGCCTACGACGAAGCCATCACCACCCCCACCGAAGAATCGGTGCGGCGCGCCGTGGCCATCCAGTTGGTCATCAACCGCGAGTGGGGGCTGGCCAAGAACGAGAACCCGAACCAGGGTGCGTTCATCATCGACGAACTCACCGACCTGGTCGAAGAGGCGGTGCTGCAGGAGTTCGAGCGCATCTCCGAGCGCGGCGGCGTGCTCGGCGCGATGGAAACCGGCTACCAGCGCGGCAAGATCCAGGAAGAGTCGCTGCACTACGAGATGAAGAAGCACGACGGCTCGCTGCCGATCATCGGCGTCAACACCTTCCTCAATCCGGATGCGGATGCGC
This sequence comes from Betaproteobacteria bacterium, assembly GCA_031393885.1. Taxonomy (GTDB): domain Bacteria; phylum Pseudomonadota; class Gammaproteobacteria; order Burkholderiales. The sequence continues at coordinate 4,395 of JANMWG010000309.1, read as the reverse complement.
TGGTGCCGACGGTCGAGCTGGCACGCTCGAGCGAGGAAGAGAAGGTCGGCCAGATCAGCCGGCTGCGCGAGTTCCAGACGCGGCACGCGGCCGAATCGGTGCAGGCACTGGCGCGGCTCAAGCAGGTGTCGATAGAGGGTGGCAACGTGTTCGCCGAGCTGGTGAATGCGGTGCGCAGTTGCTCGCTCGGGCAGATCACCCAGGCGCTGTTCGAGGTTGGCGGCCAATACCGCCGCAACATGTGAACGGCCACGGCCGGCAAGGGGCGTGACTCGTCATGCATGATTTAGTGATCCGCAACGGCACGGTGGTCGACGGCACCGGTGCCGCGCGACGCATTGCCGATGTCGCCGTCGATGGCGGCACCATCGCCGCGGTGGGCGCCGGCATCGGCCGCGGCCACCGCGAGATCGACGCCCGCGGCCTGCTGGTGACCCCCGGCTTCGTCGACATCCACACCCATTACGACGGCCAGGCCACGTGGGATCCGTATCTCACACCGTCGTCGTGGCACGGCGTCACCACGGTGGTGTTCGGCAACTGCGGCGTCGGCTTCGCACCGGTGCGCCCGGGCGCCGCGCCCTATCTCATCAATCTCATGGAAGGCGTGGAAGACATTCCCGGCACCGTGCTGGCCGAGGGCGTCAAGTTCGACTGGGAGTCGTTTCCCGACTATCTCGACAGGCTCGACGCGCTGCCCAAGGCGCTCGACATCGGCACCCAGATGCCGCATGCCGCGCTGCGCTTCTATGTGATGGGCGAGCGCGGTGCCGAGCACGCTAACGTGCCCGACAACACCGAGATCGACCGCATGGGCGAGCTGCTGGAGCAGGCGCTGCACGCCGGGGCACTGGGCTTCAGCACCTCGCGCACCATCAAGCACCGGGCGAGCGACGGCCGGGCAACGCCGAGCCTGTCGGCACACGAACCGGAGCTGTTCGGGCTCGCCAGCGCCATGAAGCGCGCGGGGCGTGGCGTGATCCAGGTCAACTCCGACTTCGGTCCGGGCGAGTTCGAGATCCTGCAGGCGGTAGCCGAAGTCGCGGGCCGCCCGTTGTCGCTGCTGCTACTGCAGGTGAACAACGCGCCCGACCTGTGGCGCCAGACCCAGGCACAGATGCACACCGCGCGCGCCGCCGGTGTCGATGTCGGTGCCCAGGTGGGTTGCCGCCCGATCGGCGTGAACATGGGGTTCGAGACCTCGATCCATCCGTTCTCGTCGCATCCGGCGTGGACCGCCATGGATCACCTGTCGCCGGCCGAGCGCTATCAGCGCCTGCTGCATGAACCCGAACTGCGGCGTGTGCTGATCGAGCAGCGTCAGGACGACGCCCACACCCGCATGATCGCGGAAGCATTCGCGCGCACCTACGTGCTCGACGACGACTACGACTACGAGCCCAGCGCCTCGGACAGCATCGCCGCGCGCGCCCGCGATGCCGGCACCAGCCCGTGGGCGCTGGCGCTCGACGCGCTCATGGCGCGCGATGGCAAAGGCATGCTCTCGCACACCTTCGAGAACTACACCGAGGGCAGCCTCGACGTCATCCGCGAGATGCTCGAAGACGACGCCACGGTGCTGGGCCTGGGCGACGGCGGCGCGCACGTGAACACCATCTGCGATTGCAGCTCGCCCACCTTCCTGCTCACCCACTGGGCGCGCGATCGCACGCGCGGCGCGCAACTACCGCTCGAATTTCTGGTACGCAAGCAGACCCGCGACAGCGCGGCGGCGTATGGCCTGAAAGACCGCGGCGTACTCGCGCCCGGCTACCGCGCCGACATCAACGTGATCGATTTCGAGGCGCTGCACATGCATTTGCCGAGCGTGGCCTACGACCTGCCGGCCGGCGGGCGGCGGCTGATCCAGCGCGCCACCGGCTATCGGCACACGTTCGTGGCCGGGGTCGAAACCATTTGTGACGACAATGCCACCGGAGCGATGCCGGGCCGGCTGCTGCGCTGAGCTTCGCCTTCCCCCTCAAAAGGGGGCGCAGCATCCTCGGGGGACCCTGTGGTGCTGACGTGACGCCCACCCCCAGGCTGCGCGGCGGCCCCGAGCCCGCCAATCTGCGCCAGCTCGGCACCTTCGCGCGCCAGACCGTTGCCAGCACCACCTTCGAGGCGGTCGCGCGCGAGCGGCATTCCACCAAGCACCGTGAGTGTTTCCGGTAGCTGCGGAATGGACGTAGACTGCACAGGATTCTGTCATCTAATCCCCCAGGAGCCAGCCATGGGCTTTTCAGCCAGCGATGTGGTGCCGTTTACCCAGGCACGCGCCAACCTCTCCGAGCTGGCCGACCAGGCCAAGGCCGGCGCCGAGAAGATCATCACCAAGAACGGCGAAAGCTATGTCGCCCTCATCGACGCCGAGCGGCTGGACTACTACCACCGCCTGGAGCGCGAGCGCATCCACCTGCTGCTGATCGACGACGCCCGGCGCGGACTGGAAGACATCGTGGCAGGGCGCACCCAGGACGCGGATGCCGCCATTGCCCAGATCCAGAAGCGCCGCGCCGCCACCAAGGTTTCTACAGCCGGCAAGTCCGCCAGGAAGCGTGGCTGAAAGTCGGTACCGGGTCGAGCTGACCGCCAGCTTTCTGGAGCGCCTGGATGCCATCGAGGCGTTCTTTCTGGAGGCCGACGCGGGATTTGCGTTCGACACTTTGCTGGCCGAGCTACGCACCACGGTGATCCCCAACCTGCGACGGTTCTCGCAGATCGGCCGGCGCTATCTGGACAACCCGCCTCAGTCGGCCGAGGCGCTTGCTCAGCTAGCGGCGTTGCCAGCGGGCGCACCGGATGCGCTGCGCGAATACCTGCACGGGGACTATTTGATGCTGTACGCGGCGATGGGCGCCAACACCACAGTGTATCTGCTGTCCATCCGGCATCACCGCCAACTTTCGTTTGACTTCGCTCGGGTGTGGCCGGGCGCGGGCGCGCCGAGAAAGCGCTGAGACCGCATGATTGGCTGCGCTGCGTGGTGCCACCGCCAATTGCGGGGCCAGCAGGATGGCGCGGGTCATTGCCCCGCGGTTTCCTTCGCCCGCATCTTGGCGGCGATGTAGGCGGAGTCCGGCACATACAGCAACGCCGCGATCTTGCGGATCAGGTGTGTCTCGTGCGCGTCGAGCGTGCCATCGGCATACGCCACCTGCCACATGCATTCGATCACGCGGGCACGATCGTGGGCGCCAAAGTGGCGATTGATCAGCGCGGTGAACTGATGGAAGTCGGTGGCGCTGGCGGCTTGGGCTTCAGCGAGCCGAATCACGGCCCCGGCGTCGTCGGCGGCGAGCTTGAAACTGCCGCGCACGGCGCGCAGCACCGCTTCTCGCTCTACCGGATCGATGTTGCCGTCCATGCGCATCACTTCGACCAGCAGCGCGGCTGTGGCTACGGGCACCGGATCGTGCGTGGACGCCGGTCCCGACGGGGCAATGTGCTGCTCGAAAAACTCTTTGAGAAGATTGAACATGGAAGTGGATGGGGATCAGGAAGAAAACGCCGGCATTCTCGACGACTGCGGCAACAGCTTGCGCGAACGCAGCAGCAACCATAAGGCAATCGACAGGTTGAGCAGATTCCACAGGCTGCCGTTGATGAACGCCGCCGCATACGAACCGGTGAGATCGAAGATGACGCCCGACATCCAGCCGCCGAGCGCCATGCCGAACAGGCTCAGGGTGATGACCGCGCTGACCCGGCTGCCCGCCTCTTTTGCCGGAAAATATTCGCGCACGATGATGGCGTAGGCCGGCACGATGCCGCCCTGGAACAAGCCGAACATGGCCGCGATGACGTAGAGCGAGACCAGACCGTCGAACGGCAGGAACAGCAGCAGGGCGACACATTGCAGGCCTGACCCCAGCAGCAGCGTGCGCAGCCCACCGATGCGATCGGAGATCCAGCCGAAGGTGAGACGGCTGACAACACCGCAGCCGAGCATCAGCGACAGCATCTGCGCCCCACGCGCCGGGCCATAGCCGAGATCGCCGCAATAGGCCACCAGGTGCACCTGCGGCATCGACATCGCCACGCAGCAGGCAAAGGCGGCGAGCATCAGGAGCACGTGCAGGCTGGTGGGCGACAGGCCCAGAGGACGGGCGGCGTCCGGCGACCCGTCGGCACGTTTGGGCTCGACGGTGGGCGAGCGGCGGCGCAACACCCACGCGAGCGGAACCATCGTCACCATGACGAACACGCCCAAGCCCACATAGGTTTCGCGCATGCTCCTAACCCCGACGATGTCGCCGATACTGACATCGATGGACGGATCGAGGTAGTTGAGCAGCCGGGAGCTGCTGCGATTGCGTGCGATCTGGTCGCGTTGCTCGACAAAGGGCACGCTGTCGGCGTAGGACAGTCCGACACCGAATCCGAGCCGCGTGC
>JANMWG010000197.1:0-4949 GCA_031393885.1 Betaproteobacteria bacterium | reverse complement strand
ATCAGGTACGCGGTTGCTTTCGGCATAAGGGCTTCCGAGGTCGATTGGAAATAGTGCAAGCCAAAAAATAAGTCCCTCGCAAGTCCCGATAGGACCATTGAGTGTAGGCCAAAGTCATAGATCACGCGGTGCGGCTTGACGTCGTTGGCGGATTCGAAGGTTTCGATACATTGCGCGATAGCTTGTTGCCGCGTCGCATACCGTTGATTTATGCGAGAGTGTCGACAGCGCGGCCAATTGCATGAAGAAAACAACGTAATACTGATCGAAATAAACCATGCCGAACCAGTTGAACACATGAACTGTAAGCACGACGCCCAGAGCCCACAGCAGCATCTCCCCTTCAGAGTACGCGGAACCTTGCAAACGAATCGCTGCCAACGCTCTACCTAGACGGCTGAAAGCGCGGACCAGTAAGAAACATAACAGTCCGATCGCAGCAACCCCGGCGGCGATGCCGAAACCCAAATAGTAATTGATGATATCCGCGCCGCCGGTGACGACGATATAGGGAAACCAGTCTTTCGTCTCCAACACCGACATGCCGGCCAGCCACCATTGATCGAAATGGTAGAAGGCAATATCCATGAGATAAGACCTGTGCCAGCCATCGCCGCCAGTTATGTCACTAATCTTGGCCGGTAGATACCATAGTGGCGCTTGCATCGTGAAGCCAAGAATTACGAGAATTGCGACGACCGCGGTTCTCACAGCCGACATCTTGGTCCGCAAGAACCAGAACAGCCAGCCGATGACCGCCACTATCGCCAAGGTCACGGGCCCGCCCGAGTTCGAAAATAACACGATCGCGATGCAGAGCGACAGGCCTAAAATGCCAAAGAAACGGCTCGTTCCTCGCAACGAAAGTGCAATGAACAGGGGTATGAAGCTGGCACCAAAGGTCCCAAGAATCGCTGCATGTGCAAAGCTACCGATACACCGAGGCCGACCATTGCGAAAGTCGTGTTCCCCCACTCCTCCAACAGTTGTGAAAAGGTTGTTCCCGGTTGATGATTCCACATACAGAAGTGCGACGTATGGAAGGAGCAGGATCGCGAGCGCACAAAGAAACCACACCAAATCGTCGAATGAACGGAGGAGTCCCCTACACGCAAAATATGCTAGCATGACGTCAACCATCTGGCCGATCATATTGATCGCGCTCCCATTTTCATTCAGTATAAAGACCGCTGTTTGGTAACCGAACGCCAGTAACAAAGACTTGTCGATCCCATTAAGCATGGACAACGACCACTCGCCGCGCATCAACACGCGAACGAACGCAGCCAGAGTCAGCACGCGTGTCGGATAAACATTCAGCCCAAGAAAGGGGATCACTTGCCCCAGGGTCATATAGAGCACACCTCCGAACACTCCCAACAACGCCCAGCGAGCTGGCGCAAAGGCCACTAGAACCAGCAAGAGGCTGAGGGTGGCTAACCCGATCGCGTTCATGGTTTCGGGGCTTGAACGACAAGGCACTCCCCAACCTCGGGTCGCGCGACGAGCATGGCCTGCTCAAGCATAGTGAGTAGATGCGACACGACCTTCAGCCCCATGGGCAATTGCCGACCGGGCTCCGCGAGACGTGCCCAAAGGCCGAGGCTGTGCATCAACAGGTAGTCCGAGTTCACTGTACGCACTTCGAATTGGCTGAAACCGGCACGTTCCAGGCCGGCTCGCATCGAACTGGGGCAGAACAGGTGAAGGTGGCGCGGCGGCTCCAGTCCACGCCAGGCTTCCTTGAAAAGCTGGTGGCCGAAGCTGGCGCTGTTCGGCGTGACCACCATCAGATGGCCACCGGGCTTCAGTATCCGGCGGCACTCCGCGAGGGTCGCGAACGGATCGGGCAGATGCTCGATCACATGGTTCAGCGTGATCGCCTCGAAGCTCTCGTCGGGATAGCGCTGCGCCTCGAGCGGGCCGTGGTCGACCTCGAGCCCTCGACGGACCGCCACCGCGACCGCTTCGGCGTCGAAATCGAGGCCCCTGACCTCCCAGCCCAGATCGCGCATATCTGAGAGCCACGCGCCGGATCCACAACCGATGTCGAGCAGCCGTCCGCCCGGACGGGCGCACAAGTAGCGCACTTCGCTGTCGACACCGCCGCGCCGAATCGGAAAGAGATAGAGGAGCCATCCCAGGCGCCTCGATACGCCGCGCTTCGACCCGGCGTGGTATCCGTATCGAGAGGCGAGATAGCCGCGTTTGATCGCAACGTAGGCGCGCCTCAGCAAGTTCTCGGGCCCAATGGCGGCGCGATCATCGTGGGTGTAGTAGCTGTGGTAGGCTTTACCCAGATCCGCCTCGATCGGCATCGGGTCCATCCAGATCAGACTGCATCGCCGTTCGGAACATCTTGCGAGTGTCCACTTGCCGAGGACGCCGAACAGCCGATCCTCCAAGTCCGTATACAACGGCTCACCCAATTGCCCGCAGAGTGCACATTGCGATCGCGCTGTGGTCCTGATCGAGGGAGCCGAAGTCAATGCTGTCATTTTCTGAAGGACCCTGCCGAATACTCGGCCAGTCGACCGGCCGCGAACACGAGGTTCGACGCGACTAACCCCTGGGGCAGGCGGCGGCGCAAGCCGTTGAGCCGCGCGATCGGGATGTATGTGTCGAACCTTGTATCTAGCGGGTGAAGCCCGCTCGCCTTCAGCCACCCACCCAACATGCGCGCACTCGTGAAATGGAGGGCCGTGTCATCGAAAGTCCCGCTGACGCTCGACCACTTGTTGTTCCTCACGACTAGGCGCCCAAGCAGCCGGCGAATTGGGTCGAGGTTCGGCACGCTCCCAACCAGCACACCCTGCGGCTTCAGGTATCCGCCGAGCCGGCTCAATACATTGACGACGTCACGCAAGTGTTGAAGCACATTCGGCAAAAGGATCGCATCAAAACGCTCATCGCCGAGCGCTTCGAAGGCACTCGCGAAGTCCGGAGGGAGGAGCCGCACGCCGCGCCTTTCTGGCAGCCTCCCAATTACCGAATCGAGCGGCATTGCCGTCACGTCCTTTCCTCTCTCCACCAGACAAGCCTCTGTATCGCCGGAACCGCATCCTACCGACAGAATTCGGTCGGCGCTGGGGGGCAGAAGCTGGAGCAGATCGACGCTGCAAGGCTCGTAATAGTCTTTATCCCAACCCATTGTGGCCATAGGCTTTTCGGTGACAAAGAGTTCGCAGTTAGAGCGTTTCTTGCTCACAACGTCGAATAGCGCGCCGATCTGAAGGCGGTGGTCTTTTTCGCTTAATCCCGTTCGGTTCAGATAGGCATTGGGCAAGTGATGCAGTTCAAATTCCGGAAGGTGGGAAAGACAGATGACCCGCGAAAAGCCGCACTGGGTATAGGGGTCGGTCGCTGCGGTGCAGAGCAAGTCGTATCGCCCACTATGCGGGGCCAACGAAAACCCCCCCGAATCGACAGCGCGTCGCAGTTGCTGCCGTGTCAGCATATAGCATGCGGAATGATCGTTGGACAGGTCCGCATACACATACTCGCCGAAGCTGGTGACTGACCCCGGGACCCAGTGGAAAGGCCCATGAATCTCTGGATAATTCTTGCTGCCGTCGGGATAGAGCTCGTAGCGGATGAAGCCTGGGAGCAGATTTTCTGGTAGCCTCTCCGATGCACGCAGGAACGCCCGGATGTTGTCCTCGCGGATCAGCGTGTCGTCTTCTGTGTAGATGAAGAGGTCATAGTTCGCTGCGTTCTCGACGAAGAGTTTCCGATGCGCGAATGGCAGCGACCAGGGATCCTTTGCAGGCAACCCGACGAGTTCGGTGACACCTGATCCGAACCCTTTGGGCGCTTCGCAAACCACCACGATGTCGACATCGAAGGACATCGTGTGATATTCCGCGATGAGCCGCTTTGCATGCTCCGCATTTTTGGTCCCGTAGTTCGCTATTGCAACCAGGATCTTCATGGTTACGGTATATCCTTCTGCAAAGGTCATGTTTTGGGGCACGAGTGGTCCAGCCGTATGCTTACACGGCGCGCAAGCTGTTCCTTTATTCGACGAGTCAAGCGCGGCAGGCGTCGCGCCAGCAGACTCAAAGAGGATATCAGGAAGTTCGGAATGCTCGGATCCAATCCCTTCCCACTATCGTCCGAACATGCGGCGGAGCCGACCGGGCACAACGTTTCTTCCCAAAACTAGTGCGGCGGTCCTCAATCCGTCCGAGACAACCACATGACGCTGCGGCGTGTCTGCTGCTGCTACAGCCCTACAGAACTCATCGAGTTGGGCACTGACCTCCTGCAAAGAAAAATGTCGCAAGACAAACTGACGCGAGAATTCCCCGAGCGCGGTAGCCTGTTCACGGCTGCCGGCCAACCGCCGGATGTCCTCAATGAGGCGGGCGTTACTGGAATTTCCGTCTCCTAATCCGTACATGCCCCTGTAGTAAAAAGAATCAGCCGTCTCCGGGCAGAAGGGCGCGGAGAAGCCACGTTCACCTATAATGACGACAGGTTTGCAGAATGCCATGCCCCGCAAGGCCGAACCACCCATGCCGACAACAATGGATGCGGCGGCGTAGGCGGGGCGGGGATCAAGGAGCTCGCCAGTTAACACGACTGCCGTTCTTCCTAGATCGGCGTTGGTCTCGCGCGCCAACCGTTCGAGTTCGCCACGCGATGTACCGTCACCGACGATAACGAATCGCAGTGGCAGTTCGCGTCCCAACGTCCTGACGACATGAATCGTTCGACGTAACCCTTCGACCTTCATCCAATCAACGAGTCGGCTGACCGTCACCAATGTAACGTCATCGTCATTAATCCCGTACTCATTTCGAAAGGGCTGCGCATCCACCGCGTTCGGTCTATTAAGCTTGAGGTCGACGGGTGGAAGTATTAGTTTCAAGTGCCTGCGGCCCGATGCGGCTGCATGGTCCAGAAGTTCCGGCGTCCCGAAGGTCGTCGGCAGCGCTTTCGGCAGC
>JANMWG010000183.1:0-25661 GCA_031393885.1 Betaproteobacteria bacterium | reverse complement strand
CACGCAATCGCGCCGCCTCGGCTCGTAACCGTTCACCAAGAGTCATGCGGTGTCCGCTTTGTCGCGGGCGACATCAAAGCGCAGCCTGGTAGTGCGGAACGAAGGGAATGCCTGAAGCGAAGGGGCAGCGCCCACAGGGTTCCCCGAGGACGCTGCGCCCCCTGGAGGGGGAAGGCGAAGCGCAGCGCAGCCTGGGGGTGGTCAACTCTCCGGCTCCCGCTTTTCGAACCAGCCATAAAGAGCGGGCACCACCACCAGGGTCAGCAAGGTCGAGGTGAACAGGCCGCCGATCACCACCACCGCCAGCGGGCGCTGCACTTCGGAGCCGGGGCCGGTGGCGAACAGGAAAGGAATGAGACCGAGCATTGCCACCGTGGCGGTCATCAGTACCGGACGGAACCGTTGGGTGCAGCCGTTCACCACGGCGTCGCGTTGCGACATGCCGTCGTCGCGCAGACCGCTGATGCACGCGACCAGCACGACCCCGTTGAGCACCGCGATGCCCCATAGCGTGATGAAGCCGACCGACGCCGGCACCGACAGATATTCGCCGGTGAAGAACAGCGCGAAGACGCCACCGATCGACGCGAACGGCAGCACTGTGATGATCAGGCTGGCGTAGCGCAGCGAACCGAACATCACGAATAGCAGAAAGAAGATGGCGAGAATGGTGATCGGCACGATCACCATCAGCGTGCCCATGGCGCGTTCCATGTTTTCGAACTGGCCGCCCCAGACCAGGAAGTAGCCCGCGGGCAGTTTCACTTCCTGCGCGATCCGCGCCTGGGCTTCGGCGACATAGCCGCCGAGGTCGCGGCCGGCGACGTTGGCGCCGACCACGATGCGCCGCTTGCCGCCCTCGCGGCTGATCTGTGCCGGGCCGTCCACGACCGCCACATCGGCGATCTCGCGCATCGGCACCAGCGCGCCGCCGGGGCCGGTCAGCAAGGTGTCGGCGATCACCCCCACGTTGGTGCGAAACTCGGCCGGGTAGCGCACCACCGCCGGGAAGCGGCGTTCACCTTCGTAGACCTCGGTCGCGGTCTTGCCGCCGATGGCCATCTCGATCACGTCGTGCACATCGGAGACGTTGAGACCGTAGCGCGCCATGGTGCGGCGCTTGATGTCGACCGTGAGGTATTGCTGGCCGGTGAGTTGTTCGATGCGCAGGTCCTGCGTGCCTTGGATTCTGCCGAGCACGCGACCGATGTCCTCTGCTGCGCGCTTGAGGTCGCTCAGGTCGTCACCGAAAATCTTGATCGCGATCTGCGAGCGCACGCCGGTGACCATCTCGTCCACGCGCTGGGCGATGGGCTGGTGCATGATCAGGCTGATGCCGGGCAGGTCGCGCAGCTTGTTGCGGATGAGGTTCTCGAAGTCTTCCTGTTTGGTGAAGCCGGCGGGCCACTGCGCTCGCGGCAGCAGCGACACCACCGGATCCGAATCGGTGTGCGGTTGCGGATCGGCCGGGCTCTCGCCGCGCCCGACCTTGTTCACCACCATCCTCACGCCTGGCACGGAGGCGATGCGCCTGGAAGCCTCGAATTCGAGAGTCATCACCTCGTCGAACGACATGCTCGGCGAGCGCGTGATCGCCGGGGTGATGGAGTTTTCCTTCAGGGTCGGTATGAACGACTTGCCCAGCAGTGGAAACAGCGCGAGCGAGCAGAGCAGCAGGGCGACGGCGGCGCCCACCGTCTTCTTCGCGTTCGCCAGGGCCCAGTGCAGGACGCGCAGATAGCGTTTCTTCAGAAAGGCGATCGGCTTCGTGTCCTCCTCCCGGCCCGGCTCGAGAAAGAACGAGCACAGCGCCGGGGTCAGGGTCAGCGCCAGCACCAGCGACACCGACAGGGCGATGGCGATGGTATAGGCGAGCGGCGCGAACATCTTGCCTTCCATGCCTTCGAGCGTCATGAGCGGCAGGAACACCAGCACGATGATGCCGACGCCGAAGATGACCGGTTTCGCGACCTGGCCGACCGCTTCGAGGATGATCCGGTTCTTCGACTCGCCGTGGCGGTGGGACAACTGCCCGAAGGTGTTTTCCACCACCACCACCGAGCCGTCGACGATGAGGCCGATGGCGATGGCCAGTCCGCCGAGTGACATGAGGTTGGCGCCGATGCCGTAGCGGTTCATCACCATGAAGGTGATCAGCGGCGCCAGTACCAGCGAGGCGACCACGATCAGACTCGACCGCAGGTCGCCGAGGAAGACGAACAACACCACGATGACCAGTGCGATGCCTTCCATGAGCACCTTGGTGACAGTCCAGACGGCGGAATCGACCAGTTCCGTGCGGTCGTAGAAAGGGACGATCTGCAAGCCGCCGGGCAGCATGCCCTTAGTGTTGATATCGGCCACCTTGGCCTTGACGCGCGTGACCACTTCCTTGGCGTTGCCACCGCGCAACATCATCACGATGCCACCTACCGCCTCGGTGTGGCCATCCTTGATGAGCGCGCCGACGCGGACGGCGGCGCCGATCTTCACTTCGGCGACGTCCTTCACATACACCGGCGTGCCGCCTTGTTCCTTGAGCACGATGCTGGCGGCGTCCTCGACCGAACGGATCAGACCCACGCCGCGAACCAGGAACTGCTCCTCGCCGTTGGCGAGGATGCCGCCGCCGGAATTGGCATTGTTGTGGTCGAGCGCGCCGAACACGTCGCGCAGCGACACGCCGTAGTGACGCATCCGCTCGGGGTTCACCAGCACGTGGTACTGGCGTTCGTAGCCGCCCTGGGAGTTGATCTCGGCGATGCCCGGAATCGAGCGCAGCAGCGGCCGCACGACCCAGTCCTGCACCACCCGGCGTTCCATCAGTTCGGCTTCGGTGAGCGCGCGCTTCTGGTCGGACGGGAGTTCGAGAACGTACTGGTAGACCTCGCCGAGACCGGTGGATACCGGTCCGAGCACCGGCGCCACGTCGTCGGGTAGCCGTGAACGCACCTCGATGATGCGTTCCATGACCAATTGTCGTGCGAAGAACACATCGATGTCGTCGCGGAATACCATTGTGACGATGGACAACCCGTTGCGATTCAGCGAGCGCATGTCGGTCAGGCCGGGCAGTCCGGTCATGGCGATCTCGAGTGGCACGGTGATGAACCGCTCGACCTCCTCCGGCGACCGGCCGGTCGCCTCGGTCGCGATCTGCACCTGCACGTTGGTCACGTCCGGGAAGGCGTCGAGCGAGAGCTTCTGTATCGCCCGCAGGCCGAAGGCGGACAGCGCAATGGCGACGACGACGAGAATCACGCGTTGCTGCAGGCAAAAACGTACGATTTTGTCCATAAAATCCGATGTGGTGCGCTATGCCGTCCAGTGGTCTCTACCAAACAACAAGAGGGAGCCGTGAATGGATCTGCAAATGAAGGGTTTGAACGCCGTGGTCACCGGTGGCACCCGCGGCATCGGGCGCGCCATTGCCGAGACGCTCGCGGCGGAGGGCGCGAACGTGGCCATCTGTGCGCGCAAGCCCGATGAAGTGGCGGCGGCCGTCGCGGCAATGGCCGGCAAAGGCGTGAAGGTGGTCGGGAAGGCGCTCGACGTGGGCGATGGCCCGGCGCTCAAGGCCTGGGTCGGCGACGTCGGGGCCGCATGGGGCGGTATCGATATCGTCGTGGCCAACGTCAGCGCGCTCTCGATCGGCAACGACGAAGCGAGCTGGAAGCAGGGCTTCGACATCGACATCATGGGTGCGGTGCGGCTGGTGGACGCCGCCATGCCGTGGCTCGAGAAGAGCCGGGCGGCCGCGATCGTCACCATTTCCAGCGTCTCCGGGCGCGAGATCGATTTTGCCGCCGGCCCCTACGGTGCGTTCAAGGCGGCGCTGATCCACTACACCCAGGGCCTTGCCTATCATCTCGCGGGCAAGGGCATCCGTGCCAATACGGTGTCGCCCGGCAACACCTACTTCGAGGGCGGCGTGTGGAACCAGATCAAGGACGGCAACCCGAAGCTCTATGCCGAAGCGCTGGCCATGAACCCCACGGGCCGGATGGGCACGCCGCAGGAAATGGCGAACGCCGTGGTGTTCCTCGCAAGCCCCGCCGCGAGCTTCGTGACCGGCACCAACCTCGTGGCCGACGGCGCGCTCACCAGGGGTGTCCAGTTCTAGCCGTGCAACCCCCGCCGTCGGCCCCGATCGGCAGCGGCTCCTCATTGCAGGTTCTGCTTGCGTTCGTTGTTGAGATGGAAGGCGCCGTCGACGACGATGTCGTCGCCGCTCTGGAGGCCGTCCAGCACCGGGCGCTGACCATCGGATTCCGGGCCGAGGGTCACCACTGTGAGCTGGTACCGGTTCGGGCCTTTCCTGACGAAGACGTAGTCCTTGTTGTTGTCCCGGACCACGGCCTCGATCGGCACGACGGCGCGCCGTGTCGACCGGTCCTGGATGAGCATCACCGCCAGCATCGCCGGCCGGATCGAGCGATCCTTGTTGTCGACCTCGGTGCGCGCGGTCACGGTGCGCGTTTCCGGATTCACGGTGGAACTAACGTACACGAGCCGGCCCTCGATGCTGCGATTGCCTAGTGCGGGTATGGCGACATTGACCGTGTCGCCGACCTTCACCAGACCCGACTGCTTCTCGGGGATTTCCGCCTGCACCCAGAGACGCGAGAGATCGGCGATGGTGTAGATCGCATCGGCCGGTTGCACCACCTGTCCGGTCGTGACCTTGCGCTCGATGATCGTGCCCGCAAGCGACGCCACCACGAACGAGTTGGAATTGACGGTGCGCGATTGTTCGAGTTTCTGGATGTTCTTTTCGGACATGCCCAGCACCTGGAGCTGATCCTGCGAGGCCGACGAGTCCGCTTCGGCCTGAGACAGTTCGGTCTCGCGCCTTTGCAGTTCGGCGGCGCCGATCACGTCGGCCTCGAACAATTGCTGGGCGCGTTGCGCCGCCCGTTCCGCCAGCAGCTTGGCGGAAAAGGCCTTGAGAAACGCGAGTTGGGCGCTCGACAGCTCGGTGCTGTTGAGGGTGGCCAGCACGTCGCTGCGGCTGACGTTCTGGCCGACGATCGCCTTCAGGTCGGTGATCCGCCCGGTGACGCTGGAGCCGATGCGCGCCATGCGGGTCTCGTCGACGCTGACCGAGGCCGGCACCCGCAGGGTTTCGCGAAAATCGATGGTGCGGACCGCTGTCACCTTGACCCATTTCCGGGTCTCGGTGTCGGCGGTGACCAGCGCCGGGTCGACCGGCGCGGTTGCGGCGGTCTTGGCGGCGGCGGGCTTGTCGTCCCTGGTGCCGCAGGCGATCAGCGCGCCGCAGGCGAACAGCATGACGACGAGTCGGATGCGGCAAATCATTTCGGCTCTCCGGTGAAGTCTTTTGCAGTCAGGCGCTCGATCTCGGTGAGCGCCGCCTGTTTTTCGAATCGGGCATTGAGGAAATCCGCTCGCACGGTTCGCAGCACCCGCTGCGCATCGAGCACCTCGATGAAGCCACGCTCCCCGAACCGGAACGCGGCTTCCGCCACCCTGAGTGCGCTTTCCGCCTGCTTCAGGAGGCCGCCCTCGAATGCCGAGATCTGCTGCCGTGCCACCAGCAGGCGGCTGTAGTTGACTTCGAGGTCGCCCAGTGTCTGGATGCGCAACAGCTCCGCGGTCGAGGTGGCCTGCTGGAAGCGCGCCACGGCTTCGCCGACCGGACCTTTGCGCCGATCCCACACCGGGATCGGCACCGAGATGCCGAACAGGCTGCGCTGCTGCTCGGGACTGCGGTCGACACCGACAAACAGCGTGGGGCGCGGGACTCGCAGTGCGCGCTCGGCTTCGAGGCGATTCTCGGCGACCCGGATGTCGGCGCGGGCCTGCTGCAACAGCGGGTAGCGCTCGAGCACATGTTGACGCAAGACATCGAGTGAGTCATCGGCGGTGTACACGGCGAGTTCGCCGGTCACTTCGGTATCGTCCGGCAACGGCGCGCCGATGAGAACCCGAAGGATCGCAAGCGCCTGCACGACCCGCAGTTTCGCGCTGTTGGCCTGGTTCACGGCGCTGGCGAGCTCCGCGTCGGCGCGTACCAGTTCGAACTTCGCGCCCTCGCCGACCTTCACCCGCAGCGCGATGCGGTTGCGGATCTGTTCGAGCAGGCGCTGGTTGTCCAGTGCGAGATCGAACTCGGCGCGCCGTCGCAGCACCGCATAGAAAGCTTGCTGCACGTCCGCCCGCACCAGCAGGCGCGCCTCCAGCAGTGCGAACCGGGAGCCGTCGAGGCCGGCTTCGGCGGCACGGATTCGGGGCGCGCGTTGCATCGGGAGGTCGATGAGCTGCCCGATGCTGAGGCTGGTCCCCTGACCGGAGGTGATGCCCGGAACCCGCGCCCGCACGCCGCCGGAGAGCAGCTCGATCTCGGGATTGGGATAGGCCCGCGCGGTACTGATGCCGCTGCTCGCTCGCTCGACTTCGGTGACGGCGATCTGCAGGCGGGGGCTGTAGCGCTCGGCGAGCTGCAGAGCGCGGTCGAGTGTGAGCTGCTCGGCATGTACCGGAGGCGCCAGGTTCAACGCGCAAACACATAGAACCCTGAGGCCAAAACGAAACAGCGATGTCTGGTTCATCGAGCGCAGGAAAAAAGATCCAAGACCGGTGTCGCGAACGGGGACGCGACAAAACGGGTATTGCGGAAGGGATATCGCAGGCGAGGGCCGCGCCAATGGCGCGTGCGGCGGGAGCGTGACGGCAGGTGCCACGCCATCGCCGGTACCGCGGTCAGGCGCGCGGAGGGCGCTCGGGCGGCGGAAAGACCGGACCGGGGTGGGGTTCCCGGTGAGCACAGGTCATGGCAATGCCGGCTGCCGTCCGCGCGATTCGCCTGGAGGTATCGACCGCCATGGGTGCAGTCACATCCCGATCGGGCTGGTCGGCGTCGCCGCAGGCTTCCGCCACCACGGTGCTGCCGGCGCCGATCTCATCCGCGGCGTCAACCACGGGATTCCACAGCAGGCCCGCGACCAGCAGCATGACCACCAGGCCGCAGCAGGCGCGAAACCATTTTGTCGAGAGGGACGCAGGCATCAGCAACACTTGCACCAAGGTACCGGAATGGTGTGCCCGAAAGTCGCGCACGCCGCTTTGTACAGGTTCGGCGGCGATAGTTCCACTATCGTCGTGTGACGCGGACCGCGTCCGGCGGGAATCCCGAGGTGTCAGGCAGCCGGCGCGTACACCGGCACCACGTACGGCCCCTCGGGGATCACGGCGATGTGGCTGTCGCCGCTTGCGGCGACGCTGCGGCTGATCGCTTCGGTCACGGAGGCGATCGTGTCGACGCCGGTGAGGCCGTGCTCGACCGCGGCCAGACCGTCCGAATAGAGGTGGATGCGGCCCAGGCGCATCGGCTTGACCTGCATCTGCGTTTGCCACTCGTCGATGTCGGCGTGGGTCTTGGCGGCGATATCGCGAATGAAGCCATCGGTGCCGAGACCGATCAGGCGCTTCTGGGCGGCAACGAACTCCTCGGAGCCCATGCCTTCGGAACACGCCGAGGCGATGATCAGGTCGCCGCCTGGCTCGAGGATATCCATCGGCCCCACCATGCCCTTGACGGTCTGGTAGTACGTCTTGTCGAGCGGGTAGCCCGCCGCGCTGGTGACCACGGTGCTGAACCGCCGTGGCACCGGCACCACCGAGAAGCTGCGGGCGAAGGCGACGGCGTCGAGATGGCTCGCCACGACCTCGCCGTAGTTGACGAACGACAGGCGCCGGTGTTCGTCGAGCACGGTATTGACGGCGAGCACGGGTCCGAGCATGCGCACGATTGCGAGCTGCTCGCGGTGCAGGGGATTGCCCTCGAGTACGCAGTTGTCGGCGTTCGGGTCCGCCATGAAACGATGGCTGTGGAAGGTGGTGATGGTGTCGCGATGGGCGATGCCGGGAGCGATGACCTTGCGGCCGCCCGAGTAGCCGGCCATGAAATGCGGTTCGACCAGACCGGTCACGATCTTGAGATCGGCCTCGACGAATCGCCGGTCGAGCTTGACCACGGTGCCATGGGGCGTGCGGCCGAGATCGGCATGGGCGGCATCGTCGCGGGCGAAGTGGTTTTCGATTGTCACTGTGGAAAGCACCCACGGATCGCCGATGAGTTCTTCGAGTTCGGCCCCCAGGTTCGGCCGGTGCAACCCGGTCGCGACCAGGATGGTGATGTGTTTCGCGTCGATCCCGCCCGCCATGAGTTCGCGCACGATCGGCTGCAGCAGCAGGCCATTGGGCACCGGCCGGGTGATGTCGCAGATCAGGATGCAGGCGGAGCGCTTGGCTCGTGCTTCGACGGCGAGCGGTCGGGCATGCGCCGGCGTTGCCAGCGCGGCCCGAACGGCAGCCGCCGGGTCGGGCAGCAACGGCATTACCGGCTTGCGGATCGTGTGCACGGTCACGCCATCCGGGATCGAGACCGGCAGCATGCCGCGTCCGTAGCTGAGTTCGACCTGCATGGATGCCCCTTTTTTATCGGCGCCGACGAGAGATTCGAGGACTATAGCACCGCCGTTTCGGTGCCTCGAATCGAAGAAGATCACCATCCACGATGCGGATGGCATGACCCGGTTCGAATCCCCGGCCGCGGCCGGGGTGCTGGGGTATCCCGCCGGCTACCTGGTCGGGCGCAATCGTCTCGAGACCATCCACCCCCGCGCCGCCCGCGAAGCGCGGGCGGCGTTTCGCGCGCTGGTCGCCGGCGACCAGCGCGGTTTCACCGCGCAGTACCGTGTGCGGCGGGCGAACGGCGCCTGGACCCGGCTCGAAGTCACCGGACAGAACCTGCCCGCAGACCCGCGCGTGCGCGGGGTGGTACTCGAGTCGCGCGATGTGAGCCAGGCCAGGGGCGCCGCCGATTACGCCCGCTACCTGGCAACGCACGATGCCCTCACCGGATTGCCGAACCGCTCCCTCATGCTCGATCGAATCGGCCAGGCGGTGGCAAGAGCGCACCGCGACCACCAGCATGTCGCTGTGATGGCGATCGACATCGACTGGTTCCGCATGGTCAACGAAACGCGCGGACACGCCGCCGGCGATACGCTGCTGCGGCAGGTGTCGGAGCGATTGCGACAGGCAACCCGCGACATCGACACCGTCGCGCGGGTGTCCGGCGATTTGTTTCTCGTGCTGCTGCCGGCGGTCGAGGCTCCGGGACTCGCTGGCAAGGTTGCCGAGCGCATTCTCGCGGACCTGCGACGGCCGTTCGGCGCCAGCGATCGCGAACGGCATGTCTCGGTGAGCATCGGCATGAGCCTCTACCCGCAGGACGCCACCTGCGCCGAAAGACCTGCTCGAGTATGCCGGCGCCGCGCTGCACGCCGCCAAGACCGAAGGCACTGGCGACTATCGCTTTTTTCGCCCGTGGATCGATCGCGAAATCCGCGAGCGAATGGCGCTCGAAGGAGGGCTGCGGCGCGCCGCGGAGCGGGGTGAACTGGTGCTGCACTATCAGCCGAAGGTCGATCTCGCGACTCACCGGGTGCGCGGCGCCGAAGCGCCGGTCCGCTGGCGTCACCCGGAACTGGGCCTGATCCAACCCTCGCGCTGCATCCCGCTCGCGGAGGAGACCGGGCTCATCATGTTGCTCGGCGAGTGGGTCCTGCGCGCCGCGTGCACCCAGTTGCGCGGCTGGCGCGATGCCGGGCTCGACCTGAACATCAGCGTCAATGTGTCCGCGCGCCAGTTCCAGCAGGCCGAGCTGGTCGAGCGCGCCGTCGAGGTGATGGACGAGACCGGTGTCGATCCGGCGCGGCTCGAGATCGAGTTGACCCGGTCGATCGCCATGATCCGGACGCCGTGGTCGGTGCCGAGGTTGACGTCGTCGATCAGGCGACCGGCGGACCCGCGCAGGCTGCACGTCGATCCGGACCACGGCGGCGCGTGTGCCGCTGACCACGGTGCTGACCGCGTTCGAGTAGGCGCCGAGCAGAGGCGGTTTTTGCAGGGCAATGCAATCCGGGCGCTGGGGAGGGGTCGACTCAACTACACTCCGCGGCACGCGGTCGACGCCGCGATGCGCGGGCGCCCCGGCCCCGATCGACCAGCAGGCACTTCACGGAGACGAGATGACGGTACGCCAGACCCACACCGTGGTGGCAAAGCCAGGGCCGTACACGTTCTCGCCGCGCTCGACCGCGCTGATCGTGGTCGACATGCAGCGCGACGCCATCGAGATCGGCGGCTGGAGCGACGCCTGCGGTCACGATGTCAAGCGCGTCGCGGCGGTCGTTCCGGCGGCGAGAAAGCTCCTGGATGTCTGCCGCGCCGCCGAGGTCGGCATCATCCACACGCGCGAAGCCTATCGCGCCGATCTGGCCGACTGCCCGCCGTCGCGTCGCAAGCGCGGGGAGATCCGGCATCGCATCGGCGATGCCGGTCCGCTGGGCCGCATCCAGGTTGCGGCGGCGGCGGGCGCCGACATCGTGCCGGCCCTGGCGCCGAGAGGTTCCGAGATCGTCATCGACAAGCCTGGCAAGGGCGCTTTTCATGCGACCGTCCTGGGTGAGATCCTGCGGTTCAGGGGTGTCACCCATCTGCTCTTCGCCGGGGCGCTCACCGACGGCGCCGTCCAGACCACCATGCGCGAAGCCAGCGACCGTGGTTACGAGTGCCTGCTGATCGAGGACGCCAGTGACAGCTACGTGGCCGAATTCAAGCGCGCCACGCTGGAGATGATCGTGGCGGATGGCGCCCAGGTGGGCTGGACGGCGCGTTGCGACGATGTCGCCAACGCGCTGGCTGGCTGAGGTCAGGTCCACCCCCAGCCTGCGCTGCGCGCCGGCTTCCCCCTTGCTCCAGGGGGTGCAGCATCCTCGGGAGACCCTGCGGTGCTGCCATGAGGTCGGCCCCGGCTGTCCGGCGCATCGTCGGATGACCGGCGTGCGGCATCGCGGGCAAACGGCAGCCGGACGCCGGTCGCGTCGCGCTATGATTGGGTCGGCGTCCACCGGACGCGGCGGCAGTCGCCAACCACCTTCGATCTCATGTCCTCTCCAAATTTCCTCGCCTTTGCCGGCAGTCTGCGAGCCGCATCCCTGAACAAGAAGCTGGTCCACGTCGCAGCCGACGCCGCGACCGCTGCAGGTGCGCGCGTCACCGTGATCGATCTGCGCGATTTTCCGCTCCCGGTCTACGACGGCGATCTGGAAGCGGCAGAGGGGCTGCCGGCGAATGCGCGCCGGCTGAAAGACCTTTTCATCGCGCACCAGGGGCTGCTGATCGCCTGCCCCGAATACAACAGCTCGATCACCGCGGTGCTCAAGAACACCATCGACTGGGTGTCGCGGCAGGACGGCACCGAGTCCGGCACCAAGCCCTACGAGGGCAAGGTGGCGGCCCTGTTCTCTGCCTCTCCCGGCAACTTCGCCGCGTTGCGGTCGCTGGAGGCCACTCGCGGCATCCTGCTCCAGCTCGGTGTGCTGGTCGTACCCCAGCGGCTGGCGGTGCCGCGCGCGCATCAGGCCTTCGCCGACGATGGCACCTTGCACGAGGCCACCCTGCTGGCAGCGCTCCAGGCCGTGGTCGCGAGTGCAATCGACACCACGGCCAGGATGAACGCTTGAATCCGTGCACCCCTAAGGTGCGATCGCGGCCTGGTGCGCCCGACGCTGGTGCCGGTGGGGTGTGCGTTTTCGTTCGCGTCTCCCGATCCCGAGGCCCGGCAGGGGCGCAACGGCCTGCTACGGCGCGCCTCGCAGCGCCGCACGGATGCGGTGGGCACGTGCGTTGCACTCTTAGGCCGGCATTGCCACGTGCGGGGAGCACCAGCTGACCATGTCATGGTCCAGTCATTTCGACGAGATGTATCGGGCGGACGGTTCGATCCGTCCGCACTACCAGCCGCTGTCCGACTGGATTGCCGCGACGCCCGCGGAGCGCATCAAGCAGATGCGCGAGGCCGCCAACATGCTGTTCCATCGCGTCGGCATCACCTTCGCCGTCTACGGCGAGGAGGCGGGTGCGGAGCGCCTGATTCCGTTCGACATGCTCCCGCACATCATCCCGCTGGAAGAGTGGGGGATGCTGCAGCGCGGGCTGGAGCAACGTGTCAAGGCCCTCAACATGTTTCTGCACGATGTTTATCACGGACAGGAAATCCTCAGATCGGGTCGCATTCCGGCCGAGCGCATCACCGGCAACAAGCAGTTTCGGCCCGAGATGGTGGGAATCGACGTGCCACGCGGCATTTATGCCCACATCGCGGGCGTCGATCTGGTGCGTGCCGGTGCCGGCGAGTATTACGTTCTCGAGGACAACCTGCGCACGCCGTCGGGTGTGTCCTACATGCTGGAGAACCGCAAGATGATGATGCGGCTGGTGCCCGAACTGTTCGCGCGCCAGTCGATCGCTCCGGTCGAGCACTACGCGGATCTGCTGCTCGACACCTTGCGGGCGGTCGCGCCGTCGAACGCCGACAACCCGACCGTGGTGCTGCTCACGCCCGGGCAGCACAACAGTGCGTACTTCGAGCACGCGTTCCTGGCCCAGCAAATGGGCATCGAACTGGTCGAGGGCGCCGATCTGTTCGTGGCCGATGACACGGTGTTCATGCGCACCACCGCCGGCCCGCGGCGCGTCGATGTCGTCTACCGCCGCATCGACGACGACTTTCTCGATCCGGTCGCCTTTCGCGCCGATTCGATGCTCGGAGTCCCGGGGCTGGTCAATGCCTATCGCGCCGGCCGCGTCACGCTGTGCAACGCGGTCGGAACCGGCGTTGCGGACGACAAGTCGGTGTATCCGTTCGTGCCCGAGATGATTCGTTTCTACCTCGGGCAGGAGCCGTTGCTGAACAACGTTCCCACGTACCAGTTGAGCAACCGCGAAGACCTCGACTACACGCTTGCCCACCTGCCCGAGCTGGTGGTCAAGGAGGTCCATGGTTCCGGCGGATACGGCATGCTCATCGGGCCCACCAGCACCGAGCGCGAACGCGAGGCCTACCGGCTGCGCATTCTCGATGCGCCCGACAACTTCATCGCCCAGCCGACGCTGTCGCTGTCCACTTGTCCCATCTTCGTCGACTCGGGCGTCGCGCCCCGACACATCGACCTGCGGCCGTTCGTGTTGTCGGGCAAGCAGGTGGTGATGTGTCCGGGCGGTCTCACCCGGGTGGCGCTGCGCGAAGGGTCGCTGGTGGTGAACTCCTCGCAGGGCGGCGGCACCAAGGACACCTGGGTGCTCAACGCCTGACCGCGCCGAGCCCGCGAACAGCACCGGAACCGACCGAAGCCAGACAACCCATGCTCAGCCGCACCGCCCACTACCTTTACTGGATGGCCCGCTATGTCGAGCGGATGGAGAACACCGCCCGCATCCTCGACGTAACCTATCGCATGTCGCTGGTGCCCAAGGACGCGCGCCTGGCCGACCAGGAGTGGTACGCACCGCTTAACATCACCGGCACGCTATATCCATTCGAGGGGCACTACAGCCAGGTGGTGCCCGCCGGCGTCATGCATTTCATGACGCTCGACCCCGACAATCCGGCGAGCATCGTCTCGTGCGCCCGGGCGGCGCGGGAAAGCGCGCGCGCGGTGCGCGGCAGCATCACCTCCGAGATGTGGGAGGTCATCAACGCCACGTGGCTGGAAATACAGAAGATGACCGATGCCGCGCTTTTGTCGGACCGGTCGCTGGTGTTCTTCGAATGGGTCAAGGAGCGTTCGCACCTGTTCCGCGGCGTCACGGTGGGCACCATGCTGCGCGACGAGGCTTTTCATTTTCATCGTCTCGGCACCTTCATCGAGCGCGCTGACAATACCGCGCGTATCCTCGACGTGAAGTACCACGTGCTGCTGCCGAGCCTGGAAGACGTCGGTGGCGCCGTGGATTATTATCAGTGGGCGGCGGTGTTGCGTTCGGTGTCGGCATTCGAGTCGTACCGCAAGGTCTATCGTTCGGTGGTCACGCCCTTGCGGGTGGCCGAACTGCTGATCCTGCGCGCCGACATGCCGCGCAGCCTGCACGCGTGCACCCGCGAGGCCTACGAGATTCTGCAGCACGTCTCGCGGTCGAAATCCACCGAGGTGTTGCGGCTGGCCGGCCAGATCCAGGCCGGGCTGCAATTCGGCCGCATCGACACGATCTTCGCCGGCGGCGTGCACGAGTACCTGACCGATTTTCTCGAAAGCATCGGAGCGCTCGGGGCGGAGATCAACAAGGCGTTTTTCGCCACCGGCGAGCAGGCGGTGGTGGTGGTGTAGGACGCAGCGGACCGACGACGGGCGGTGCCAAGAGCGATTGGCTGGCGCGAAGCCCGCGGAGCAAACGGAAAGGCAGGAATTCACATGACGTATTGCGTAGCGATCATGCTCGACGCCGGCATGCTGTTCGCGTCCGACTCCCGCACCAACGCGGGCGTCGATCACATCGCGACCTTCAGCAAGATGAAGGTGTTCGAGAAGAAAGACGATCGGGTCATGGTCCTGCTGTCCTCGGGCAACCTCGCGATCACCCAGGGCGTGATCAACATCCTCGATCGTCAAGGTCAGTCCGAGCCGGACAAGGACACCATCTGGACCGCCGAGAGCATGTATGACGTTGCCACGATGGTGGGCGATGCGCTGCGCGAGATGCAGCGGCGCGACGGCCCCTACCTGATGCAGGGCAACGTCGACTTCAATGCCACGCTGTTGCTCGGTGGCCAGATCGGCAACGAACCCCCGCGGCTGTTCAACATCTACGCGCAGGGCAACTTCATCGAGGCGACCGCCGACAACCTGTATTTCCAGGTCGGCGAGAGCAAGTACGGCAAGCCGGTGCTCGACCGGGTGGTATCGGGCAAGACCCCGGTCGCCGAAGCCGCCAAGTGCGTGCTGATCTCGTTCGACTCGACGATCCGTTCCAATATCTCGGTGGGCCTGCCGATCGAGATGCTGTGGTACCCGCGCGACGCGCTGCGCGTGGGCATGCACAAGCGGATCATCGATGGCGATCCGTACTTCAGCATGCTGCGCCAGGGATGGGGTGGTGGACTGCGCCGCGTCTTCGGCGAATTGCCCAACCCCGACTGGCTGTCGTGAACGGCGCCGCGGCGGCGCCGGACGCCCCGCCGGTCCGCGCACCCGCGCCGAATCACGGTCCCCGCAAACCAGGCATACCGCAACAATGACCATCCGCGTCGCTCTGTATCACGAAACCCGCTATCGTTTCGACCGGCTGGTGCACCTGAGTCCACACGAGATCCGCTTGCGGCCTGCGGCCCATTGCCGTACGCCGATCGAGAGCTATTCGTTGCGGGTCGCACCCGAAGGCCATTTCATGAACTGGCAACAGGACCCCTACGGCAACTTCGTCGCCCGGGCGGTGTTCCCCGAGCCGGCGCGTGAACTCGAGGTGGTGGTCGATCTGGTCGCGGACATGACCGTGATCAACCCCTTCGATTTCTTCCTCGATCCGGTGGCCGAGAAATTTCCGTTCACCTACACCGAGTCGACACGGCGTGAACTGGCGCCATTCCTCGAGACCGAACCGGCCAGCCCGGCGTTCACCGCTTTCCTGGCGGGATTCCGGCGCGAGCATCTGCGCCAACCGCTCGGCACCGCCGATCTGCTGGTGGCATTGAACCAGGCGGTGCAACGCAACACCCGCTACATCGTGCGCCTGGAGCCGGGGGTCCAGACGCCGGACCAGACACTGTCCCTGGCGAGCGGATCGTGCCGGGATTCCGGCTGGCTGCTGGTGCAACTGCTGCGCCACCTCGGGCTGGCGGCGCGTTTCGTCTCGGGCTACCTGATCCAGCTCGCGCCCGACATCAAGGCGCTCGACGGTCCGGCAGGGCCGGCGCGCGACTTCACCGATTTGCACGCCTGGGCCGAGGTGTTCCTGCCCGGCGCCGGCTGGGTTGGCCTCGATGCCACGTCGGGTCTGATGGCGGGCGAGGGCCACATCCCGCTCGCAGCCACCGCCTTGCCCTCCAGCGCGGCGCCGGTCACCGGTTTCACCGATGTATGCGAAGTCAGCTTCGGCTTCGAGATGTCGGTCACCCGCGTGCACGAAGATCCGCGCGTGACGCGACCCTTCACCGAGCCGCAGTGGACCGCCATCGATACTCTCGGGCAGAAGGTGGAGCATCAGCTCGCCACCTGGGATGTCCGCCTGACCATGGGTGGAGAGCCCACCTTCGTGTCGGTCGACAATACCGAAGGCCGCGAGTGGAATTTCGATGCGCATGGTAAGGAGAAACGTCGCCTTGCGGGTGAACTCCTGCTGCGCCTGCGCAACCGGTTCGCCGCCGGCGCCATGCTGTACCACGGGCAGGGCAAATGGTATCCGGGCGAGCCGTTGCCGCGCTGGGCGCTGGGTTGTTTCTGGCGTACCGACGGGGTGCCGCTCTGGAAGCATGCCGCGCTGCTGGCGGGCGACACCGGGGGCGTTGCGAATCATGCAGACGCCCTGCGTATTGCCGAGACGCTGACCGCGTTGCTGGGCCTGCACCGCGCCTACCTCCATCCCGCGTTCGAAGACATCTGGGCCGCGGTGAAAGACGAACAACGCGCACCGGTCAACGCCGATCCGCTGGAGCATGACCTGGGCGATCCCGATGCGCGCACGAAACTGGCGCACCTGCTCGATGGCGCTCTCGGTGATCCGGCCGGCTACGTGCTGCCGCTGAAGGCGCAGCCCCGGCCCGACGGCGAGCGAGCGGGTCGCGTGGTGTGGACGAGTTCGCGCTGGCCGGTCAGGCGCGAGCATCTGTACCTGATGGGTGGCGATTCGGCGATGGGCTATCGGCTGCCCCTGGCCTCGCTGCCGACGGTGCGCCCGGAAGATGTGGAACCGCCGATCGAGCCGGATCCGTTCGCGCCGCGATCGCCGCTGGCGATGGCGGCGGATCAGATGGCGGGCGAGCCGGAAGCAGTGGCGCCCATCGAGGTCGCCGCGGGGAAGTCGGCGCGCGACCTCATCCGCACCGCACTGTGTATCGAGGCGCGCGACGGCATCGTGCATGTGTTCCTGCCCCCGGTCGCGACGCTCGACCACTACGTTGATCTGGTGACGCGGGTCGAAGAGGCCGCGGTCCGTTGCCGAATCCCGGTGCGCATCGAAGGCTACATGCCGCCGTTCGACCAGCGACTGCAGCGCTTCTTCGTCACGCCCGATCCGGGGGTTATCGAAGTCAACATCCACCCGGCGGCCAACTGGCGCGATCTGGTGGACAACACCAGGACCCTCTATGAAGAGGCACGCCTCGCGCGGCTGTCGTCCGAGAAGTTCATGCTCGACGGGCGCCACACCGGCACCGGCGGGGGCAACCACGTGACCGTCGGCGCCGCGAAGCCGGTCGACAGCCCGCTGCTGCGGCGCCCCGACCTGCTGCGCAGCCTGATCACCTACTGGCAGAACCATCCGTCGCTGTCGTATCTGTTCTCCGGCCTGTTCATCGGGCCGACCAGCCAGGCGCCACGGGTCGACGAGGCGCGCGACGACAGCCTGTATGAACTCGAGATCGCGTTCCACGAAATGTCGCGGCTCGCGAAACCCGGTCGGGAAGTGCCTGAACCGTGGCTGGTCGACCGGCTCTTGCGCAACCTGCTGGTGGACGTCACCGGCAATACGCACCGGGCCGAATTCTCCATCGACAAGCTGTACTCCCCCGACGGCCCGACCGGGCGCCTCGGGCTGCTCGAATTCCGCGCATTCGAGATGCCGCCGCACTGGCAGATGAGCGCGCTGCAGATGCTGTTGCTGCGCGCCCTGATCGCCCGTTTCTGGAAGGCGCCCTATGATGAGCGCCTGGTCGACTGGCGCACCAGCCTGCACGATCGCTTCATGCTGCCGCACTTCGTGAGCCAGGACCTGCACGACGTGATCCACGACCTGAATCGCGCCGGCTACGGCTTCGAGCCCGAGTGGTTCGCGGCATTCGTGGAGTTCCGCTTTCCTCGATTCGGCACGGCTGTGTACCAAGGCGTGGAAATCGAACTGCGACAGGCGCTCGAACCATGGCATGTGCTCGGCGAGGAAGTGGCGGGCAGCGGGACATCCCGCTACGTCGATTCGTCGCTCGAGCGCGTCCAGGTCAGGGTTTCGCATCTCAACATCCGGCGCTATGCCGTCACCTGCAACGGTCGCACCGTGCCGCTGGCTCCCACCGGTGTCGAGGGCGAGTTCGTCGCCGGCGTGCGCTATCGCGCCTGGCAGCCACCGTCGGCGCTGCACCCGACCATCCCGGTGCATTCGCCACTGGTGTTCGACCTGTACGACCAGTGGAGCGGCCGCAGTGTCGGTGGCTGCACCTATCACGTCGTACATCCGGGCGGACGCAGCTACGAGCGCTTTCCGGTCAATGCCAACGAAGCCGAGGCCAGGCGCGTGGCGCGTTTCCAGGCGGCCGGCCACACCCCCGGCACGATGCCTTACCGCCCCGAGTTGCCCAGCCGCGAACTGCCGCTGACGCTCGATCTGCGGCGGGCACCCGAATACATCGGCCGCACGCCTCCCGGTGGGATATCGGCGATGCCCCCGCAGCAACAGCAGCAATAGGCGACGACCATGGTCCGACGATGCCTGACCGCGGCGGCGGCAATCCTCGCTTTGCCGGCAATGGCGCAGACCTGGGTCGAGGTGGGCCGTGACCAGGAAGTCGCCCACTATGTCGATGCCGCCGGCCTCTCCCGTGACGGCGATGTCGTGCGGGTCACCAAGCGTGCGGTCTACCACGCCCCGCAGCCGATCGGCGACACGCCGGGCCTGCCGCTGATCGTCGAGTCGGTGGGGGTGGTCGAGGGCGACTGCAAGCTCGGGCAGCACCGGGTGATCTCGATCCGCCTGCTAGGTGAAGACGGTACGGCCATCTGGTCTTCGGGCGACATGCGCCGGGTCTGGGAAAGCATCGAGCCGGATTCGCCGGGCATGGCGGCACTCACCTTCGCCTGTTCAGGCACCGCATCCCGATAGCAATGAGTACCACCCCCAGGCTGCGCTGCGCTGCGCCTTCCCCCTCGAGGGGGCACAGCGTCCTCGGGGGACCCTGTGGGCGCTGCCCCTTCGCTTCTGAAGTCCCTTTGCTGCTCGAGTCCCTTCGTTGAGCACCCCCAAACCTGCGCTGCGCGCCGGCTTCCCCAGTGGACGCCCCGTTCCTCGGGGGACCCTGCGGACGCGGCCCCTTCGTCTCGGGTTTTCCCTTCGATCGCTGCGTTCGTGGCTGGCGGCGGTCGTGTTGTCGATGACGTGGGTCGTGGCGGCACCAGCCGCCGGGGTCGAGCAGTTTTCCCCACAAGGTGAGGTCAAGGGGGTGCGCCAGGTACAGGCGCGGTTCTCCACGCCCATGGTGCCGTTCGGTGACCCGCTGCTGCTGGAGCCGTTCGAGATCGATTGCCCGGTGGCCGGTACCGGGCGCTGGGCGGACGCCCGCAACTGGGTGTTCGATTTCGAGCGGGATCTGCCGGCCGGCGTGAACTGCCGGTTCGCATTGCGGGCCGGCGTCGCCGATCTGGCCGGTGGCGGCGTTGCCGCGGCCGCCTTCGGCTTCAGCACCGGTGGACCGTCGGTGCGCCAGTCGCTGCCATGGGAGGGCAGCGAGTCGATCGACGAGAACCAGATCTTCATCCTGGCGTTGGATACGCCAGCGACCCCGGAATCGATTGCCGAGCACGCATGGTGCGACGTCACGGGCAGGTCGGAGCGGATTCCGGTGCGCCTCGCGAGCGCCGCCGAGCGCAAGGCAATCCTCGACAAGCGTGCCGATTTCCTCGACCAGTTCGGCGCGACGCTGGTGCGCGGGTCAGCCGAAGACAAGGCCCTGCGCGCCCGTGACTACGACCGGTTGCCGATCGCGCTGCTGGCGTGCCGATCGCGGCTGCCCAATGGCGCCGAGGTCCGGCTGGTGTGGGGCAAGGGTATTGCCACCACGTCGGGTGTCGCGACCGCCGCGGATCAGACGCTCGCGTTCCGGGTGCGTCCCGAGTTCATCGCGCGCTTCGGTTGCGAGCGCGTGAATGCCAAGGCCGATTGCATCCCGGTGCTGCCGGTTCGCCTCGGGTTCTCGGCGCCGGTGGCGGTAGCGCTGGCCGAGCGCGTGCAGATCAGGGGTCCTGACGGGCGGGTCTGGAAAGCCCGCATCGACGACAACTCGCGCCGTTCCGGATTGGTCGATGGCGTGAGCTTCGCGGCGCCGCTGCCGGCGCGGACAACGTTGATCCTGAGCGTGCCCGATGGCCTGACCGACGATGCGGGCAGGACGCTGGTCAATGCCAAGCGCTTCCCGCTCGCGATCAAGACCGATGCGTCGCCGCCACTGGCGAAATTCGCGGCCCGCTTCGGCATTGTCGAGGCGGGCCCGGACGCGGCATTGCCGATCACGCTGCGCAACGTAGAGAAATCCCTGGCCGGCGCGCAGCTGGCGCTGACCGGCGACGCCGCGCCCGCCGCCGGGCTCGACGCCCGCCTGTTGCGGGTGCAGTCGCCGGGCGATGTGCTCGACTGGCTGCGCCGTCTCGACGCTGCGGAGGCGAAATGGGGCGAGGGTGGTTACACCAGTTCCAGCGTGTTCGGCAGCGGCGACGCCGCGCGTCGTTTCACGGTGCCGCGAGCCGGGAGCGGTCGCGAGTTCGAGGTGGTCGGCATCCCGTTTTCGCGTCCGGGGTTCTATGTCGTCGAAGTGGTCAGTCCGCGCCTGGGCAAGGCTCTGCTGAAGGACGCCAAGCCCTACTACGTCTCGGCCGGTGCGCTGGTGACCAACCTCGCTGTCCACTTCAAGTGGGGCCGCGAGACGTCGCTCGTCTGGGTCACGACGCTGGATCGGGGCGAGCCCGCTGCGGGTGCCGACGTGATGGTCCAGGACTGCGGCGGCCGCATGGTCTTCCGTGGAAAAACCGACCGCGCCGGCATCGCCCGCATCGCGAAGCCCCTGCCCGAGCGCACCGAACTGCCCGGGTGCCGCAACGAGTACGACCGTGAACTCTTCGTCACCGCCCGCGCCGGCGCCGATGCGAGCTTCGCCTTCTCCGACTGGAACGATGGCATCGCGCCCTGGCGTTTCAACGTGCGCACGGCAGCCCCCGCCAGTGCCGTCCTCGCGACCACGGTGCTCGATCGCTCGCTGGTGCGTGCCGGCGACACGGTCGGCATGAAACACATCGTCCGGCGCCACACGGTGGCGGGCTTCCGGATGGTCAACGCCGCGGCGCTCGCGGCACGCGCGGTGGTACGCCATGACGGTAGTGGCCAGCAGTGGGACCTGCCGCTGCACTGGGATGCGGCCGCGGGCGTGGCCGAATCGTCGTTCACGGTCCCGAAGGACGCGAAGACCGGCACCTACAGCATCACGCTGGCAGCCGCGCGCAAGAAGCAGGGCGACGAAGCCTATGTCGACGGCGCGCAGTCGGGCACCTTCCGGGTCGAGGAGTTTCGGGTGCCGGCGCTGCGTGCCCAGGTGGCAGGCCCGGCGCGTCCGCTGGTAGCGGTCACCGAAGCGCAGATCGGCGTGCAGCTTTCCTACCTGTCCGGTGGCGGTGCCGGCAATCAGCGGGTGAAGGTGCGGTCGCTGCTGCAGCCGCGCGGTATCGCGTTCCCGGGCTACGACGGCTTTCGTTTTGGCGGCGGCGATGTGCGCGAAGGCGTGGTCGAGGAGTCGCCCCGCGGCTGGAGCGAAGCCTCGGAATCGGAGGCAGGCGAGCAACCGGCTGGTCAGGCGTTTGCCGCCGGTGCGCAGCGCACGCAGGACATCACGCTCGACAGCGGCGGTGCGGCCCGCGTGGTCATCGGCAATCTGCCGGCGTCGGCGTTGCCCCGCGACCTGGTTGCCGAACTCGAATACAACGATCCGAACGGCCAGATCCTGACGCGGTCGGCGCGGGTCCCGCTGTGGCCGTCCGCTGTCGTGCTCGGCGTCAAGCCCGATGGCTGGGCCTTGTCGAAGGACAAGGTCAGGCTGCAGGTGGTGGCCCTGGACACCAGGGGTATTCCCCTGGCGGATGTGCCGGTGCGGGTCGACTTGCTCGAGCGCGTGCAGTACTCCCATCGCAAGCGCCTGATCGGCGGCTTTTATGCCTACGAATACGGGGCGGAAGTGCGGCGCATCGGCGACTTCTGCGAAGGTCGCAGCGACGCCGCCGGTCTCGTCACCTGCGAAGCCCCCGTGGCGCAATCGGGCAATCTGATCCTGCGCGCCCATGCACGGGACGACGCGGGCAACGTGTCGGTGTCCGTGGCCGAGGCCTGGGTCGCCGGCGACGGCGAGTGGTGGTTCGATGTCGCCAACGACGATCGCATGGACGTGATCCCCGAACGCCGGCACTACGAGCCGGGAGAGAAGGCGGTGATGCAGGTGCGCGCCCCATTCCGCAGTTCCACCGCGCTGGTGACCGTAGAGCGCGAGGGCGTGATCGATGCCTTCGTGACCCCGCTTTCCGGCAAGGCCCCGGTAGTGGAGGTGCCGTTGCGGGGAACGCACGCGCCGAACGTGTTCGTATCGGTGCTGGCGGTCCGAGGCCGTGTCGCCGCGCCGCAGCCGACGGCGCTGGTCGACCTGGGCAAGCCCGCGTTTCGCATGGGTGTGGCCGAGATCGAGGTTGGCTGGCGCGCGCATCGCCTGGATGTGAAGGTGTCGGCGGAAAAGCCGGTGTACAAGGTGCGGGAGCGGGCCACGGTCTCCATCGAGGTCGCACGCGCCGACGGCGGGGTGCTCGACAAGGGCGCCGAAGTCGCGGTCGCCGCGATCGATGAGGCGTTGCTCGAATTGTTGCCTAACGACAGCTGGAAGCTGCTCGACACGATGATGGCGCCGCGCGGCCTGGAAGTGCAGACCGCGACGGCCGCGATGCAGGTCGTGGGCAAGCGCCACTATGGCAAGAAGGCGCTGTCGCAGGGCGGGGGCGGCGGCCGGCAGACCGCGCGCGAACTGTTCGACACGCTGCTGCTGTGGAAGGCGCGGGTACGCCTCGACGAGCACGGCCATGCCCGCGTCGAAGTACCGCTGAACGATTCGCTCAGCGCCTTTCGCATCGTCGCCGTCGCGACCGCTGGCGCCGGCGCATTCGGTACCGGCGAGGTCACCATCCGTTCCTCGCAGGACGTGATCCTCACCTCGGGATTGCCGCCGGTGGTGCGCGAGCAGGATCGCTTCGCCGCCACCTTCACGGTGCGCAACGCCAGCGCCATCGCACAGGAGGTGAGCGTTTCGGCTACCGCAGCCGCGACCGCCGGCAGCAAGACCGACCTGCCGCCGCTGGCGCCACGTACCGTGCAACTGGCGGCGGGCGAAGCGCGCGACCTGACGTGGGATATCGACGTGCCTGCCGGCATCCCCGGTCTGCGCTGGCGGGTCGACGCCAGCACCCGTGGCGATGCGGATGGCGCCGGTCGCGACAGTGTCCAGGTTGCGCAGAGTGTGGTGCCGGCCGTGCCGGTGCGGGTGATCCAGGCCACCCTCGCTCAACTCGACGGCACGCTGACCTTGCCGGTCGCGCGGCCAGCCGCGGCACTCCCGGGGCGCGGCGGCGTGACCCTGCAGATCCGGCCGCGGCTCGCGGACGATCTGTCGGGCGTGCGCGAGTTCATGGAGCGCTACCCCTACAGCTGCCTCGAGCAGCGTACCTCGGTCGCCATTGCGCTGCGCGATGCGGGTCGCTGGAAGACGCTCACCAGTTCGCTCCCCGGCTACCTCGATGGCGACGGTCTGGCCAAATACTGGCCCAACATGACCGAGGGTAGCGACACGCTGACCAGCTATCTGCTGGCGATCGCGCACGAGGCCGGATGGGAGATTCCGGACTTCGCGCGGGAACGAATGCTCGGCGCGCTGATCGGGTTCGTGAGTGGCACCGTGGTGCGCCATGGCAGCCTGCCCACGGCCGATCTCGCCATCCGGAAGATCGCCGCGTTGGAGGCGCTGCTGCGCTACAACCCGGCGCTCGATGCCGGTCTGGTCGGTTCGGTCGCCATCGAGCCCAACCTGTGGCCGACGTCGGCGGTGATCGACTGGGTATCGCTGCTGCAGCGCTGGCCCACCCTGCCGGCACGCGATGAACGCCTTGCAGAGGCCTTGCAGATACTGCGCTCGCGCCTCACCTTCGTCGGCACCGCCATGGGTTTCTCGACCGAGCGCAGCGACTACTTGTGGTGGTTGATGGTCTCGCCCGATGTGAACGCCAATCGGGCGTTGCTGACGGTGCTCGATCAGCCCGGTTGGCGCGACGACCTGCCCCGGATGGCCCGTGGCAGTCTGGCGCGGCAGCAGCGCGGGGCGTGGAACACGACCGTGGCCAACGCGTGGGGCACGCTCGCGATGGAAAAATTCTCGGCCGCCTTCGAAACCGGGACAGTGAGCGGGCAGACGCGGGCGCGGGTGGCGGATCAGAGTCGCGCACTGGACTGGGCCAGACTGCCGGCTGGCGGGACTTTGGCATTCGATTGGCCGGCGGATGCCGCCGCGCTGGCGTTGTCGCAGATCGGTAGCGGCAAGCCCTGGGTCACCGTGCAGAGCCGTGCGGCGCTGCCGTTGACCGCGCCGATCGCCAGTGGATATCGCATCGAGAAGCACGCTGTGCCCGTCACCGGTGGCGGCGGCGCCCGGCGCGGGGACATATGGCGGGTCACACTCGACATCGATGCGCAGACCGACATGACGTGGGTGGTGGTCAGCGATCCGATTCCGGCCGGCGCCACCGTGCTCGGCACCGGTCTCGGTGGCGACTCGCCGCTTCTGACCCGCGGCGAGAAGCGCGCCGGCTGGACCTGGCCGGCGTTCGAGGAGCGCACGTTCGAAGCCTTCCGCGCCTACTACCGCTTGGTGCCCAAAGGCAGGTGGAGCATCGAATACACCATGCGCCTGAACAGCAGCGGCCGGTTCGAGTTGCCGCCGACCCGGGTCGAGGCCATGTATTCGCCGGAGCTGTTCGGCGAACTGCCGAACGCACGGTTCGAGGTGACTCCCTGACGCCGTTCGGCAATATGGCGCGCCGCGCCGTCGGTGGGTGGCGCGCGGCGGGCAATCTGCTGCTGCTCGGCGCGCTGCTGTCGCCGCCAATCGTGCTGGCGACGGCAGCAAGGTTCGAACAAGTACGCGCTCGGCATGTGTCGAGCGAGGCGGTGCTGGTCGATCGCAATGGCGTGACGTTGCATGAGCTGCGCGTCGACGAGCACGTGCGGCGGTTGCCGTGGACGGCGCTGGAGGACGTGTCGCCGGCGTTGCTGTTGGCGGTGATCCGGGCCGAGGACAAGCGCTTCTACGAACACGCCGGCGTCGACTGGCGTGCGCTGGGCGACGCTGCCGTCGATACGCTGCTGCGCGGTGCGCCCAGAGGCGCCAGCACGCTGTCGATGCAGGTGGCTTCGATGCTCGAGCCGACGCTCAAGGCGCGCGGCAGCCGCCGCACGATGACGCAGAAATGGGATCAGATCGGCGCCGCCCGCGACCTCGAACGACACTGGGGCAAGCGCCAGATCCTCGAGACCTACCTGAACCTCTCCACCTTTCGCGGCGAGCTGGAGGGCGTCGCGGCGGCATCGTACGGATTGTTCGGGAAGGACCCCTCTGGTCTCGACGAGAGGGAGTCGGCATTGCTCGCCGCCCTGTTGCGGGGGCCGAACGCGCCGCCGGCGACCGTGGCGCGCCGAGCCTGCGCGCTCGCGGGTGCGGCCGACTGCACACCGTTCGAACGCCTGGCGCAGGCGCACCTCGGGCGTGCCCCGCGGCTCGAGCCACGGTTCGCCCTGGCCCCGCA
>JANMWG010000178.1:0-3483 GCA_031393885.1 Betaproteobacteria bacterium | reverse complement strand
CAATCTCGTGCGGCACCTCGAGGCGCTACGCGAGGGCGCCGGGCCGGATGTCG
Source organism: Betaproteobacteria bacterium (assembly GCA_031393885.1). Taxonomy (GTDB): domain Bacteria; phylum Pseudomonadota; class Gammaproteobacteria; order Burkholderiales. The sequence continues at coordinate 3,430 of JANMWG010000178.1, read as the reverse complement.
ACATCCTGCTCGATCTGAACTTCAATGCGAAGACCGAGGGCTATCTGAAGATCCTGCGAGCCATCGCCCATCTCGATTTGTTCTGGGTGGAGATCGATAGCTACAGTCCGGAGGCGTTGGGCCTGATCCGCCGGCAGAGCCCGCATCCAATCAGCTCGTGCGAGACGCTGCTCGGCCTGCGCGAGTTCCTGCCTTACTTCCGCGAGCAGGCAATGGATGTCGCGATCATCGACGTGCCCTGGAACGGCATCTGGCAGTCGATGAAGATCGCCGCTGCCGCCGAGGCGCATGAAGTGAACGTCGCCCCGCATAACTTCTACGGCCACCTGTGCACGATGATGAATGCGCATTTCGCCGCGGCGGTGCCGAACCTGCGCATCATGGAAACCGACATCGACCGCATCGCCTGGGATCACGAGTTGTTCGACCGCGTACCCGAGATCGTCGATGGCCACCTGGTGATGTCCGAGCGGCCCGGCTGGGGCATCGAGCCGATCGAAGCCGCGATCCGCGCTCACCCGCCAAAAGGGACGGCGGGATTGCTGAACTACGGGAAACGAAAGTAAGAGTCAGCCGCCGGGCACCGTAATTAGCTTCCTGATTAGCGACATTGCTCAGCGTCCCTCACCCTCGGTCCCTCTCCCGAGGGGAGAGGGATGTCTCCTGCTCCCTGCTCCCTCCTCCCTCCGGGATGTCTCCTGCTCCCTGCTCCCTCCTCTCACCGGGATGTCTCCTGCTCCCTTCTCCCTCCGGGAGAAGGGCTGGGGATGAGGGAAACCTGAGCGTTCATTGCGCGGTAGCGTTGTCGTGGGCCACTCTTGTGGTTGTTGCAGTCATCTGGAGGCGTAGTGGCTGAACTTCATCGCTAATCAGGATTAGCTTTTTGGTTTCGCCGGTGGCGGCGCCAGCTTTACCACGCGAACCGGCGTGCCGGTGGCGAGCGAATCCGAGGGATTGAGGATGATGGATTCGGCGCCGGTGAGGCCGGCGGCGATTTCGAGTTCGGTACCGAAGTCGCGGCCGAGCTTGATCGGCACCAGCTTCGCGTGCTGATCGGGGGTCACGATGGCCACCATCACGCCCTCGGGCCGGAACAGCAGCGCGTTCACGGGAAGCGTGAGCGCGTGCGTGGCGGCGGCGAGTTTCAGGTGCACTTCGGCATAGGAGCCGGGCAGCAACTCGCCGGCGGCGTTGTCCACATCCACTTCCGCCAGCAGCGTGCGCGACGATGCGTCGATCGCCTGGGAACTGCGGGCGAGCGTGCCCTTGAAGTGCTTGCCCGGAAACTCCGCCAGGGTCAGTTCGGCCTCGATGCCCGGCACCGCCTCGTGGGCGTAGATCTGCGGCACGTTCACGAACACGCGCATGCGGTGGGTCGCGGCCAGATGGTAGAGCTCGCGGGCCGCGCTGCCGCCGCCGGCAGCGACCAGGGTGCCGACGTCGATGTTGCGCACGGTGATCACCCCTTCGAACGGGGCATGGATGCGCTTGAACGCCTGCAGCTTGCGCAGCCGGTCGGTGTTGAAGCGCGCGCCTTCCAGCGCGGCCTTGCGGGTCGCGAGCTGGCCGCGGCGTTCTTCGAGATCCTGCTTGGTCACGATGCCGGTCTTGGCCAGGTCTTCCCAGCGGGTGGCGGTGGCGACCGCGAGCTTGTAGGACGCGTCGGCGCTGTCGAGTTCGGAGACGGCCTGCCGCAACTGGTCGTCGACTTCGGGCGTGTCGAGTTCCACCAGCAGGTCGCCGGCCTTGACCCGCTGGCCGATCTCGGCGTGCCATCGCTTCACATAGCCGTTGGTGCGCGCGCCGATAGACGTATCGGAGAATGCCTGCACGTTGCCCGGCAGCACTACCTCCCGTGATGATCCCGATGCCTTGGCGCTGATCACCGACACGGTCATCACGTTGCGGTTCGCGGTTTCCTTCTCCAGGGTGGCGAAGGCCTCCCGGCGCGGCTGGATGCCGAAGAAGAAGGCGGCGGCGACGGTGCCGACGAACAGAACCAGCACCACCCAGCGCACGGAACCGCGGCGGTGACGGGTCGGTGTGACCCGTGGGGAGGGGGGCGTCACGTCGGGACGTATGTGGGGGTTCTGCATCGATTGCTCCTCAAGCCGGGTGCGGTGCCAGCACGGCCGGACGGCCGCGCTGGCGATAGCCGTGAATCAGCGCGAACACCACGGGCACGAAGAACAGCGTCGCGATCGTGGCGAACAGCAGGCCGCCGATGACGGCGCGACCCAGTGGCGCGTTCTGCTCGCCGCCTTCACCCATACCGAATGCCATCGGGATCATGCCGATGATCATGGCGAGCGCGGTCATCAGCACCGGCCGGAAACGGCTGAACCCGGCCTCGAGCGCGGCACCGACGGCGTCGGTGCCCACATCGAGCAGCGACCGCGCGTAGTTGACCACCAGAATACTGTTCGCGGTGGCGATGCCCATGGCCATGATCGCGCCGGTGAGCGCCGGAACGCTCACCGTGGTGCTGGTGGCGAAAAGAATCCACACGATGCCGGCCAGGGCGGCCGGCAGCGCCGTGATGATGATGAACGGATCGAGCCACGACTGGAAGTTGACCACCATCAGCAGGTAGACCAGAACGATCGCGAACACGAGTCCGAACCCGAGGCCGTTGAACGAGGAGACCATGGTCTCGATCTGGCCGCGCACGACCAGCTTCGCGCCCTTGGGCAGGTCTTTCAGGTTGGCGTCGACGATACGGTTGACGTCATCGGCGACGGCGCCGAGGTCGCGTCCCTGTACCGAGCCGAAGATGTCGATGACCGGCTGCACGTTCCAGTGGCTGATGACGGCGCGTTCGGCATCGCGGCCGATGCTGGCGACATCGCCGAGGATGCCGCGTCGGGTGCCGTTCTGGCTCGCGATCGGGATGTTGGCGATCGCCTCGAGCGAATCCACCTGGTACTGCGGGGTCTGGGTGATCAGGTTGTAGCTCACGCCGTTCTTCGGGTTGAGCCAAAACGCCGGCTGGGTCTGGAAGCTGCCCGACAGCGTGATCAGCATGTTGCGGGCGATGTCCTGCTGGGTGTAGCCGGCCTGCTGCGCGCGGGTGCGGTCGACCGTCACCTGCAGCCGGGGCTGATCGACCGGCTGCTGGATCCGCAGGTCGACGATGCCCGGCACCTGGTTGATCTTCTGGTAGAGGCTCTGCGCAAACGCCCGGTTGGCGACCACGTTGCGGCCGATCACCTGGACATCGATGGGCGCGGGCAATCCAAAATTGAGAATCTGGCTGACGATGTCGGAGGGCAGGAAATAGAACATCAGCCCCGGAAACTTTTCCGGCAGCTCGGCGCGCAGCAGCTTGAGGTAGCCGGCGGTCGGCGCATGCCCCGGTTTCAACGCGACCTGGATGTCGGCGTCGGCCGCGCCGATGGTGCCCGACATGTTGTACGACATATTGGTGCCG
>JANMWG010000130.1:0-5857 GCA_031393885.1 Betaproteobacteria bacterium | reverse complement strand
CCTGCGGCGCCGACGCCAGCGCGCCTGGGCGGTGACCGGCGTTTTCGTTGCCGTCCTCGCGGTGGTGATCTTCGCGCTGCCGGTGCCGATCTGGACCCGCACCGAAGGCGTGCTCTGGGTGCCCGAGCGCTCGGTCGTGCGCGCCGGTACCGATGGTTTCCTCCAGCAACTGGTGGTCGCGCCCGGCACCGTGGTCGCGCCCGGGGCGACGCTCGCTCGCCTCGACGATCCGTTGCTGATGCCGCAGGAGCGCCTCTACGTGTCGCGGCTCGAAGAGCTCGAGTTCAAGCTGCGCGCCATGCAGGTCGACGACCGGGTGCAGACGCAGATCGTGCGCGACGAGATCGGCTATACGCAGAAGGAGCTGCGGCGCATCCGCGAGCGCATCGCCGGCCTCACCATCACCGCACCGGCGCCGGGGCGCTTCGTGGTGGCGAATCCGCTCGACCTGCCCGCGCGCTGGGTGCGCAAGGGCGAACAGATCGGGTTCGTCGCCCCGACCGAGGAGCGCGTGGTGCGCGTGGTGGTCGGCCAGGACGATGTCGATCTGGTGCGCAATCGCACCCAGCGCATCGAGGTGCGCCTCGCCGAACGCGTGCCCGAGCGCCTGGTGGCGAGCGTGATGCGGGAGGTGCCCGCCGCGAGCGGCGAGCTGCCGAGCCTGGCGCTGTCGGAACAGGGCGGCGGGAAAATCGCGCTCGATCCACGGGGCGGCGAACATCCGATGGCGCTCAAGCCGGTGTTCAATTTCGAACTGCGCCTGCCGCCGCAGGCGGGCGAACTGCATATCGGCGGCCGGGTGCATGTGTTGTTCGTGCACGGCCACGAGCCGATCGCCGTGCAGACCTGGCGCAGCGTGCGCCGGCTGTTCCTGCGACGCTTCAATGTCTAGCGGTGCGGCCGCGCGCGTGCTCGGCCATGGCTTCTACCCCGAGAAGCTGGAACTGCGCGAGACCTGGCTGGAGCGCACGGTGCGGCGACCCGCGTTGTGGGTCGAGCGCCTCAACGCGCAGCGCGGGGCCGGTCGCTTCGCCGCTTTCATCCGTCGCACCAACCTGTTTGCGGCCCGCTACCAGGGCAGGAGTCTCGCGGCCCTGCGCGCCGAGGCCGCGCTGCTGCGGCCGCTGCTGCGGCGCGACGGGTTCACCGACGCGCTGGTCGCGCAGAGCTTCGCCATCGTGCGCGAGACCGCCGCCCTCACCGTGGGCAAGCGCCACTTCGATGTGCAACTGGCCGGTGGCTACGTGCTGTTGTCGGGCCGCATCGCCGAGATGGAAACCGGCGAGGGCAAGACGCTGACCGCGACGCTGGCGGCGGCCACCTCCGCGCTGGGGGGCATTCCGGTGCACGTGGTCACGGTGAACGACTACCTCGCCACCCGCGACGCCGAGGAGATGGGCCCGCTGTACGAGGCGCTGGGGTTGTCGGTGGGGTGCGTGGTGCAGAGCAAGCAGCCGCACGAACGCCGCGCGGCCTATCGCTGCGACATCACGTACTGCACCAACAAGGACGTCACCTTCGACTACCTGCGTGACCGGCTGCGCCTCAAGGGGCGGCCGCGCGCGTTGCGTCATGCGCTGGAACAGGTGGCCGGCAGCACCGGCGCGGAATTGACGCTGCGCGGCTTGCACTTCGCCATCGTCGACGAGGTCGACAGCGTCCTCATCGACGAGGCGCGCACGCCGCTCATCCTGTCAGGCGACACCGGTGACACCGGCCTCGAGCGCACCCATCGCGAGGCTTTGTCGCTGGCCGGTGCGCTCGAACGCGAACGCGACTTCGTGATCGAGCATCACGAGACCAGCGTGCGCCTGCTCGACGCCGGCAAGGCCAGGCTCACCGAGCTCGCCGCGGCGATGCGCGGGGTCTGGACCGGACCGAACCGGCGCGAGGAGATGACGCGCCAGGCGCTGACCGCTCTGCACTTGTTCCATCGCGACAAGCACTACCTGGTGGAAGAGGGCAAGGTCGTGATCATCGACGAGAACACCGGGCGCACCATGGCCGACCGCTCGTGGGAGAAGGGTTTGCATCAGCTCATCGAAGTGAAGGAAGGTTGCGCGTTGAGCGGGCAACGCGAGACGCTCGCCCGCTTGTCGTACCAGCGCTTCTTCCGGCGCTACCTGCGGCTGTCGGGCATGACCGGCACGGCGCAGGAGGTGGCCGGCGAGCTGTGGTCGGTGTACCGGTTGAAGGTGGCGCGCATTCCCACGCGATTGCCGGTGCAGCGGCGCTATGCCCCGTTGCAGATCTTTGCGACCGCAGAACTGAAATGGGCGGCGGTGGTCGAGGCGATCCTGCGTGAGCACGACAAGGGTCGCCCGGTGCTGGTGGGCACCCGCTCGGTCGAGGCGTCGGAACGCGTATCGGCCCTGCTGCTCGACGCCGGGCTGAAGCACCGCCTGCTCAATGCGCGCCAGGACAAGGAGGAGGCCGACACCGTCGCCCACGCCGGCGAACCCGGGGTGGTCACGGTGGCCACCAACATGGCCGGTCGCGGCACCGACATCAAGCTCACGCAGAAGTCGCTCGCCGCGGGCGGGTTGCACGTGATCGTCACCGAGATGAACGACGCCGGGCGCATCGACCGCCAGCTCTACGGGCGCTGTGCCCGGCAAGGCGACCCGGGCAGCACCGAGACCTTCGTCAGCCTCGAGGACGAACTGATGGTTCGCTACGGCATCGCGGCGCGCAAGCTCATCGGCCGTGCGCTCACCGACCCGCGCGCCGGGCGCCTGGCATTTCATCTGGCGCAGAAGCGTGCCGAGCGCGTGCACGCGATGCTGCGCAACGAGGTGCTCGAAATGGACGATTACCTCGGCGACCTGCTGGCGTTCGCGGGGCGCGCGGAGTAGCGAGCCGGGGAGGTCAGAACTCCTTTCGATCCGGCGGCGGCCGGGCGGGTGGGGGTTCCGGAGCGGGTCCTGGTCTGGCTGGCCCCGCACCGCTCACCGCCCGGATCACCATCTTCACCTTCTGGCTGTCGGTGCCCCTGGTGTTGTCGAACACCACGTAGTAGTCGCCGGTCTCGGGCATCGTCAGCGCAAACGAGATCGTTTGTTCCACCGGCGCCACGAACACCGGTTCCACCGGATTCGGAAAGCGCTTGAAGTCGGCCTCGTTCAGGAACGTGACCGTGATGCGCCCGGAAGACTGGATCGCCACCGCGATCCGGGTGTCTTTCGGCAGGTTGCGCAGCCGCAGCACCTTGTGCTGCCCGGCCGGGACATCGGCCGTCAGCGCCGCCTGGCCGGCGCCGGCGAATGCGGCGGGGGTCACGGCCAGCCATAGGGTCAGCAGCAACCATACCGGACAGCACTTCGGTGTCCGGCCTCTCCCCGCAAGCGAAGTCTGGGGGGGCATCACTTCAGTGCTTGAATCGCACCCTGCATTTCGCGCCCGCCGGGATGGCGAGGTTCGGATTGGGCAGTTCGAGCCGGACGCCGAAGGTGCCGCTGGCAGCGTCGATCACCCGGTCGACCAGCGTCACGGTTGCGGTGTAGCGACCGCCCGGAGCCTCGGGCGTCACGGTGGCGGTCTCGCCACGGCGGATGCGGTTGTAGACGGTGGCGGGCAGCACGACTTCGACATGCAGCGGGTCGATCTCGGCCAGCTTCAGGATCGGGTTCTTGACGTTCGCGGTGGCGAATTCGCCATTCGACATGTAGCGCTCGACCACGACGCCATTGAACGGACTGCGGATGACGCGCAGCTTGAGGAGCTCCTCGGCGCGCTGCACCTCCAGCTCCGACAGCCGGACGTTCTCGCGGGCTTCCTTGAGTTCCGCTTCCGCAAGCTGGCGCTGGGTGACTGCCTCATCGAGCGCGCCGGCCGAGACGAAATTCTGCTTGTAGAGCTCGATCGCCCGGTCTTCTTTCTTGGCGGCGAAGTCGAGGCGCGATTCGGCCCCCTTGATCGGCCCCTGCATGGTCGCGCGCGACTGGGCGAGCGCCAGTGCCGCCCGCTCCGGGCCGGATTCCATCTGCACCACCACCTGGCCCTTGCGCACCGAGTCGCCGCGACGCACCGGCACATCCTCGATCAGGCCCTCGACCGGGCTGCGGATCTCGACCGTGTTGCGGGCCTCGACCAGGCAGTCGTACTCCTGGGCTGTCGCCCAGGCCGACGGGAGCAGCACAACCAGCGCTGCGGTCCGGGACCATTGGAATAAAACGTTCATCTGCTCAGGTTTTGTTGCATTGCGGTTTCGCTTCGGATGCCGATTTTTGCACATAAACTCTCGAATACATGACGTTTTTATTCCCGTATCCCGGTTCGATGCGGCGTCTGGAGAAATCTCCTAATAGGGAGTATTGTGGAAATGGAGTGTGTTAATGTCCATGGGTATTCTGCGCTGTGGCAGATGGTCACATCGCGGCGCAACCATTGAAACCATAAGGGCGGCCAGGTGCCCCGTATCGGTGGCGCCTGCCGTCATGATGCAGAGCCTGCAGTAGCACCGGCCTTCGTCGACGTGGCTGTCGATCGGGTCTGACGTGTCTTCGGGGAGCCAAGTCAGGTAGCCCATGAAACCGGGCGTTGCCCGAGCGGCGACCGGGGTCAGGCCTCGGTCCTCCGCGCTCGTCTTAAGGTGCCGTGCCGGCTGTCTGCTGGAGACGCAGATGGCAACGCTTGCGCGCTTGTTCAAAGAAAAATGGTTTGGCCGCCTAGCCCGTGCGGGACGGCACAAGACGGCCATTCCATTCAAGCGCAAGGTGATGTTCGAGGCGCTCGAGAGCCGCCTCCTGATGTCTGCCGATATCGTGTCGCCCCTGGTCGGACCGGCCATCGCCAGCCAGTTGCAACAGAGCGTGACGCCGCCGGTCACCACGACGGTGCATGCCGGCCCGGACTCGATCAGCCCGGCGATCACGCCGCCGGTCGAATGGCGCGGCACCCCGGAAACCATCTGGAACATCGTCGGTGACGTGCCGACCGTGATCGGCGGCAGCAACGATCGCGACACCTTTCTGGTCGGTCCCGATTCGACTGTCGGGCTGGTGGATGGCGGTGCCGGCGGTTTCGACAGCCTGGTGCTCGCGCCACGCACCGTCGATATCGCCGTCTACACCACCACCGGGCCGGATTCCGGAACCATTCGGCTCGATTCCTATGTGCTCGCCTACCGTGGCCTCGAGCCCACCGTCGACAACAGCGTTGCCGTCAACAAGGTGTTCAACATCGGCAGCAATGTCGGCACCAACGGCAACGACTCGGTGCGCATCGACGATTTCGGCGTCGACAGCATCCTGATCGACAGCGTCAACGGCACCTTCGAGGACCTCACCACCCGGGCCCCGTCGGGCCGCATCACCATCGATACCGGCGCGGGCAACGACACGATCAAACTCGACGCGCTGTTCCTCACGAGCGAAATGGTGATCGACGGTGGCGCCGACAACGATACCCTCGACGTGAGCGCGGTTCCGTCCACCGTGATCCGCTTCTCCGACGGGTCGGCGGCGATCGAGAGCGCTGGCGACTTCATCTTTGTCCGCAACGTCGAGACCTTCATCGGCGCGCAGGGCACCATCGTCGAACAGGGCATCCCGTCCTGGATCCAGCAGGGGCCGGGCCCCATCCTCAACGGGCAGGTCTCGATCCCGGGCGGCAACCCGGTGTCGGGCGCGGTCCAGTCGCTCGCGGCACATCCGTTCAACGGCAACATCCTGTTTGCCGGTTCCACCAATGGCGGCGTCTGGCGGACCATCGACGGTGGCACCACCTGGACGCCGCTGACCGATCAGTTCCCGTCGCTCTCCATCGGCGACATCAAGCTCAGCCCGCTCGACAGCGACGGCGTCGCGCTCAGCGTCGCGACACCGCTGTCCAAGCTCGTGGTCTATGCCGGCACCGG
>JANMWG010000303.1:0-2426 GCA_031393885.1 Betaproteobacteria bacterium | reverse complement strand
GAAAAGCGCTGTAGCCGGTGGTCGAGACGGTGAAGCCAGGCGGTACCGGAAAGCCGGCGCGGGTCAAGCGCCCGAGGCTGGCGGCCTTGCCGCCGACGGCGGAGTGGACGACGGCGTCGGCGTCTGAGAAACGGACGATGTTGGGAATTTCAGCAGTGGTCGGAGTCATTGGTTTGCAGGCTTGGGGTCAATCAGTGTGGTGCTAGCAGGTTGCCTCGGCCGATGGAAAGACTTCCTCAGGACTCGGCCGTCTCCACCCACACCGCCTTAGTACGCGTGAACTCACGAAGAGAATCAGCGCCGTTCTCACGACCGTAGCCGCTGTCCTTGTAGCCGCCGAAGGGCACCGCGTGATTGACCATACGGTAGGCGTTCACCCACACCGTGCCGGCTTGCAGCGCGCGGGCCATGCGGTGCGCGCGGCCAACGTCTCGTGTCCAGATGCCGGCGGCGAGGCCGTAGCGGGAGCTGTTGGCGCTCGCGATGGCTTCTTCGTCCGTGTCGAAGGTCATCATGGAAAGGACCGGCCCGAAGATCTCCTCGGTCACCACTTCGGAATGTGGCGTGACGCCCTCGAGGACTGTCGGCTCTACAAAGAAACCCGATGCCAGGTCGGGCCGCGTGGAGCGCACCCCGCCGGTCAGGACGCGAGCGCCGCCGGTCCTCCCGGTCTCAATGAACCCGAGTACTCGATTCATGTGGTGCTCGAACGACAGCGGTCCCAGGTCGGTTTCCTGGCGGAGAGGATCGCCCATGCGGAGGTTGGTCGCCCGTTGGATCACGAGCCCTCGCAACTCGTCTGCGACGCTTTGATGAACGTAGAGCCGTGACCCCGCCACGCAGGATTGCCCGGCGGCCGCGAAGATGCCACCGGCGATACCCTCGGCAGCCTTCGCGAGGTCGGCGTCCTTGAAAACGATCTGGGGTGACTTGCCCCCCAGCTCGAGCATCACCGGAGCCAAGTGGGCGGCCGCCGCGGTGGCGACCCTGATTCCAGTGGCGGTCGAGCCGGTGAACGCCACCTTGTTCACTCCGGGATGCGAGACCAGCGGCTGCCCCACCGAAGGCCCGTCACCGGTCACGACGTTGAGGACACCGGGCGGAAACCCCGCCTCTGCCGTGAGCTTGACGAATGCAAGCGTGCTGATCGGCGTGTGCTCGGCGGGCTTCAAGACGAAGGTGCAACCCGCGGCCAGTCCGGGGCCGAGCTTGTAGGCGGCCATCAGGATCGGTGAGTTCCATGCGGTGATCGCCGCCACCACCCCGATCGGCTCGCGGACCGTATAGATGTGCAGCGAGCTCCGGTCGACCGGAATGACATCGCCTTGAATCTTGTCCGCCCAACCGGCGAAGTACTCGTACCAGCCCGCCGAGGCTTCGACCATCCCGAGCGATTCGCGATATAGCTTGCCGTTGTCGCGGGTCTCGATTTCGGCGATCTTGGCGGCGTCGCGTCGAAGGAGCCGGGCAAGCTCGAGCATGAGTCCTCGACGGTCCTTTCCGGACATCCGGGACCAAGGCCCTGATTCAAGGGCTCTGCGGGCCGCCTGGACGGCCAGGCCGACGTCTTCGGGACCGCCTTCGGCGACCCGCGCCCAGACCTTGCCGGTATACGGATCGATGCTGTCTCGCCACCGACCCGAGGCCGATTCGACCGGTGCGCCGTCAATCCACATCGGGTGATCGGCGGCGGGTAATGTTATACGCTCGACTGTTGTCATCATCAGTGTCCCTCGGTTTGGCTAGCCTTGTTCCGCCCAGGCACATTCACGGTAGTCTGTCAAAGGTCTTCGCGGCCAGGGATCCGCCGTCGACGGTCGACGGGAAGTAAGACTCCTGCGACGAAGGCCGATGCACACTTGGCAAGCGAGCGACACCGGCAACATCGCAAGCAAACCCTTGCAGTGCCACAAAAAATTATAGTCCGGAATGCCGTTGCTGCTCACGCGCTTCCACGGCCTGCCGGGATCGATTCCCCTGCGGCGTCGACGCGTTCGGCAAGGTGCTGGATGAGGTCATGGCGGTGTCCTGAAAAAGGCCGTGGTACTCACTGCATCGCCGACGCTTGATCAGTGGCTTGGCCCGGGATCTCGATCTCCATCAACGGCGCGTGCTGCTGCGCACCGAAGGTGTCGCGCTCGCCGATGCTGCCCTGCGCCCAGCCTCGGCGCAGCGTAAATTTGAAGGCCAGCGCCGGGTCGAAGAACATGAACGCGACGATGGCATCGTCAGGCACGCCGTAGAGGCGGCACACCAGCTCGCGGGTGAGCACGCCGCTCTCCTTAACGCGCCGGTACGGCTCGGGATGCGAGAAGATCACGTCGAATGTTAGTTCGAACGGGCCCGAGTTCTTGCTGCGGATGACCTTGGCCAGGTCCCTGAGCCGGTTGCCGTGTTTGCTCTTGTCGTTCATCTCAGACCTCCAC
>JANMWG010000099.1:0-2502 GCA_031393885.1 Betaproteobacteria bacterium | reverse complement strand
AGGTCTTTCGCCCAGGCGGCGTTCATCCAGTCCGCGGCCGGCGGGGCCGGCGGGGTCTGGCCGGCGTTCTGCCGGTGGGTCTCGAAGGCGCGGGTCCAGTCGACGCCGGCCGGCGCGCCATCATTGCGGGTCGCGGCCGGCGGCCGGATGCCGATGCTGCCGTCGGTGGCATCCGGGCCTGGCTGCGGCACCGGATTCAGGGTGAGCCGGGTCTCGTTGAGCGTGGCGTTGCGCAGATCCACCCGGGTCGAGGTGGTGCCGGCACCCACATCGGCCTTGATCCGGAACACGATGTCCACCAGGCTGCCGGCGCCGCCGTCCAGGGCACCGATACGACTGGTGTCGATGCGAATCAGGCCGGCCTCCTGCTTGACGATGAACCACTGGAAGTCGCCGGTGAGGGTACCTTTGCGCACCATGACGACCTCCAGCACCGTCGGGTCGTACCCGATCTCGATCTGGGCCGATTCCAGACCGGCGGCGAGATCGAGGTTCACCGGCACGGTCACGGTACCGCCGGGCGTGCCGGTCGGGTTGGCACCGATGCTGACCACCGGGTCGGGCCCGGCAAAGATGAGTGGCACGGCGCCCGGCGGCAGCGGCGGGATGCCGGTGATCGCGGCCGACGCGCCACTGAGGTGCTGGAACAGGCGCAACTGGTCGATCGCATTGAAGCTGCCGTTGCCGTTCACGTCGGCCACGACCAGCGGATCGCTCAGGCGCCAGGCGCCGAAGCCTGCGGTGAACCCGCCCGGCGTCGCCATCCGCGAGAGCACCGGCTGCATCCGCGCGAGGTCGAGCGTGCTGTAGCCACCGTTGCCGGTGACATCGCCGATATAACCCACCAGCTGGTAGGCGTCATCGGCACGTGCAGCGATGGTGCCGCCGCCAGCACCGGTGATCAGTACATTGCGCAGGTCGAGAATCTGCCCGGCGCCATAGGCTGCCGTGGTCGGCACGGTCGCGCTCAGTTGCCCGAGAGACACTGGACCCGCACCCAGCGCAGTGGCGAAGGTGATGGTCAGGGTGGTGACGTCAGGCGCGCCGCCGACACCAGGTGTCGTCACCAGCGTCGCGAGCCCGCCCGCGGCAAGTGCCGGTGCGCTCAACGTAAACCCGCTGATGCCGAGCATCGTCTCGCTGTGGGCGATCTCGACGCGCACCGTTCGCACCCCGGCGCCATCGGAAAGCGTGAGCGGCAGGCCGGCGTTCTGCAGCGCAACGCCTTGCCCCGGACCGCGCATGAAGTCGGGCAGCGACAGCGTACGGATGCCGGCCGGCGCGGCGATGGTGATGCGGGTGATGAAGTCATCGCCGGCGATGCCATCCTGGTTGCCGTCGAGTCCACGGTGGGCGGCGGTCTGGTCGACGAAGCCGTTGGCAGCGGCCGACAGGCGGATGTCGTAGCTGCCGCCGTTGAATGCCGCACCGGTGCGCACCCAGGTGAAGCCCTGCTTGTCGGCGTCGAACACCACGGAGCCGCTCAATGGCTTGGTCGCACCGACCGCCTGGACCCGTACGTCGGGCGCCCCGAACACCGGCACCGGACGGTCGTCGTCACCATACAGATTGACCTGCGAGGTCTCGACCGCGCGGTTGAAGCGCACCGAGAAGCCGCTGGTGCCGGGCGTGAGGCTCACCACCCGCAGCGGGATCGGCTCGACCGTGAGGCTGAAGCTCTCGGTGTCGGCGGCGCCGGCGCCATCGGTGACCTTCACGGTCACGTCGAAGACATTGCCAGGGGCGATCGGCGTGGTGGCTGGAGCGGTCCACTGGAAGTGCCCGTCGGCGGTGACGATGCCACCGGCTGGGCCGTTGACGAGTTCGAACACTCGGGTATCGCCGGCGTCCGGATCGTTGACGGTGAGTTCGATATCGACGACATCGCCCTCACCGACGGCGCGATCGTCGATGCCGGCGATGACCGGCGCATCGTTCACCGGGGTCAGATCGAGAGTCACCGTGGTCGGGCCGCTGGTCGCGACACCGTCGCTGGCGCGGTAGACGAAGCTCGCGCTGCCGGCGAAGTTGGCAGCCGGCGTGAACAGGAACGTGCCATCGGCGTTGAAGGCGAGCGTGCCGTTGGCGGGTCCGCTGACCAGTTCGGCGGTGAGGTTGATCACGCCGCCGGCAACAGGCTGGGTTTCGACGTCGGTGTCGTTGACCAGCACATTGCCGCCGATCGCCACGTCTTCCGGACCGGTGAAGCTATCCGCCGCACCGACCGGCGCGTCGTTGACCGCGGTCAGGGTGAGGCTGACGGTGGTGACGGCACTTTGCAGCGTGCCGTCGGCGGCGCGGTAGGTGAAGCTGTCGGGGCCGAAGTAGTTGGCCGACGGCGTGTAGATGAATCCACCGTTGGTACCAAGGGACAGCACGCCGTGGACCGGGCCCGTGACCAGCGATGCCGAGAGCGTATCGCCATCGACATCGGTATCGTTCGCGAGCACGTTGCCGGTGACGACCGTGTCCTCGGGGCGCGTGAACGAATCCGGGGTGCCA
>JANMWG010000008.1:0-2859 GCA_031393885.1 Betaproteobacteria bacterium | reverse complement strand
AGCACGGTCGACACGTTGTTCTTGAAGCCGTCGGCGGGGAGCGCCTGACCGAAGGCGATCGATCCGCCGCAGAACACGGCGCCGTTGTTGGGCGCGGAGAAATACACCATGTCGCCGCGGATGCGGTAATCCTGCGAGCCGCTCAGGCCGGGATAGGGATAGAGGATCTCCTCGATCGCCAGCAGGTAGTTGTCGCTGTGCCCGCCGGACGAGGCGAGGATGCGCGCATGCGGCGGCGTGCCGAGCGACAGGTCGTAGCGGTCGAGCTCGATGCCGGCGGCGCCGCCGTAGGCGAGCCCGCTGGTGCCGATCATCTCGCCTTCGACCCCCTTCATGATCCAGTCGACGGTACGGTGGTAGCTGTCGGGCATGCGGCGGTACGGGCGGCTGGTCTCGAAGCCTTCCGCGATGAAGCCCACGCCGACCATCTTCTGCGGCGGTCGCCCGAGGTTCTTCCACAGGCCGCTCTTCTGGCCGGTGGTGGCGAGATAGTGTTCGCCGGGCCGCGCGTTCCAGGCGCGCATGCCCGAGTCGAGCTTGCGCACTTCCATGATCCACGGTTCATCGGGCCGGAACGCGACATTCCAGTAGTAGCCGTTGCCGCCCATGTAGATGTAGCGCCCGCCGCCGGCGATATAGTCTTCGGTGGCGTCGAGCATCTGCTCCGAGTAGTACTCCGGATGAGTGCCTGTCAGCACGCAGCGGTAGGGGGCCAGCGCGGCCACGCCGTCGCGATGCAGGTCCTCGTCGGTGAGCACCTCGTAGTCATAGCCCTTGTGTTCCAACCACGCGACGATCGACAGGTCGGCCGGGAACTGCCAGGTGATACCCATGCTGGAGATGCGATGCTTCGGCCGCATGTTGACGATCGGCCGACGATACGAGCTGTAGCACACACCGTTGCCGTCCTCCCAGGCGTCGTAGGTCGACAGGCCGAATTCCTTGTTCTTGTACATCTCGATGTCGATGTCGGTGACGATCGGCGGCTGGCCCGTCATCGGCTGGATGATCTGCGCGTCGAAGCTCAGGTGCTCGTTGGCGTAGGCAAGATAGCTCGCGGTGGGGAACAGGAACGCGATCGGCGCCTTCGGTTTCAGCGGCCGCACGAAGAACACGATGTACTCCTCGCCCAGGCCAAGCCCGTCGCCGGCACGCAGGCGCATGGCATAGGCGCCGCTCTTCAGCGAGACCGGCAGCGTGACGCTGCGCGTGACCTCCCAGTCGGACGAGATCATCACTTCGTAGTGGAACTCGATGCCGCCGTATTCGTGTGGAGCGAGACGGAAGCAGTCGTTGCGACCGTTCCAGTTCCAGCCGGTCTGCCCGCGCACCGGCCGGTTGTAGCCTTCCGCATGCAGGCCATGCGGACCGACGTCCACCACCGTATCGCCGATGCCCTGATCGGTGTAGCCCGCGCTGGTGTCCCAGTAGGCCACCAACCCGTTGCGGTCCGGCGCTTCGCCCTTCATGAGCCGCGAGAGTTCGCCCCAGTCGAGCGCGCGGTCGTACACGGCGGGTCGGTCCAGCTTGCCGCAGAACGTCTGCGACACGAATTCGCCCCGCGTCTCGTGCCAGTCGCGCGAGCCGGCCATCAGAAACGGCGTCTCGGGCAGATGCTTCTGGCGGAACCGGAACACCTCGCTCACGTGCGAGCGGTAGTCGATGGGACTCACGCGCCCGAGCAGGCTGTTGTAGCGGTTGGCGACGCTTTCCTGGTGCACGGTCGCGCGACCTGACGCGGCATCGAAACTCGCCGCGACGAAATACCACATCTCGGCCAGCAGCGGCACTTCGGTCTGCACATAGTCGACCTGGTCGCCCTGCCCCACCCAGAACTCCAGATGGCCCTGCTGGGTGATGCCCAGGCAGTAGCCGAAGTTGCGCTGGTTGTGCCAGCGGCCCACGAGCGCCTGCCGCAGTCCGGCCAGCGGCAGGCTGGAGTAGACGAACGCACAGATGGTGAGGCTGCCTTCCAGTGCCAGTCGACCCTGCGGGTCGGCGACCTCGAGGTAGGAGCCGAGCTGCGTGTACTGCTTGCGCACGGTCCACTCGCCGTTGGCTTCGCACGCGATCTCTTCTTCGACCAGACCCGGGCCCGCCGGATGCTCGTCGCCATGGATGAGCCGGACCAGTTGCGCCTGCGCCTGCGTGGTGCCGTCGGCGTTGACATGGAACTCGATGGTTTCCGCGGGCTTGACCGAGATCTTGCTCGCGTAACCGAACAGCTTTACCTGTGCCATTTACGCTCCGTGGCAGCAAAACGGAATGGACATGACGGGGTCACAGCGCCCGCCGGGCCGCTCCCAAGGGCGCTGGCCCCCCATTGGGGGGTAGCGAACGAATGAGAGCTTGGGGGGGTCGTCATGATTCGAAAAGGTCTTGCACGCGGCGCATGAAGACACCGTGGTAGGCCTCTTCCTGGGAGCCGTAGGTCTTTTCCTCCACGATGCGCGGTGCCACGCCGCGCTGACCGGAGAGCGCGACGATGCGATAGGCCTTGAAGGGTTCGACGGCGATGAGCGCGTACTTGTCGGACAGGGGTGCCCGGCGGAAGTACAACAGCAAGCGCTCGAGAGCCTCGCTGTGCTGGCCCAGGGGACAGCGGCTGTGCTCCTCGATCAACTCGGGCGACACCAGCTTCTTGAGATAGTCGCGCTGCATCTTGTCGTAGCGGCGCCAGTAGATGAGGTCCTTGTCGCGGGTCTCGGTGGCTTCTTCGGGCAGCATCTCGCCTCCTTTTTCGGCACGGGTGGATCGGCGCTCGCTCTTCTTCTTCTCGCGCCAGGCGCGGAACTGGGGCTTGATGCCGAACAGCCCGCCATTCAGGAACAGCACGACGCCGAGCATGATCAGGCCGAT
>JANMWG010000539.1:0-3274 GCA_031393885.1 Betaproteobacteria bacterium | reverse complement strand
TTGGTGGACGCGCTGTGCGGTGCCCGGCCGGGTGCCGTGGCGAGCTGTCCCTGCGGGTCGGGAGGACCGCCCAGCGACAGGACGCCGGGATCGACCGCGGGCAATCCCTGACGACTCGATCCGGCAGGCAACGCCGCCGATACGCCCCCGCCGGGGATGGTGCCTTGCGGTTCAGATGCGGCGACCGGCGGCGCGACTGCCGTCAACGCGGTCGTGCCGGGCACCGAGGTACCGGGCAGGGCGTTGAAGAATTCTCCGGCCAGCCGCGCGAGCGTCGCGACGTCGGGCAGGCCGGGAGGCGCGGTCAGACCCGCCATCTCACTTGTAGGTATCGGGGTAGTCATGGTACTTGCCGATCTCGACGTCTTCGAGCACGGCGAGCGCGTCGGGGGTGAGTACCGCCAGCGAGCAATACAGCGAGATCAGGTACGACGCGATGGCGTTGCGGCTGATGCCCATGAAGCGCACCGACAGGCCGGGACTCTGCTCGCCCGGCAGGCCGGGCTGGAACAGGCCCACGACGCCCTGGCGCTTGTCGCCCACGCGCAGCAGGATGATCTTGGTCTTGCCGTCGGCGACCAGCACCTTGTCGGACGGGATCAGGGGAATGCCGCGCCAGGTGAGGAACTGGGCACCGAACAGGCTGACCGTGGGCGGGGGGACGCCGCGACGCGTGCATTCGCGGCCGAAAGCGGCGATGGCGGCCGGATGGGTCAGGAAGAACGCCGGTTCCTTCCATACCTTGGTGAGCAGTTCGTCGAGATCGTCGGGGGTGGGCGCGCCGGTGAGCGGGAACACCCGCTGTTCTTCGGCGACACTTGCGAGCAAGCCGTAGTCGGGGTTGTTGATGAGCTCGCTTTCCTGCTTTTCCTTGATGATCTCGATGGTGAGGCGCAACTGCTCCTTGATCTGGTCATAGGGGCTGCTGTAGAGGTCCGACACGCGCGTGTGCACGTCGAGGATCGTGGCCACCGCGTTGAGGAAATACTCGCGCGGCTGGTCTTCGTAGTCGACGAACGTGGTGGGCAGGTCGGACTCGTCGCGCTTGGCGCAGGCGACCAGAACGTCCTCCGGATTCTTGACCTGGTTGAGGCGGTAGATGCCAGCCTCGACCGGGAGCCACTGCAGCAAGTGCACCAGCCAGCGCGGGCTGATGGTCGAGAGCTGCGGCGCGGTCTTGGTGGTGTTGGCCAGCTGCCGGGCGGCGTTGTCGCCCAGCGCCAGGTGATCTGCCTTGTTGTCGGCCATGCGGGACTCCTAGGTTGAAAAGGTGACCGCCACGGTTCAGACGCGAACCGGGGCGTCGATGATTTCGTGCTGGCTGCTCGCCTGGGTCACGTGGCTGCCCGGCGGGACGCTGCGCGTGAGCCAGACGTTGCCGCCGATGGTGGATCCACGCCCGATGGTGACGCGCCCCAGGATGGTCGCACCGGCGTAGATGATGACATCGTCTTCGAGAATCGGGTGGCGCGCGAGCCCTTTCTGGAGGTGCCCGTCCTCGTCCGTGGGGAAGCGCTTTGCCCCCAGCGTGACCGCCTGGTACAGCCGCACATGCCGGCCGATGACGGCGGTCTCGCCGATGACGACACCGGTGCCGTGGTCGATGAAGAAGCCTTCCTCGATCTGCGCACCGGGGTGGATGTCGATGCCGGTCTGGCCGTGGGCCTTCTCGGCGACCAGGCGTGCCAGCAGAGGCAGGTCGAGACGGTAGAGCTGGTGGGCCAGGCGATGGTGGATCATGGCCTCGATGCCGGGATAGCAGAGCAGCACTTCGTCGACGCTGCGCGCCGCGGGATCGCCCTCGTAGGCGGCCAGCACATCGGTGTCGAGGATCTCGCGGATGCGCGGCAGCGTATTGGCGAATTCGCGCGCCGCCGCGACTGAACGCGCCTGAACCGCGTCATCGTCCTCGCCGCGCTGCCGGGCGGATTGCCCGTATTCGAGCCGCATCTGCACCACCAGGGCGTCGAGCACGGTATGGAGCGTGTGACCGATGTAATAGTCTTCGTTCTCCTGCCGCAGCTCGGGCGGGCCCAATCGCATGGGAAACAGCGCGCCGCGCAGGCCATCGGTGATGCGCGCGACCGCTTCGCGCGACGGGAACTCGCGCGGGCCGGATTCGAGCGGACGCTTGACCCGCGTGCGCCAGCGCTCGCGGGCGCCCTTCAGCCCGGCGACGATGCGGGTGAGGTCGATCCCGGTGGTGTCGTTGGTCACGAATCCACTCAATCCTGGACCCAGGGCAGGCCCCGGAAACGCCAGCCGTCCGCGGTGCCGCGCCGGCCCTGTTCGTTGATCTCGCCCTCGAAGCCTTCGAGCACGTTGAATACCTGGGTGAAGCCCGCCTTCGCGGCCACTTCGGCGGCGAGCGCCGAGCGCTTGCCGCTGCGGCACAGCAGCAGCACCAGGTCGGTCTTGCCCACCTTGGCCTCGAGCTCGCGGGCGAAACGCGGGTTGCGGGTGAGGTTGGTGCCCGTTGCCCAGGGCACATGCAGGCTGTTCGGCACGTGGCCCACGAACTTGCGCTCCTCGGCCGACCGGACGTCGACCAGCGTCGCCTGGCCGGTCTCGAACAGCCACCAGGCGTCCTTGGGGGCGATGCCACCGGCGAAGGGGAGGCCCTTGGCTTGCGCGGCAAGCCGCGACTCGGCGAGAACGGCCTGCGCCGGTGAATCCTGCAAGACGACTGCCATGATTCCTCCTTTGAGGCAGCGTGGTCGCCGCCTGTTGCCAGCGCCCGGGATCGTGACCAGCCCGATGCGTCGGGAGCAACGCCCCGGGCGAGGCCCGATGATCGCTCCTTTTGGTTACCAACGGAAAGCAATAAGGCTACGGCCTGAACCGCGTGTGGTGAAATAACATCCGGTCATAACCTGATTCACAAATACGACGCTGCCGGCCAGCGGATGCCGTCCATCCGATAGCCGTGTCGATCCGGCGTCGATCATACTCAAAGCCATGTGCCAGCTTCTCGGGATGAATTGCAACGTCCCCACCGACATCGTGTTCTCGTTTACCGGCTTCCAGCAGCGGGGTGGACGCACAGACGATCACGCCGACGGCTGGGGCATCGCGTTCTTCGAGGGCAGGGGCTGCCGGCTCTATGTCGATTCGGCATCGGCCGCCGACTCGCCCGTGGCGCAACTGGTGCGCAGCTATCCGATCCGCTCGCTCAACGTGATCGCGCACATCCGCAAGGCCACGCGCGGACCGGTGGCGCTCGAGAACACCCATCCGTTCATGCGCGAGCTGTGGGGGCGCTACTGGATCTTCG
>JANMWG010000426.1:0-2931 GCA_031393885.1 Betaproteobacteria bacterium | reverse complement strand
AGCCAATCGTTGCGCAGCGGCCTGCAGATCCGGCGCGCGCGCGCCCGGCAGGTCGCGCAGACGCCGGCCTTCCTCGGCTGCCAAACCGAGTGCCGCGGCGATGGCCGGCGACAGCGTGCCGGCATCGGCGAGCAGGTCGCCAGCGAGGTCGGTGTAGTGGCTCAGCTCGAACCGGTTGCGGTCGTAGGCGTACTCCAGGCGGCTCTGCAGCAGCTTCAGGTATTTCGAAACCAGCCGCGTCTGCTCGCGCGCCAGCGGATGACCCGCATCGACGGCGTCGAAGATCACTTCGTCCAGGGCTCGGGCTGCCGCACTCAGGGCGTTGATCGTGTGGTCGGCCATCAGGCGGTCTCCTCCATCAGGGCGACGCGGAGGTCGTCGGCGACCGAATACACGACGCCTTCGATCCAGGTCAGCAGGACGTCCTGGTGCGACCTGCCGAGCCGGGCCACCCGGTAGGCAGTGCCCAGCGTCGAGGCAACGAGCTGGTAGTTGTTGAGGATGCGGTAGTAGCGCAGCTTCGCCATGTCAACCTTCAGCCCTGAGGCGGCCTCGTAGCGGGCGTAGAACTCCTTCAGCGGCACCAGGCCCGAGACCAGATAGGTCGTGCCGTCACCAGCGTCATCGGTGTAATGGCCGAACTGCGGGATCGTGATCCACGCCAGGTCGCGGTGGCGGTCGCCCAGATAGCCGCGTTCCCAGTCGAGCCAGGCCGTGATCTTGCCGGTCGGCTCGTCGAACAGAAAGTTGCCAGAACGGTAGTCGCCGTGCAGCACGCTGACACGGTCCAGCGTCGGCAGGTTGCGCTCGAGCCAGTTGCTGGCGATCTCTAGGAGTGGCAGGTCCTCACCGCGGTCTTCCTCCCAGACGCGGCGCGCCCGGTTCAGCTGCCACAGGGCGCTTTCAGTGGTGTCGATCTTCGGCACGTCGAAGGCGCCGAGATCCGACATGCCGAAGTCGAAGCTGTGGATCGCCGCGAGGTGATCGACGAACTGGGGGCCGAGCAAGGGGCGCAGCCGGCTGCCGAAGTCGCTGGCCACGCCGCCGACCCGGCCCTCGATCGCCGTCGGCTTGCTGACCCCGTGGGCGAACGCATAGATGAGCGACGGCTCCGGGAACCACCGGCCCTCGTCGTCTACCCAGTAGACGCGCGGTACCGGCAGCGTGCCGGCAAAGGCGCGCAGCAGCTGCGATTCCCGGAGCCGGCTGGTCGCGTTCAGCGACTCCTGCGGCTCCATGCGGATCACCAGGTCGGTGCTCGTGCGGCCGCTCTCGGGATCGTTCCAGTCCAGCGAGAAGGCGAGCTGGATCTTGGAGCCGCCCCCCGACATCCAGCGCAGCCGCGAGACCTCAAATCGGCCCTGGACATGGTCGCGCAGAAAGGCGTCGAGGCAGATCGCAAAATCGTTCAGCGTCGTCGCCGTGCGGCGCGGAAAGCTGCGTTGCCGTGCCTTGCGCGTCAACATCTTGTCGAACTCGCGCTCGGTCGGGAACCGGCTTTTCATCCTGGCGATGAAGCCTTCGTCGGGTGCGTCGCGAAGCGCGTGGCCGACACCCAGCACATCGGCCAGGTGGCGCACGCCGGGATCGGTTGCTGTATCAGGCATGTCTGGCGGCTCCGCCCATTGTTTGCAAGGTCTGCGGGCGCGGCATCAGCCGGTCGTGATCGACGCCGGCCAGTCGGTCCAGCGGCGGCCGCGCCTGCGCGTCAGAGCAGCGATGGGCAGCACCTCCATGACGACGCCGTAGCCGACCCGGTCGCCCAGCGTCCAGCGCATCAGCGCGGTGTAGCAAGTGGTCGCGTAAATATTCCAGGGCCCCCCCACGTCGGCCATCGCGTTCAGGACAAACACCCTGCCGCGCACGTCGGTAACCTTGATCTGCATCGCGGCAATCGTCACGCCGAGTCGGGTGCTGGTCATGTCGAGCTCGGCGATGCCGTACTGGACGCGGTCCTCGAGCACGTAGCCGTGCGCCAGCTTCTGGTCACGACCGCTCGGCGCGTCGAGATCGACGTGGGTGATGATGTGGAAGGCCAGGTTCTCGTCGAATTGCGCCGAGATCGAGTCCATGGCCGGCAGCGACAGCTCGCCGCGCTCGCCCCAGCTGTGGTCCATGCGCTCCAGCGAATCGACCGCGAATTCCTTGCCGCGGACCTTTACCGTGCCCGTGACCCGGCCGGTCATGTCGAAGTGCCCCTTCCACGCGCGCGACAGGCCCGACTTCGCCATCTTCTCTTCGATCGTGCCGACGGCGTGGGGCGTGTGCAGCGGGTCGTGGACATCGAAGGGGTCCATGATCCCGTTCCAGTCGACATGGATTTCGGTGTCGTCGTAGCCGACATAGTCGATTCGAAATTCGCGCGGCGGCTTCAGCGCGCGGATGCGCAGGCCGGAGGGCGAGTCGATGTCGGAGAATCGCTTTGGCGCCGGCAGGTGCACCTGGCTGTCGATGTACAGCAGCTCGGCGCGGTTGTCTGTCAACGCCCCGTAGACGTAAATGTCGTTGAGCATGACGCCGAGCGCCGGCCGCGCCGCGACGTAGACCATCACCAGCAGGTGTTCCTCGGGGATGGCGATCGGAAAGATGTAGGTCTCGGCCCACTTGTAGTCGGCATTTGGAGGGGTGTGGTATTCGACGTCCTCCGGCGTGATCATGCGGGGCTCCTTGGTTCGATGGGGTTCCGGGATGGGCGCAGGGGTCCGGCAGGAACACCGGGACGGCATGGCCCGCGTGACAGTACTGTGATGGTACAGAGCCCGCTGCCCCGCAGGACAAGTGCACGGCAATGTTCAATTTACTTCGCTAGTGCATGGTAATGCATGCGTACTAACCCTCTTGCGAGGCGGCGACCTGCCAGACAACATGGCATCGGCTGGGGTCTCGTGAATGTCGCTGGTGTCGCCGGCCGTTTGATCGATTTCGCGCGTT
>JANMWG010000423.1:0-2381 GCA_031393885.1 Betaproteobacteria bacterium | reverse complement strand
GTGGTGTCGGCGGAACGGGGGAATGTTTCCATGGATCAACTCCGGCGCGTCAGCACCCGTAACTATTAAGGCTACGCCAACCGATTGGTTCCGGCATTGATCTCAATCAAGTCACCCATGAAGCATTGTCGAACTCCGGAACTGATCAGCGTCTGCCACGCTTGAAGCGTAATTACCCACCCCCTTGTCAGCGGGGTAAATCCCTGAATCCATGAGGCTATGGATCGTGGTGATTTGCAGCGTCTGACGAAGGAAGAACTGATTGATCTGGTATTGCGGATGCAGCGTCCGGAGAAGACGTCGCGTACCTCGTCGAAGCCACCGTCGACCGACCGCAAGGAGCGCCGGGACAAGGCAAAGCCCGGTGGCGCCAAGCCCGGTCATGAAGGTCACAGCCGTGCCATGAGCGAAGATGTCGATCGCGTTGTCGACCATCGTCCCGACCAATGCCTCTGCTGCTGCGCCAGCCTGCCCGGCGATCTTGCTGCCGAGACCGTCAGCGCGCACGACAAGATCGAGTTTCCCGAGATCAAGCCGTTGGTCGAGCGCCATCGGCGCCTGGCGGTTCGTTGCCCGTCGTGCGGCGCCCTTGTCCCTGCGGCCATGCCCGAGGAGGCAAGGGGGACGCCGTTCGGGCCGCGGCTGCATGCGGTGGCGACCTATCTCAAAACCTTCCAGGCCCTGTCCTACGAGCGGCTGCAGGGCGTCTTCGCGGACCTGTTCGGTCTCACCATCAGCCAGGGCGGCCTGATGAACATACTGCGCCGTTCGCAAGGTGCCTTCGCGGCCGAGCGCGACGTCGCCATCGCGGCGTTGCGTCGGGCCAAGGTCGTCGCCTCCGACGAGACCGGCGTGCGGATCGAAGGAAGCAACGCCTACCAGTGGGTGTTTCGTTGCCCCGAGGCGGTTGTCCATCAAGCCGCTCCGACACGTGGCGCAATCGTGGTCCGGACGCTGATGGACGGGCATCGGCCCGATGTCTGGTGCTCCGATCGCTACGCCGCGCAACAGGGACATGCGGATGCACACCAGACCTGCCTTGCCCATCTCGCCCGGGACGTCGCCTATGCCGAGGAGGCAAGCGAGGATGTCCTGCCGTCGCGTCTCAGGCTTTGGCTGAAGAAGGCCTTCGCATTGGCCGATGATGTCGGAACCCTTGCCGCATCGACCATCGCCGCCAAGCGGCGCGCTCTGGAGCGAAGTATCGACGATATCCTGGCCGCCGCGACCTCGTGTGCGTTCGCCCGCGAAGTCCAGAGCAAGTTCAGGCGGGCTCGCAATCAGCTTCTGACCTTCGCTCTATGGCCCGGATCGGTCGATGCGACAAACAACGCCTGCGAGCGCGCGCTCAGACCTTCCGTCATTCAGCGCAAGGTCACCAACGGCTATCGCGCCATGTGGGCCGCACAAGGCGAAGCCGACATCCGAACCGTCGTCGACACGGCTCGTCTCGCGCCGGGCGCGAACCCCTTCAAAACCATCCTGCAGAGCGTCAGCGCCTGAAATCCGCCATGACTGAGCCCGCAACCTTGATCTTGCGAGCCTCTCTTCGGGCTCGGCTCTATCGGGACATCGAGGTGTCGAGTTCGAGCTCGCTCGCCAATCTGGCCGAAGCCATCGTAGCGGCATTCGGCTTCGACATGGACCACGCCTACGGCTTCTACTCAAAGCTGACGGGCAAGCTGTTCGACTCGCCCCGGCGGTTCGAACTTTTCGCCGACATCGAGGGGAGCCGCTCTCGCAGCGTGAAGCGCACGCGCGTCATCACGGCCTTCCAGAAGGTGGGCTCGGCAATGACCTTCTTGTACGACTACGGCGACGAGTGGATCTTCCGCGTTGAAGTTATTGAAACTGGGAAGGCGGAGCCCGGAGCCGCTTACCCCAGGATCGTCAGCAAGATCGGCACGGCTCCCCCGCAGTACCCCCAAATCGACGACGAGTGACGCGCACCGGACCGCATTGAGGGGTGGGTAATTACGCCAGCACTACCCTAGCCCATGATCCATCCCATTCCGTTACCGAAAGCTTCGATCCGCCTTTGATAACCGAAAGCTTTGTCGAGCTTTTCGACGGGGACGACCTCAAAGCAGTATCGTTGGCGAGGCGAAAGGCGCGGACTTTGGTCGCAGCCCGTTTAGGATCGAGTTGCCGAATGCTTGGTCGCTCCTCTACGTTATCGGTAACGAGCTTTCGATTTTCGAAGGATAAGGCGGTGGCCACGGGTGGGGCAGCTGCAATGCTTTCGACATAGGGCTGCGAGACGGCCACCCCTGCCTCGCGCTCGGAACTGACCTGCCCTTCAGCGGATCCAAAATAGGATGCAAACACCCAACCAGCGGCCCCGTCCGCGGTGACAATCTTGGCCCAGTTGCCGCTCCTCT
>JANMWG010000382.1:0-24684 GCA_031393885.1 Betaproteobacteria bacterium | reverse complement strand
CTGGTGTTCGTGTCGGCCTGGGGCTACTTCCTGGTGCAGGGCGTTCAGGATCCTCTCGGTGGCGTCAACATCCTGTGGCCGCTGTTCGGCATCTCGAACCAGTTGCTCGCCGGTATCGCACTGACCGTCGCCACCGGCATCGTCATCAAGATGGGCAAGGTGCGCTATGCCTGGGTCACCGGTCTGCCACTGGTTTGGCTCTCGATAGTCTGCACATCGGCCGCTATCGAGAAGGTGTTCAGTCCCAATCCGCAGATCGGTTTCCTGGCCGGCGCGCGCGACATGGCGGAGAAGCTCGCCAATGGTGTCCTGCCGCCCGACATGGCGGCGGCGGCACCGCAACTCATCATCGGACAGCGCATCGACGCCGCCCTGGCGATGCTGTTCGCGGTGCTACTGTGGGTGGTGATCGCCGACATGCTGCGGATGAGTTTCCGGTTCCTGAACGGCACGAAAGTCCTGCCGCTGTCGGAATCCGAACATCGGCTCACCCAGCTCGCCGGGGTGTGATGCCGATTGCCGCAGACAGTCTGCGCGCCGACCTGCGCAAACTCTGGGACTTCCTGCGCGAAGCCACTGGCGACGACGCCTATGAGCGCTATCTCGCCCGGCACATCGCCACGCACTCCGAGATTCCCGCGCTCTCGCGCGAAGATTTCTTTCGCAGCGAACAAGACCGCAAATGGAGCGGCGTGAGCCGCTGCTGCTGATCAGGTCGGAGACCGCAGGTTCCTCTTCAACGCAGGGACAGCAACAAGCGAAGGGGCAGCATCCGCAGGGTTTCCCGAGCAATGCTGCGCCCCCTGGGGAAAGGCGGAGCGCAGCCTGGGGGAGGTCCTACTGCTATGCGCCGGCGACGGTCATGCGATCGATGAGGATGGAACCACACCAGCGGGCACTGCGGGCAA
This sequence comes from Betaproteobacteria bacterium, assembly GCA_031393885.1. Lineage (GTDB taxonomy): Bacteria > Pseudomonadota > Gammaproteobacteria > Burkholderiales. Next base: position 23,776 of record JANMWG010000382.1, on the reverse strand, counting down.
CGGCGTCGTTGCCGATCGCGGCGATGCCGAGAAACATGTCCTTGAGGTTGCCGGCGATGGTGATTTCCTGCACCGGGTAGGCAATCTCGCCACCTTCGACCCAGAAACCGGCCGCGCCGCGCGAATAGTCGCCGGTCACCATGTTGATGCCCTGCCCCATCAAATCGGTAACCAGCAGGCCGGTGCCCATGCGTCGCAACAGCGCCTCGAAATCTTCGCCGGTGGAATCGAGCACCAGGTTATGGGTGCCACCGGCATTGCCGGTGGTCTGCATCCCGAGCTTGCGGGCGGAGTAGCTGCCGAGAAAATACCCCTGCAGGACGCCGGCAAGAACCACCTCGCGATCTTCGGTGGCGACGCCTTCGTCGTCGAACGGGCTGCTGCCGAGACCGCGCTCGACATGGGCAAGATCGCGGATGCGGACGTGGGGCGCGAACACCGGCTTGCCGAGCATGTCGAGTAGGAACGACGATTTGCGATACAGGCTACCGCCACTGGCCGCCCCGGCAAAATGCCCGAGCAACGATGCGGCCACCGGCGACTCGAACAGCACCGGCGTCTGGGTCGTGGCGATCTTGCGGCTGCCGAGGCGGGCAACACACCGCTGCCCCGCCTTGGCGCCTACCGCCGCGGGGGCCTCGAGGGCCCCTGGTTCGCGACCGACCGTGTACCAGTCGTCGCGCTGCATCTCGTCACCGCTTCCGGCAATGACCGAGCAGGACACGCTGTGATGCGATCCCGGATAGCCACCGACGAATCCGAGCGAATTGGCATAGACGAACTGCGACTGCTGAGTGTGAACCGAACCACCCTCGGAGTTGGTGATGCGCGAGTCGACCGCGAGAGCGGCGGCTTCGCACTCGCGCGCGATGGCGAGCGCGTCCTCGACCGAAATATCCCAGGGATGGTAAAGATCGAGACCACGGACATCGTGCGCCAGTCGATCCGGGTCGGCCAGGCCAGCGAACGGGTCTTCGGCGGTATGGCGCGCGATCGACACCGCGGCGCGGACGGTGTCTTCGAGAGCCCGGGGCGTGAAGTCGGAGGTCGACGCGTTGCCACGGCGCTGACCCAGGTAGACGGTGACGCTCACGCCCTTGTCACGGTTGTACTCGATGGTTTCGGTCGCGCCGTGGCGCACGGTCACCGACTGGCCGAAGCCCTCGCTCAGGTCGACCTCGGCACTGCTGGCACCCTGGCCCGACGCCATGCGGAGCAGGTCGGCAGCGATCGAGCGCAAGGTGTCGGGATCATGGGAAAAGCGGTCGTTTGCGGGCACGATATTCAGGTGGGGACGATTCGGGAAAGGAGAAGCGGGGAGGGCATCGGCTATGATACCAAGACACATGCGCGCAACCGACCCGTTCGACCCAACTTCCCTGCCCCCGAGCAAGTCGCGCCGGAAACGCGACATGATCGAGTTGCAGGCTCTGGGCGAGGCTCTGGTCGGATTGCCGGAAGACCAGTTGCGGCGTCTCGAGCTGCCCGACGTTCTGCGCGAAGCGGTGGTGGAAGCCAGGCGAATCCATGCGTTCGGTGCGCTGCGCCGGCAACTGCAGTTCGTGGGCAAGGTGATGCGCGACATCGATCCCGCCCCCATTCGACTACAGCTCGATGCCCTGCGCGGCGTTTCCGCACAGCACATCGCCTGGATGCACACCCTGGAGCGCTGGCGTGTGCGCCTGCTGGCCGATGATGCCGCCACCGCCGAATGGATCGCAAGCCATCCCACCACCGATTCGCAGCGTCTGCGTACGCTGATCCGCAATGCGCGGCATGAACGCGAGGCCGGCAAGCCATCGCGCGCTTTCCGTGAACTGTTCCAGGTGCTGCGCGACCTGATACCTGACCCGGTGGCGAGCCTTCAAGCCGACACACAGGAGGCTCCCCGCGATTTACCCGACGGCCCGATAGACTTCCGGTCGGACGTTTCAGGCCCGCATTCGTGAGCGCGGATGCCGTCACCATTGGCCTGCTATCGGCAAGCGACCGTGCTGCCCGCGGGGTCTATCGCGATGAAGGCCTGCCGGCGCTGACGGACTGGCTTGATCGAGCGCTGCTCAATCCGGTGCGGTTCGTCGAACGGCTCGTGCCCGACGACCAGCCGCAGATCGAGTCCGCCCTGCGCGAACTGATCGACATCGAAGGCTGCCATCTGGTGCTGACCACCGGTGGTACCGGGCCTGCGCCCCGCGACATCACGCCCGAGGCCACCCTCGCGGTGGCCGACCGTGTGATGCAGGGCTTCGGCGAGCAGATGCGTCAGATCAGCCTGAAGTTCGTGCCGACGGCGATCCTGTCACGGCAGGTCGCGGTGATCCGCAAAGGGGCGCTGATCATCAATCTGCCGGGGCAACCCAAATCGATCCGCGAAACCCTCGAGGGCCTGCGCAGCGCGGCGGGTGACATCCTGGTACCGGGCATCTTCGCCGCGGTGCCCTACTGCATCGACCTGATCGGCGGCCCCTACCTCGAAACCCGTGACGATGTCTGCAAGGCGTTCCGGCCGAAGACCGCTCTCCGCCCGAAGCAAGACTGATCAGGAACGCTGCAGAACCCTGAATTCGGCGATGTCGAAATCCTGCCCAGCCTCGATCAGGCGCCGCGGAACCAGCAGGTAGCGGCACCCATACATGCGCATGCCGTAGCTGCGGCGGGGCGCGAACAGCCCGGGCTTGAGCACCAGATTCACCTCGAATCTGCCAAGGCTGTGGTCGACGGCGGACGGCAACAGCAACGCGTCGGTCCCGAGTTCGTCGTCGGGATGCGCGCTGCCGTCGGCAAGCAACGGCATCAACCGCACGGTCATGACGCCGCGCGCGAACATCTCGATCCCCACGTAGCGGTTGCCGTGGGGGTCCAGGCTGATGCGGCGGACCAGACCGACGCCCCACGCCGCGCCGTCTTCGTATTTCACGCCGAGCAAGGTGCCGATCTCGACCCAGTCGGTGCGCGCGGGCGGCGCCACGGCACCGAACCCGCCAGCGCTTTCGTTCGCGATCGGCCAGGTCTGCATCCGCCGATCGAAGTCTTCCAGTTCGTCGACTTCTCCCTCGACGGCAACCAGTACGTCCGCCAGGCCGTGCACGACGTCGATACGCCCATCGGAAGCAGCCCGCGCTTCCTTGCGTGCCGGTGGCTGCGGCGCCCAGTAGCGCGCCAGGTGGCGCAAGGTCTGCAGGACAAGGTCGACGGGATAGTCGGCTCCGAGATTGACCGTCGACGGCACCACGCCATTCTCGCGGATGGCGGCGCCGAGCTTCTCGACCTCGAATGCCGCGCCCGCCGGCCCGAAGAAGCGCATCGTGTGCGACAAGGCGATGCGATCGGCCAGGCGCGCCGGCGCCTTGGCAGCGCTCAGGTCGAACCAGAAATGGCACCCGGTCGACGCCTGCTTCTGCAGCGTGAAGAATTCGGAGAACTGGGCGCATACGCGCTCGGCGATCTCGACCTGGATGGGCGGCAGGCTGTCGGTCGACGACACCGACAGGGCCAGCAACTTGAGCAATTCCCGCTCTACGCTCGACTCGCCCCAGGTCCCGGGGTAGACCGTGGTCTTGCCGGCGGCAGCGCCGTGCCGTTCGGCAATCGAATAGATCCGGCCGACATTCATCCAGAATTCGGGCGAAACCAGCGAATAGCGGAACAGCCGCCATTTCAGGTGCAGGTTCGCCGCGCGCAGGGACCGCGCGGCGATGGTTCCCAGGTTCGGCCTCAAGGCGACCGCCGACGGGTCTCCGGCCTCGTGCATCTCCAGCAGCAGCCGGTAGGCGTCGGACAGCCGGCGCCAGAACCCGGCCATGACATGGGCGATGCGGGTTTCCTGGGCCTTGCCGGGCGACGGGGTACCGACGAATTCCTGCGACAGCTTGCGCTGGAACGGCTTGGCGGCGCTGTCGACCAGATCGATGATCTCGAATCCACGCTGCGCCTTGAGGCCGACCGCATCGCGCAAGCCTTCGAGCTGGTCCGACAGCGATTCGAGCGCCTGCGACGCATTCTGCGCCGCGAGATTGTCGACGATGATCTTCGCTGCCCGCGCGTCGGCGAGCGGATGGTCGGCGGTTGCCGCCGGTTTCAGCCAGCCGAGCATGTCGCCTGAATGGGAAGGGTCATGGATGCGAAAAGTCAGTATAGCCTGCAACAACTATACGGCACGGCACCGGCAAAGCTGAGCGGCAACAGGGGTCGCCGGTTCGCCCGGAGCGGCAGCGTCCGCAGGGTGCCAGCGACCGGAAGCCGCTGTCGTTCGTCAGGCGACAGACAGTCCGCAGGGACTGTCCGTGTCCGGCCTCACCCCCGAGGGCCGCTGCGCCCCCCCTGGAAGGGAAGGCGCAGCCTGGGGATGGGCGTCACTCTTTCAGGGGTTGGCGGCTGCCGCGGCGGCAACAAGTTCCCGCCGTCCGCGGGCCGGGTCCACGCCAACCAGTATGCCGAGACCAGCGACGAAGAAGCCTCCCGTGACCAGAATGGCGAGCCGGTGGTCTCCGCCCGAAAACCAGTTGACCAGGCCGTAGGTGAGCGGCCCGAGGATCGACGACAGCTTCACGGCCAGGCCCCAGAGACCGAAAAATTCGGCCCGCCGGTCGTCGGGGCTCAGATAACCCACCAGCGCCCGGCCCGCCGACTGGCTGGCGCCGAGGCACAGCCCGGCGAGATTCGCCGCTACCCAGAAGATCGCCGGCGAGGTTGCCTGCCACGCCACCAGCACCGTCAAGCACCAGCCCAGGAGGGTGCAGGCAACGGTGCGCACGTGACCGAGACGATCCTGCACCTGGCCGAACGCGAGGGCGCCGATGCTGGCGGTCACGTTGACCACCATCACCAGCAGGATGGTGTCGCTGGTACTGAAGCCCATTGCCTGCTGGGCATAGATCGCCGCCAGGGCGATGACGGTCTGCACCCCTGCCTGGTAGCACAGGATGCAGACCAGGAATCGGGCCAGGTCACGATGCTGGCGAGCCTGGCGCAACGTCGCGAGAGTACGCGCGATCGCACCGGAAGCTCCCGCTGCCGCTAGTACCGGGGATGGCTCGGCACGTTCGCGCATGAAGATGAATGTCGGCAAGCTTGCCACAGCGAAGAGCGCCGCCGTGATCAGCATGGTTATCGGAACGAACTCGGCCGCGCCCGCCCCGGCACCCTGCGCGACCGTGACATAGGCCAGGCACAGCCCGAGACTCACCAGACCGCCGAGATAGCCGAATGCCCAGCCCCAACCCGACACCTTGCCGAGCGCCTCGCTGCGTGCGAGTTCGGGCAGGAAGGCGGCGATAATGTTCTCGCCGGTGCCAAAGAAGAAATTCGAGACCACGAGCGCGACCACGGCCAGCGCGAGATCACCCGGCCCGGCGAGCGCGAGTGCGGTGGTCCCGGCGATGCAGCCGATCGTGGTGATCAGCAGCACCCGCTTCTTGGCGCCATGAGCATCGGCCCAAGCGCCCACCACGGGTGCGGTCAGCACGATCACCGCGTACGAGACCGACAGTGCCGCCGTCCAGGCAAACGTCGCCCAGACGGCGTTGCCCGCCACGACCGCGACAAAATAGGCGTTGAAGATGGCAGTGATCACCACCGTGGTGTAACCGGAATTGGCGAAGTCGTAACACGCCCACGCCCAGACCTCGCGTGACCGCACCCCGTCGTTCAGATACTGGCCGGATCCGGGCATGGGCTCGGGGGCGGTTACCTGAAATCGCCATGCTCGGCGCCCCGTTCGCATGCAACGCACATCGTCGAGCGGCGCGCCGGGCCGGCGCGACCGCTCATGCCTGGAATTGCCGCAACAACCGCCCGGCCAGAGGGGCATCCGGTATTGCCCCGGCGCCATCGACCAGACGCAGCCCGTTGACCCACACGCCATGTACCCCGAGACCCGGGGTCACCAGGCGAGACGCCCCGCCGGGCAGGTCGTGCAGCCGCTTTGCGGCCCCCCGGCCCACGACGACCGGATCGAACAGCAGCAAGTCGGCCCATGCGCCGCTCTCGAGCCGCCCACGATCGGCGATACCGAACGCAGCGGCGGCTTCACTGGTGAGGCGCTGAACCGCACGTTCGAGCGACATGGCACCACGTTCGCGCACCCAGTGCCCGAGCACATGCAAGCCGAATCCCGCGTCGCAAAAAAACTCCAGATGCGCACCGGCATCGGACAACGAGACCAGCGCATTCGGATCGACGAGCATGCGCTGTACCGCGTCTTCGTCAGAATTGAGCAACGTCGCGATGAACTGGGTCTGGAGATCCTCGGATAGCGCCAGATCGAGCATCCAGTCGAGCGGATGGCGTCCGGCTCGTGCCGCGGCAACCGCCACGGTGACACCTTCCAGGTGCGCATTGGCGGCGTCGCGAGCCCGCAGCACCTGCATCAGATGCCACTCGCCGTTGAACATACGTCGTGCCGGCCGATCGAGTTCGGCACGCACAGCCGCACGGAAAGACTCGGCGGCGAGCAGCGCCCGGTAACGCGCCGGATCATGCTCGGCCATGGCCGGCTTCCAGGCCAGCAAGCCCTCGAGCACATACGGCGACTCGAACGTAAACTCGAAGGTCAGCGGGCATGCCGAGACGGCCCCATAGAGCCGCCGGCCGCGGGCACGCGCCGACGCGATGTGTTCGAGATCCTCGAACACGGCCTCGGGAGAGACGTTGCTGTGCAGCAGTGCCGCCACGATGAACGGGCGGCCGGCCGCGGCGGCCAATTCCTCGAGCCACGGCACCGGCGTGGCGGGGCCCTTGGTAATCATCAGCGCGCCATGACCAGACTCGGCGAGCGCCCCGGTCAGGGATCGCATCTCGGCATCATCGGCGAGCCGGGATGGCATCGGGATGCCGCTCTCGCCATTGTGCTGCGGCGACACCGTGGTCGAAAAACCGACGGCGCCGGCACGCATGGCTTCCACGACGAGCTCGCGCATGGCGGCGATCTCGCCGGCATCGGCGGCGCGCGAGGACGCCTCGGACCCCATGACCCAGGTGCGCACCGAGGAGTGACCCACGAACACCGCCGCGTTGGGTCCGAGTCCGCGCCGCTCGATGGCGTCGAGGTACTGCGGGAAAGTCTCGAAATCCCACTGTATCCCGCGTTCGAGCGCAGCAAGCGACATGCCCTCGACATGGGTGAGGTTGCGCATGACCCGGTCGCGATCGGCCGGGTGGCACGGGGCGATGGTGAACCCGCAATTGCCCATCACCACGGTGCTCACGCCCAGCGCGGGAGATGGGGAGAGATGCGGATCCCAGGTGACCTGCGCGTCGTAGTGGGTGTGGGTATCGATGATGCCGGGCGCAAGCACGAGACCGTCGGCGTCGATGCGCTCGCGCGCCGCGCCGGGATCGGGACCGATCACGGCGATACGGCCGTCGGTGACGGCGAGGCTGCCGTGAAACGCGGGACGGCCGCTGCCGTCGGCGATGGTGGCATTGGCGATCACGAGGTCGTACATGGTGTCAGTCCTTGGTGAGTAATTCGGTGTCGTCGTGAGAATAGGCAGGGGAGCAGGCACACAGTAGCACCAGCGGTTCGCCACCGGTATTTTCGAGGCGGTGGGCCACACCGGGCGGGATGCATACGGTATCACCAGCCTGCACAGCCAGACGCTCGCGACCCAGGATCATCCACCCGCTACCACGCGTGAAGTGGTAAATCTCCTCGGTCCGAAGGTGCCGGTGCAGCAGGGTCGAGCCGCCGGGCGCCACCGTGGCTTCTGCGAGGCTCTGCGCAAGGTTGCCCTGCACCGACGGATGCATGAGCTCGCGAATCTCGGAACCGTCGCGCGTGACGTAGGGTTCGACCACGGCATGGGATGACCAAAGTGCCATGCCCGCAGTTTACCGGGACCCGTCCGGCGCTAGAATCCGTCGATGAATACTGTTTGCCTTGGCATCATCGTGGCGCTGGCCTGCGCCTGGGCATGCGCCAGTCGCGGCGCCGACGCGCCTGCACCGCAGCGCCCCCGTGACGCGGCCGAAGCCGTGCAGGAAGGCAACGTGCAGAACTGGGTCGAGTACTACCGGCGCACCCGCCCCCAGGTACCCCCACCCGCCACCCCGCCGGAGCCACCCCGCAAACCTCCGCCCGTTCCGCACTGAGAACAGGCCCGCACGGCCCTGGTTCATCAGTCACGCCGGCGGGAAAGCCCGCGCTCAGTGCGCGTCCTTGTCACCAGTCGCAGGCCGCACTTCGGGACCATCGGATGCATGGGTAAGGTACAAGGCGAGACCGACCAGCGAGATCGCCCCGCCGAGGTAGAGCAGATCGAGAACCGAACCGATGGTCATCTTCACCGCGTGCTCGAACAGCTTGACGATCAGGATCATGAGGATGACCTTGGCCAGGCGTTGCTTGAGATCATCGAGCGTTTCGATCACCAGTATCTTGCTCGAGGTACGGGATCCGCGCGCCTCGTCGATGTCGCTCACGAACAGTTCGTAGAGACCGAGAGCGAACATCAGCATAACGGTCGCCAGCAGGTAACCATCCACCACTTCGACGACGTGGGTGACCGTGTCGTCGCGCAGCTCCTTGCGCGCGGCGGCGTCGAGCGTCGAGTCGGCGTACTGGAGCATGTGAACCACCGTGTACCAGACGTCGATCGTGGTCATGTAGAACACGGCGAAACCCGCCACCATGCTCGCGATGACGGCGATGACAACGACGAACCGGCTGCGCCAGAGGGCGCCCTCGAACAGCTTCTGGATCATGGGAAATTGGTTTTCGATGAATCGGCAGCGATGATATAGGCAGTGACCCGCTGCACAGGTACGGACCGCCGGTTGCCGATGCGGTAGTAGTCCGCTACCACCCCGGACGCGATCGGGGTGAATAGCATGGCGCGTCGAATCACATGCGGAGAATCAGGATGCGAAGCAAGTGGCGGATCGTGCCTATGATGATTGCGGGCCTCATGTGCACGACGGCATGGGCGCAGGACGACCTTGCCGCCGGCCGCAAGCTGGCGCTCAACCAGTGCGGCGTGTGCCACACGTTCAAGGCGGGTGAACCGAACCGGCAGGGTCCCGGCCTGTTCGGTGTCGTCGGACGCGGGGCCGGATCCGTGGCAGGCTTCACCTACTCCGAGGCGTTCACCAAGGTACTGGGTGGCAAGACCTGGGACGCCCAGGCGCTCGACCGCTGGCTGACCGATCCGCAGGCGGTCGCGCCTGGCACCGTGATGCTTTATCGGCAGGACGATCCCGATAAGCGCGCGGCGCTCATTCACTACCTCGACTCGCTGCGGTGAAAAGACAAAAAAAGACCCACCAGGGGTGGGCCTAAAGTCACGGAGGATCTCAGTAGGCAATCGAGGCGGTGACTCGCATCACCGAGACGCTTGACTCCGAGCTTCGTCACCCCAATGCCTGTGCCAGGCGTTGTTCATCTATAGATCAAGAGGTTGGAGAATTCGCCTGGATCGCCTCCGGCTCCAGGCAGGTGCCGGCCTCAATATCCACACACCAAAAACGGGCTGAGAGTTGACGTCCACCCCCAGGCTTCGCTGCGCTGCGCCTTCCCCCTCGAGGGGGCGCAACATTCCTCGGGGAACCCTGCGGATGTTGCCCCTTCGCTTCCGGGATTCCCTTCGTCGAGAATCGCTGCGCTGCGCCTTCCCCCCCGAGGGCACTGCGGTCACTCGGCGCGGTAGCGGGCCAGCACCTCGCGATTCACCTCGATGCCGAGTCCGGGCCGCGACGGAATGTCGATCCAGCCCTCATGCTGTTGCACCGGTTCGTCCACCAATTGCTGCCGGAACGGATGCGAAGACCGGTCGTATTCGAAGATCGGCTCCTCGGCGAATATCGAATGATGCGCAACCGGGACGGCGGCGATCAGCTGCAGGGATGCCGCCTGCGCGATGGCCGAGCCCCACACATGCGGATTCACCTGCACCCCATGCGCCTGGGCCAGCGCGATGATGTGCCGGCACGCCGTGAATCCGCCCGCGGACCCGATGTCGGGTTGCGCGATATCCACGGCACCCGCCGCGAAGAAGTCGCGAAAACCGTACAGCGTGTGCTCGTTCTCGCCGCCGGCGATCGGCATCGTCAGGCTGCGTCGCACCTCCCGGTAGCCAGCCGCATGCTCCGGCGCAACCGGCTCCTCGTACCATCGCAGGTTAAATGGTTCGAGCATCCGCCCGAGCCGGATGGCGTCGGCAACGCCGTAGGCGTGGTTGGTATCGACCATCAGGGTCACGGGATGGCCGACGAGCGCGGTGCCGATCGACTGCATCACCGCCGCGTCGTCGGCAAGACCGTAGCCGAGCTTCACCTTCATGGTCCGGAAGCCGGCTGCCAGGTGGGCCAGCGCTTCCTCGCCCAGGCGGACCGCCTCGCCCTGTCCGCGCAGCCGGTAGAACCCGGTGGCGTAGGCCTGCACCCGATCCCGAAAAGCGCCCCCGAGCAACCGGTGCACCGGCAGTCCCGCGGCCTTGCCGCAGATATCCCACAGGGCAATGTCGATCGCGCTGATCGCGGCGATCACCGAGCCCTTGCGACCGTAGTCGCGGGTCGCGTGATACATGCGGTGCCACAGGACTTCGGTGTCGCGTGGATCCGCGCCGAGCAGCAGCGGTGTCAGCGCATGTTCGATGGTGGCGGTGGCGATCGCGGGCGGCTCCAGCCCCTGCGCGAAAGCCTCGCCCCAGCCGGTGATGCCGGCATCGGTGCCGATCTCGACAATGGTCGCCGAGCGCTGCCGGACCCATCCCTGCGAGAAGGCGAACGGATGCTCGAGCGCTGTGCGCAGGGGGTGGACGGTGATGCCGGTGATCTTCATTTCGGGCAGGGAAAGGCTGCTCTCAGGCCCTGGATGATCAGATACCGCTGCGGTCGCCACATCGACGCCGGATTCTCTTCGAAGTAGTGCAGCACCGCCTCGAAACGGGCATCGGCCCGACTCTCTTCCGGCGTGCAGAAGACACTGCCGTCCCATTTGTCAGCCGCGTTGTCGATGTAGCGCTGGGCCAGCTCACGCTTCGAGGGCTGGCGCATCAGCTTGAGGAAATCATCGCCGTCGACCTCGGCCAGTACTCCGGTGGTCCAGGCCAGCATAAGCGGCAAAACAATCCAGGCAAGACGCCCCATCGCAACCCTTTCGTCAGCAGCGGAAACGACGAGCGGCATCGCCGCACATCCGGATGCCGAGACCGGCAGGCACTAGTATCGGCTCGGCCCAGGAGTTCACGGACCAGACACAACTCTCTGCACATAATACTTCCTGATTAGCGACGAAACTCAGCAGCAGGTGAAATCGACACCGAAATCAGAAATCCGGCTCCAACTCCGACGGAGGTGTCGGGGCAAAAGCAGCAGTCGGCGTGTTTGTGGAGTGGTGAAGAACCCACTGCTGAGCTTGGTCGCGTATTCGACTGGAACTGGTTGCGCAGTCCTATGGAATCCTACGTCACCCGGAAGACGCATCGAGGATTCAGGATCTCCGACTTGCATGTTCGATTGGGCTTGACGCCGACAATCCGGCTTGGGGACGTCTATTTTGAGAACGCGCCTTCGGCCGAGGGCGCAACCATAGCGACCATCGGCGCAGTTGAATTCTCGGTGTCGTTGCGCGACTTGTTCGACGGGCGAATCCTGATCCCCCGAGTCGCTCTCACGGATGCGGGCCTGCGCTTCGAGCGCCTCGCCGCAAACCGCAGAAACGCCGAGCAGAAAACATAACACGGGCCCAGAGGGCCCGTGTTATCGAATTGGCGGAGTGGACGGGACTCGAACCCGCGACCCCCGGCGTGACAGGCCGGTATTCTAACCAACTGAACTACCACTCCGTGTTACTGCTCGCGACGTCGTTGCAAGAACGGACCCGAAAAGCTGGTGGGTGCTGAGAGGCTCGAACTCCCGACATTCGCCGTGTAAAGGCGACGCTCTACCAACTGAGCTAAGCACCCTTCCGGTAGCCGCGTCGGTCGATGATGCAGGCGGACATCACCCGACGCCTTCCGGCATCGCCCCCCACCGGGCGTGATAAGGATACCGCCAAGCCTCTTAGTTTAGCGCGTCCTTGAGCGCCTTGCCAGGGCGAAACTTGGGCACCTTGGCGCTCTTGATCTTGATGGCGACGCCTGTGCGCGGATTGCGGCCGCTGCGTGCCGCGCGCTTGCCCACATAGAAGGTGCCGAATCCGACCAAGGTCACCATGCCGCCCTTGCGCAGCGACGTCTTGATGGAGGCAACCGTTGCGTCGAGTGCACGCCCCGCAGCCGCCTTCGAGATGTCGGCGGATGTGGCGATGGCGTCGATGAGTTCCGATTTGTTCATGTGGGTCCCCTTTTATTTTTCGATGGCAGAAGTGCTCGGCGGGTTGACGAACGACGGGAGCGGGATATCCGGGAAACGCGCATGCTGATCTCGGTGATCGCTCTGCAAGCAAGCATTGGCGCGGCTTGGCAGGCACTGACACTTCGTGCAAACGTTATAGCAAGGTGAAAAACCCAGTGTCAAGAAAAACGCGCCGCAACACGATCACTCGTATCGCGGCGCGCTGATGTTACGCCGTAAGAAGCGACTAACCGATTGCGCTCAGTGCTTCACCGCCACCGCCTGAGCGCCCGCATCCACCGCTGTCGCTATCGCGACCGGTGCCGCCGCCACAGGGTCGGGCAGCGGTTGCGGCACACGTTCGAGCGCATGCTCGAGCACCTGATCGATCCACCTCACCGGATGGATATCGAGTCGGTTCTTGACGTTGTCCGGAATCTCGGCCAGGTCCTTCACGTTCTCTTCCGGAATGAGCACGGTCTTGATGCCACCGCGATGCGCCGCCAGCAGCTTCTCCTTGAGGCCACCGATCGGCAGAACTTCGCCGCGCAGCGTGATCTCGCCGGTCATGGCGACATCGGCCCGCACCGGAATGCCGGTAAGCAACGACACCATCGCGGTGCAGATGCCGATGCCGGCGCTGGGGCCGTCTTTCGGTGTCGCGCCTTCCGGCAAGTGGATATGGATGTCGCTGTTCTGGTAGAAGTCGGGCCTGATGCCGAGCTTCTGCGAACGGCTGCGTACGACGGTCAGGGCGGCCTGTATCGACTCCTGCATCACTTCGCCGAGCTTGCCGGTCGTGACCATCTTGCCCTTGCCCGACATCACGGCACTTTCGATGGTGAGCAGTTCGCCGCCGACCTCGGTCCAGGCGAGACCGGTGACCTGGCCTACCTGGTTCTGCTTTTCCGCCATGCCGAAGGTGAATCGACGCACACCGAGATACTTGTCGAGATTGCGCGCCGTCACCTGCACCACACCCTCGCGCTTCTTGAGCAGCAGCGCCTTGACCACCTTGCGCGAGATCTTCGAGATCTCGCGTTCGAGGGCACGCACGCCGGCTTCTCGGGTGTAGTAGCGGACGATGTCACGCACCGCGCTCTCGGAGACCACGCATTCGTTCTCGAGCAGGCCGTGGTTCTTCATCTGCTTCGGCAGCAGATAGCGCATCGCGATGTTGATCTTCTCGTCTTCCGTGTAGCCGGACAGCCGGATGACTTCCATCCGGTCGAGCAGCGGCGCCGGAATGTTCATGTTGTTTGCCGTTGCGACGAACATGACATCCGACAGGTCGTAGTCGACCTCGATGTAGTGATCGACGAACGTGTGGTTCTGCTCCGGATCGAGCACTTCCAGCAGAGCCGAGGCCGGATCGCCGCGGAAGTCCCTGCCCATCTTGTCGACTTCATCGAGCAGGAACAGCGGGTAGCGCACCCCCACCTTGGTCAGGTTCTGGAGGATCTTGCCGGGCATGGACCCGATGTAGGTGCGACGGTGCCCGCGGATCTCGGCCTCGTCGCGCACTCCACCGAGCGACATGCGGATGAACTTGCGGTTGGTCGCGCGGGCGATCGATTGCCCCAGCGACGTCTTGCCGACACCGGGCGGGCCCACCAGGCACAGGATCGGCGCCTTGACCTTGTCGACTCGCTGCTGCACCGCGAGATACTCGAGGATTCGCTCCTTCACCTTTTCCAGGCCGTAGTGGTCCTGATCGAGCACGGCTTCGGCAGCGGTCAGATCCTTGCTGATCTTGCTCTTCTTCTTCCAGGGCAACGACACGAGCGCATCGATATAATTGCGCACGACGGTCGCCTCGGCGGACATCGGTGACATCAGCCGCAGCTTCTTGAGCTCGGCATCGGCCTTGGCGCGCGCCTCCTTGGGCAGATGGGCCCCCTTTATGCGCTTCTCCATCTCGTCGAGATCAGCGCCTTCGTCGAGGTCGCCGAGCTCCTTCTGGATCGCCTTGACCTGTTCGTTGAGGTAGTACTCGCGCTGGCTCTTCTCCATCTGGCGCTTGACGCGCCCGCGGATGCGCTTCTCGACTTGGAGGATGTCGAGTTCGGCCTCGAGCAGACCGAGCAGGTGCTCGAGCCGCTTGCGCACGTCGTACATCTCGAGCACGACCTGCTTCTGCTCGAGCTTGAGCGGCAGGTGCGCGGCGATCGTGTCGGCGAGGCGACCGGCTTCATCGATGCCGGCGAGCGACGTGAGGATCTCCGGCGGGATCTTCTTGTTGAGCTTCACGTACTGATCGAACTGCCCGATCATCGCGCGCCGCATTGCCTCTATCTCGTGCGTTTCCTCGGGTGACAGTTCGTTCGAGACGAAGGGCACCGCTTCGGCACCGTAGTGCGTCTTGAGGTCGGCGATCTCCACGATCGTGGCGCGCTGCACGCCCTCGACCAGCACCTTCACGGTACCGTCGGGGAGTTTCAACATCTGCAGGATATTGGCGACGCTTCCGATCCGGTAGAGGTCTTCGGCAGCGGGTTCGTCCTTCGCGGCGGATTTCTGGGCTACGAGAAGGATGCTCTTGCCGGCCTCCATGGCCGTTTCGAGCGCCTTGATCGACTTGGGGCGACCGACGAACAACGGGATCACCATGTGCGGAAACACGACAACGTCCCGCAGCGGCAACAGCGGAAGCGCTATGCGGTTTTCCGAGGGATCTTGGGAAAGTTCCATTGGGGTCACCTGGGAAGTTATTCGGAAGACAGCAAATCAGGAGGTGGGGTGGTTACGGACGTTTTCAAGGAAAACGCCGTTCATGACCCATCGCAGGGCCTGCCTGCGAGACCCGTTGTCGCGATTGCGGGATTGCTCATGCCGAACCTGCGACGCGTGGTTGATCGGAATAGATCATCAGCGGTTTGCCATCGCCGACGATGGCATTTTCGTCGATGACCACCTTCTCGACATTCTTCATCGAGGGCAGGTCGAACATCGTGTCGAGCAGGACATGTTCGAGGATCGACCGCAGACCGCGGGCGCCGGTCTTGCGCTGCAAGGCCTTGCGCGAGATCGCTATCAGGCCGGCTTCGCGGATCTCCAGTTCGACCCCTTCCATGCTGAACATGCGCTGGTACTGCTTGATCAGCGCGTTCTTGGGTTCGGTGAGAATCTGGATTAAGGCCTTTTCGTCGAGCTCGACCAGCGTCGCGACCACCGGCAGGCGACCGACGAACTCGGGGATCAAGCCGTACTTGATCAGGTCCTCGGGCTCCACATTCTGCAGCACCGCGCTCGCATCCCGGCGATTGTCGCGGCTCTTCACTTCGGCACCGAAGCCGATCCCGCCTTTCTCGGAGCGGGCCCGGATCACCTTGTCGAGCCCATCGAACGCGCCGCCGCAGATGAACAGGATGTTGGTGGTGTCGACCTGCACGAACTCCTGGTTGGGGTGCTTGCGCCCGCCCTGTGGCGGCACCGAGGCGATAGTGCCCTCGATCAGCTTGAGCAGAGCCTGCTGCACACCCTCACCCGACACATCGCGAGTGATCGAGGGGTTGTCGGACTTGCGCGAAATCTTGTCGATCTCGTCGATGTACACGATGCCGCGCTGCGCCTTGTCGACGTCGTAGTCGCACTTCTGCAGCAGCTTCTGGATGATGTTCTCGACGTCCTCGCCGACATAGCCTGCTTCGGTCAGCGTGGTGGCGTCGGCCATCACGAACGGCACGTTGAGCATGCGTGCCAGCGTCTGGGCAAGCAGGGTCTTGCCGGAACCGGTGGGCCCGACCAGCAGGATGTTGCTCTTGGACAGTTCGACGTCGTCTTTCTTCGAGACCGTCTTGAGCCGCTTGTAGTGGTTGTAGACCGCGACGGAAAGAATCTTCTTCGCCTGGTCCTGGCCGATGACATACGAGTCGAGGATGCCGCAGATCTCGCTCGGCACCGGCAGGTCGGACTTGGTGCCCTTGACCGCGGTATCGCCGCTGGTTTCCTCGCGGATGATGTCGTTGCAAAGTTCGATGCACTCGTCGCAGATGAACACGGAGGGGCCTGCGATCAGTTTCCTGACCTCATGCTGGCTCTTGCCGCAGAACGAGCAGTACAACAGTTTTTCACCTGACGGCTTTTCCGACATTTGATGCAGTCTCCCGCGCTAGGGGGTTGTGCCGACCAGCGACATCGCGGCCGGTTGCGACATCAGGTGTCGGCGCGACTCGTGAGTACCTTGTCGACCAACCCGTAGACCACGGATTCGTCGGCGCTCATGAAGTTGTCACGATCGGTTTCCTTCTCGATCAGCGCGACGTCGCGTCCGGTGTGCTTTGCCATGAGTTCGTTGAGGCGACTGCGCAGGTACAGGATCTCACGGGCATGGATCTCGATATCCGAGGCTTGCCCCTGATAGCCGCCCAGCGGCTGATGAATCATCACCCGGGAATTCGGCAGGATGAAGCGCTTGCCCTTGGCGCCCGCCGTGAGCAGGAAGGCGCCCATGCTGGCAGCCTGGCCGACGCATAGGGTCGATACGTCGGGCTTAACGAATTGCATGGTGTCGTAGATGGCCATGCCCGCCGAAACCGAGCCGCCCGGCGAGTTGATGTAGAACGAAATGTCCTTGTCCGGGTTTTCGGACTCGAGGAACAAAAGTTGAGCCACGATCAGGTTCGCGGTGATTTCCGTCACCGGCCCGACCAGAAACACGACGCGTTCCTTGAGCAGGCGCGAATAAATGTCGTAGGCGCGTTCGCCCCTGCCGCTTTGCTCGATCACCATCGGGATGAGCCCGAGACCGCGCGGCTCCAGATCCCCGGCGCGGTCGTCGGTCATGCTGCCCCAGTTCATTTCGAGCCTCCCATCAGGTCGTCGAACGGCATCGGCGTATCGACCACCCTGGCGTTGCCCAGCACCCACTCGACGACGTTGTTTTCGATCACCACGCTCTCGACCTCGCGCACGCGGTCCGCCGACTGGTAATACCAGCGAATCACTTCCTCGGGTCGCTCGTAGCTCTGTGCATAGTCTTCGATCATCGCCTTCACCTGCTCCGGCTGCGCCTTGATACCTTGCGTCTTCACCAACTCGGCGAGAATCAGACCGATGGTGACCCTGCGCCTCGCCTCCTGATCGAACGCTTCACGCGGCATGTTCGCGGATTCACCACTCATGCCACGTTGCTTCAGGCTTTCTGCCATGCCCGCCATCAGCCTTTCGACTTCCATGTCGATCAGAGCCTTCGGCACCTCCAGCCGCGAAACCTCGAGCAGGGCCTTGAGCACGAGATCCTTGGTGCGGGCCTGCACCCGACGTTTCACTTCGCGGCCAAGGTTCGACCGTACATCCTCGCGCATCTTGCCCAGATCACCGTCGACGATGCCGAGACTCTGCGCGAAGGCGGCATCGAGCGGTGGCAGTCGAGCCTCCTGGACGCTGTTCATGGTGACCACGAAAACAGCGAGCTTGCCCGCCACTTCCGTCCCATGATAGTCCGCGGGAAAAGTCACTTCAAAGGATTTCGTCTCGCCGACGGACAGCCCGACGATACCGGCCTCGAAGTCGCGCAGCAGCTTGCCTTCGCCCAGCACCACGGCCTGACCCTTGGCTTCGCCCCCCTCGAACGGAACGCCGTCGACGGTGCCACGGTAGTCGATGTCGGCCGCGTCGCCGGCCATCGCCGCGCGCGTCACGCCGACGTATTCGGTGCGCTGCTTGCGCAGCACCTCGAGCGTCTTGTCGACTTCGGCGTCGGCAACATCGACCTGTGCGCGTTCGATCGTAACCCCGGCGATATCACCGAGGACGATATCGGGAAAGATCTCGAACGTGGCGGTGAAGGCGAATTCGCCAGCCGCATCGGCGACCGGTGTCGCCTCGATCCGGGGCGAACCGGCCACGCGCAGGTTCTTTTCGCGCACCGCTTCGGTGAAGGTGCGTTCCACCGTGTCGCCGAGCACTTCCTGGCGCACCTTCGGGCCGTATTGCTGCTCGACCACCCTGAGCGGCACCTTGCCCGGGCGAAAGCCCTGCAGCTTGGCCGTGCGCTGCAAGCGCTTGAGGCGGTTACCGACTTCGGTGTCGATCTGGTCCATCGGCACGGCCACCTTGAGGCGGCGTTCGAGACTGCTGAGAGTTTCAAGACTAGCTTGCATCAGGGAAGGCCTTCCAGGTCGATTCGCGAAAACGGGCTGCCAGGACCCCGGCCAGCCGCGTCGGGTTGCCCCGCGAGACGGCTGACCAGGGTCGCTGGTGCGAGAGGGGGGACTCGAACCCCCAAGCCTTGCGGCGCTGGAACCTAAATCCAGTGCGTCTGCCAATTCCGCCACTCTCGCGAACTGCCGAGTTTAGTACAATCGCCGCCGCACCGCATCCGCGGCGCCTTCGCAGCCAACGCAACAGATTGATCCAACGAGACTTTCCAGCCTCTGGCTCACGCGCATGGGCGTCGCACACTACGAGAATTTTCCAGTCGCATCGATTCTGCTGCCGCGCCGGCTACGGCGCCCGGTACTGGCGATCTACGCGTTTGCCCGGGAAGCGGACGATATCGCCGATGAAGGCGATGCGTCGGCCCGGCAGCGGCTGGCCGAACTCGACCGCCGCTTCGCTGACCTCGACCGGATCGAACAGGGCCTGGCACCGACGCTGTCGCACTGCCTGCCCCTGGCCGCGGCCGTGCGCGAACATGCCCTTCCCGTTTCGCTGCTGCGCGACCTGCTGGACGCCTTCCGCCAGGACGTCACCCGCACCCGCTACGCTAACTACGACGAGCTGCTCGACTATTGTCGGCGCTCCGCGCACCCGGTCGGCCGCCTGCTGCTGCATTTGTACGGCCGGACCGATGAGCGCAGCCTGGTCCGCTCCGACCTGATCTGTTCCAGCCTCCAGATCATCAACTTCCTGCAGGACGTCGCGATCGACTATCGAAAAGGCCGGATCTATCTTCCGCTCGACGAAATGCGTCAGCATGCGGTCTCGGAAACCACGATCGCCGCCGGCGACGCCAACCCGCAATGGCGTGCCTTCATGCGGTTCCAGATCGACCGCATACGCGCCCGCATGCATGCCGGTGCGCCGCTCGCCGCCGACCTGGGCGGCCGGATCGGCATGGAGCTGCGCATGGTCATCGCCGGCGGCTGCCGCATCCTCGACAAGCTCGCCGCGGTCGAGGGCGATGTGTTTCGCCATCGGCCGGTGCTGGGCAAGAGCGACTGGGCGCGCGTGATCGTGCGCGCCGTCGCGCGGCTTTGAGCGGCGCACCGGTCACCAAGTGCCGATGAGTCCGGACCAGTATTGCCAGGATCGGGTCGCGAAAAGCGGGTCGAGCTTCTACTACAGCTTCCTGTTCCTGCCGCCGCCACGCCGCCGCGCCATCATGGCCCTGTACGCCTTCTGCCGCGAGGTGGACGACGTCGTGGACGAGATTGCCGACCCCGGGGTCGCGCGCCAAAAACTTGCCTGGTGGCGTGGAGAGATCGCCGATACTTTCGCCGGGCATCCCGGGCACCCGGTGGGACGTGCCCTGCAACCGGTCATCGCGACGTTCAATCTGCCGCGCGAACACTTCGACGCGATCATCGACGGCATGCAGATGGACCTCGACTGGAACCGGTATCCCGATTTCGCGACGCTCGAAACCTACTGCCATCGCGTCGCGGGCGTCGTCGGCCTGCTGTCGGCGGAGATCTTCGGCTATCGCGACGGCGCGACCCGCGAATACGCGCGCAACCTGGGACTGGCATTGCAGCTGACCAACATCCTGCGCGATGTCGGCGAAGACGCCCGGCGCAATCGCATCTACCTGCCGCTCGACGAACTCGCCAGCCACGACGTGTCGGTCGACGACATCATCCGGTATCGCGAAACCAATGCGGTAGCCCGCCTGCTGCGATCACAGGCACAGCGCGCCCGCGGCTATTACACGGCGGCCTTCGCCGCTCTGCCCGAGGGCGACCGCAAGGCGCAACGAGCGGGGCTGATCATGGGCGCGATCTACCGGCAACTGCTCGACGAAGTCGAAGCCGAAGGCACCGCGGTGATGAACCGCCGCGTGGCCCTCACGCCGCTGCGCAAGCTCTGGATCGCCTGGAAGACCTGGGTCGCCAATTGAGATCGAGATCACGACCCCGCGCATCCGGTTGCATGCCAAGGCAGGTTGAGCGCCCGATTGCGGCGGCGCCACCCTCTCGCCCGGTGCACACTCGTTGAAACACGGCATCCGCGTCGGCATCGTCGGGGCGGGCTGGGCCGGGATGGCGGCGGCGGTCACCCTCGCCGAAGCCGGCGTCGCCGTGACCGTGTACGAGGCGGGCCGGGTGCTGGGCGGGCGTGCCCGCCGCGTCGACACCGATGCTGTCGCCGCCGACAACGGCCTGCACATCCTGCTCGGGGCCTATGGCGAGACGCTGCGCCTGATCGACCGGTTCGGCGGCGGGCCGGCGTCCTATCTACGCCTGCCGCTCACCCTGGAGATCGGCAAGCGGTTTCGACTACGCTGCCCGCCGTGGCCCGCGCCCTTGCATCTGCTCGCCGGGCTCGCGTCGGCTCGGGGACTATCGTGGCGTGACCGCCTCAACGCGGCCCTGTTCATGGCGGCGATGCGGCGCACCCGCTATCGCATCGGTGCCCCCTGCAGCGTCGCCACCTTGCTGGAGCGCTCTTCCCAGACCGCCGCCAACCGCGAATTCCTGTGGAATCCGTTGTGCGTCGCGGCGCTCAACACGCCGGCGGCCGAGGCCGACGCGCAGGTGTTTCTCAACGTCCTGCGCGACGGACTCGATGGCCCCGCTGGCGCCAGCGACCTGGTGCTGCCTCGCGTCGAT
This sequence comes from Betaproteobacteria bacterium, assembly GCA_031393885.1. Taxonomy (GTDB): domain Bacteria; phylum Pseudomonadota; class Gammaproteobacteria; order Burkholderiales. The sequence goes on along the minus strand of JANMWG010000382.1, from coordinate 2,729 downwards.
CTCTCCGCGCTCTTTCCCGAGCCCGCTGCACGCCATGTGATCGCCCGGGGCGGCACGATGCACACCGGCCGCACCGCGCTGCGCATCGACGCCGGCGCGGAAGGCCTGCGCATTGTGGATATCGACGACAGCGCCGCGTTCGACGCGGTGGTGTGTGCCGTCGATGCGCCCCGCCTGGAGCCCCTGGTCGGCGACCTGCCGGCGCTGCAGCCGACGATCGAAATGGTTCGGGCACTGCGCTTCGCGCCGATCGCCTCGGTCTATCTTCAGTATCCGCCGCAGGTACGACTGCCGTTTCCGATGCTCGGCCTCACCGATGGTCCCGGGCAGTGGGTATTCGATCGTGGTGCGTTGTGCGGCCAACCGGGATTGCTCGGCGCGGTGACCAGCAGCGCCACTGACATGGATCGGACGTCGTCGCTCGCACTCGCCGAGGCCATCCACACGCAGCTCGGATCGCTGCTCGGTCCGCTGCCACGCTTCGGCTGGCACCGGCTGATCACCGAGAAGCGGGCCACGTTCGTGTGCGCGCCCGGCCTGCGCCGCCCGGCATCGCGCACACCGGTTGCCGGGCTGCTCCTCGCCGGCGACTACGTCCAAAGCGACTACCCGGCGACGCTCGAAGCCGCGGTTCGCAGCGGCCTCGAGTGCGCGCGCTCGATCCTGGAGACGCCGTGACCGTTCCGCCCAGTTACCGTCCGGCCGCCGACCTGCTGCGCGACCGGGTGATCCTGGTGACCGGCGCGGGCCGCGGCATCGGCCGGGCCGCCGCGCTGGCATTCGCCGGACTCGGCGCAACCGTGATCGTGCACGGCAGAGACGAGACCCGCACCGCCGAAACCTACGATGCCATCGTCGCTGCCGCCTCCCCCGAGCCGGCGCGCGTGCACATGGATTTCGCCACCGCCACCGAAACCGAGTACGGCGCTTTCGCCGCCAGCATTGCCGAGAGTTTCGGCCGCCTCGACGGTATCCTGCACAGCGCGGTCCATCTCGAGAAACTGATGGCTGCCGACGCTCTGTCCGAAGGCGCGTGGCAGCGCCTGCTGAAGGTGAACTTCCTCGCGCCGCTATTGCTCACGCGCGCCTGCGCCATCCTGCTGAAAGCGGCGCCCGATGCCTCGGTGATCTACACCGCCGACTCGCACTGCGCCGTGCCCGGCGCCTATTGGTCGGGGCTGGTCGCACCCAAGGCGGCCCTCATCGCCGCAATGCGCTCGCAAGCCGAGGAATGGACCCAATGGCCCGGACTCCGGGCCAACGCGATCGTGCCCGGCCCGGTGGGCTCGCCGGCGCGCGCCTTCACCCACCCCGGCCAGTCACCGGCATCGCTGCCCCCGCCGATCGCGATCGTCGCCAGCTACTGCTTCCTCATGGGACCCGACAGCCGCGGCATCAGCGGGACGGTGCTGGACTGTCAGCCCTGAAGGGCACGGCGGATGCTGTCGGGCAGCGCCAGCGACTTGCCGCTGGCCAGTTCGACCCACACCAGCACCGCTTCGCCTTCGGCGTAGACGGTGTCTGGATCGTCCCGCAGCGTGAGTCGGTGAGCGATGGTGAAACTGGCATTGCCGATCCGCCCGGCGTGCACTTGCACCGTGACGTCGGCCGGATAAAGCAGCGGCTTGATGAAACGGCAGCCGATCGTGCCCAGCAGGGCGCCCTCAGCGTCGGTTTCGTAGTGCGCGCCGAGAGTGGCGAACCAGGCGATGCGCGCCTCCTCGAAATAGCGGAAATAGGCGACATTGTTGAGATGGCGCAGGACATCGATCTCGCCCCAGCGCAGGCGCATGTGTTCGGTGTGGAGAAGTTTGGCGGTCATGGTCGAATCCGGCATCGCCGGTTGAGGGTCGGGGGAGAGGCTCGTTTATCATCGGGTAGTGCGATATTGCATCATATGGCGGGCGGCGCTTCGCGGCACCGGCGCCCCGCCACTTCGATCCGGGAGATGAGCAGTGGCTAAGCGTGAATTCATGGAGTACGACATCGTGATCGTCGGCGCTGGGCCCTCGGGCCTGGCCTGCGCCATCCGCATCCGCCAGTTGTGCGCCGAACGCGGGCACGACCTGTCGGTATGCGTGATCGAGAAGGGTTCCGAGGTCGGCGCGCACATCCTGTCGGGCGCCGTGATCGAGCCGCGCGCGCTCGACGAACTGTTTCCCGACTGGAAGCAACGCGGCGCGCCGCTCATCACCGCGGTTACCGAAGACCGGTTCATGTTTCTCACGCGGACCCGCGCGCTGCGCCTGCCGACGCCGCCGCAGATGCACAACCACGGCAACTACATCATCAGCCTGGGCAACCTCTGCCGCTGGCTCGCCACGCAAGCCGAGGCACTGGGCGTAGAGATCTATCCCGGATTCGCCGCGGCGGAGGTGCTCTACGACGACGCCGGCGTCGTGACCGGTGTCGCGACCGGCGATCTCGGCATCGGCCGCGACGGATCGCAGACCGACCGCTTTCAGCCCGGCATGGAACTGCGCGCGCGCCAGACCATCTTCGCCGAAGGCTGCCGCGGGTCGCTCACGCGCGAGCTGTTCGATCGCTTCAAGCTGCGCGACGGCGCCGACCCGCAGACCTACGGCATCGGCATCAAGGAACTCTGGGAGATCGACCCGGCGCGCCACCAGGCCCGCCGGGTGGTGCACAGCGGCGGCTGGCCCAAGAGCACCGACACCAACGGCGGGTGGTGGTTGTATGACATCGAGAACAATAAGGTCTCGGTCGGG
>JANMWG010000369.1:0-8304 GCA_031393885.1 Betaproteobacteria bacterium | reverse complement strand
ATGCAGCAGCCGCTCGCGGTCGCGATCGTGTCGGGGTTGCTGGTCCAGTTGCCACTGGTGCTGCTGGTGATGCCGGTGGTGTTCCTGATGTTGACGAATATTTCGGGGGCGGGAGTGAAGCGGCAACCTCGCGAAGGCGAGAGCCGAATATCATCGGCATCATGAAGATACTCGTCGTAGAGGACGAGCCGAAAAGCGCCGCGTATCTTGCCAAGGGGCTGCGCGGGAGCGGGTTCGTCGTGGATGTAGCGACCGATGGCGACGAAGCGCTCGCGCTCGTCGTAACGGTGTCCTACGACCTGATGATCCTCGATGTGATGCTGCCCGGGCGGGACGGCTGGGCAGTGATCGACGATGTGCGGTCCCGAGGTATTCGCGTCCCCGTGCTGTTCCTGACGGCCAGAGACGCGGTCAGCGATCGAGTGAAAGGCCTGGAACTGGGCGCGGACGACTACCTGGTGAAGCCCTTTGCATTTTCGGAGTTGCTGGCACGAGTGCGTTCGCTGCTGCGCCGAGGACCGGAGCGCCGGCCCGACACGCTTCAGATTGCCGATCTCAGAATAGACCTGCTGCGCTATCGGGCCGTCCGCGGAGACCGGAAGCTCGACCTGACACCACGAGAATTCGCGCTGCTCGGTTTCCTCGCGCGCCGAAGCGGTGAAGTGTTGTCCCGCACCCTGATCGCCGAACACGTTTGGGATATGCACTTCGACAGCGATACGAACGTCGTCGATGTCGCAGTCCGCCGCTTGCGGGCAAAACTGGACGACCCGTTCGAGTGCAAGCTGATCCATACGGTGCGCGGCATGGGCTATGTTCTCGAAGATCGCCCGTAGGCAGGGCTTGGCCACGGCCGGCGCAACCGGCCCGCGTCATCCGCTTTCCATCGCCGCCAGATTGACTTTGTGGCAGGCCACCTGTGGTTTTCTGCTGCTGGCGGCTGCCACGCTTCTGCTATACCGGACGCTCGCCAATGGCCTGGATCGGGACGACGACCAGTTCCTCTCCGAACGGATGGGCGTGCTCGTGCGAATGCTCGCGGGAGGCGTCGGGACGCCGACGGAAGTTGCCACCGAAATCGCGCGCGAAAGTGGTAGCGGCGGTTCTTCGCGGCTTCATATCCGTCTGCTCGGCGCCGATGGGTCGGTGATCGCCGAAACCGCGGGGATGACCGACGCGCTACCCGTCCGGCTTTTCCCGGGAATGCGGATGCCGGGTCCAACGGCGGTGGAACTGTTCGATCTGGCCAGCACGACCGGTCGCCCCTTCCGGGCCGCTGCGGCCGGGATGCCCGCCGTCGGCGTCGGCAACCCGAGGATCATCCAACTAGCCATCGACCGAAGCGGTGAAGAAGAACTGCTGACGACTTACCGCAATCGCATGGGTGCCATTCTCCTGGGCGGATTGCTGCTGTTCTCGCTCTCGACATGGTATGTCACCCGCCGTGGGATGCGTCCGATCGAGGAACTGACGGAAATCGTCCGGCAAATCGAAACCAGACGCCTGCAGTTTCGGCTTGGAAAGAGCGAGTGGCCGGGCGAACTGACCGAGCTGGCAAGAAGCTTCGACGCCATGCTGGATCGGCTGGAAAACGGGTTTCAGACACTGGAGAGGTTCTCGGAGAATATCGCGCATGAGTTGCGCACACCGCTAGGTATCCTGCGGGGCGAAGCCGAAGTCGTGCTCATGCACGGCCGCTCGCCCCAGGAGTATCGCGAGGTCCTCGAATCGAGCCTCGAAGAGTACGCTCGCCTCGGCGGCCTGGTCGACAGCCTGCTTTTTCTGGCGCGTGCCGAGCATGCGACCCGCCAGATCGACCGCAAGCGGGTGGATGCCGGCGCCGAGGCATTGGCTGTCTGCGAAGCCTACGAGGCGCTGGCTGCGGAACACGGCATCACGATTCAGGCACGCGGCAACGCCGAGGTTTCCGTCGATCCGATACTGCTGCGGCGCGCACTTGCCAATCTCGTCTCCAATGCATTGCGCTACACGCCGCGAGGAGGAATAGTCCGGATCGGCGTGGACCATGTGGCCGCCTCAGCGGTGGCAATCAGGGTGAGCGATACCGGCTGCGGGATCGAGCCGCAGCATCTGCCTCATGTGTTCGAACGATTCTATCGGGCAGACGCCGCCCGCACCCGGGAGGGCGAAGGCTTCGGCCTCGGGCTCGCCATCGTCAGGTCCATCGCCACGCTTCATGGCGGTGCGGTTGCGATCGCGAGCGAGGCGGGCCGCGGAACGGTGGTCACACTGACCTTTCCGTGAAGCGGATCGCGGCGATCTTGCCGGTCGCGTCGGCGGCGTCCACCCCCCGCAAAGATTACGGTTGTGCAATCTTCTCGTCGACCTATCGTCATCTTCCAGTCGGCTTTGCGACACCCGGGCTGTTCTAGTATCGCGGGTTATGAACCCCGCAAGACGCTATCCTTTCCGCTTGATCGTCGTTCTGGCCTTCTGCGCGGCCGGCTGTACGACGCAGCGCTATCACGACCAGCCGCTGTCTCCGGGAGCCAGCCTTTCGGGGTATGAAGCGCGAACGCTCGACGCGCCCGAGCTGCGGAGTTTTCTCCACGCAAACCTCGATCGCGCGGATGCGCCTTGGCCCCCGACCTCGTGGGACCTCGATCGGCTGACGCTGGTCGCGTTCTACTATCACCCCGACCTCGATGTGGTGCGTGCCGATTGGGGTGTCGCGAAAGCGGCGGTCATTACGGCGGGGCAGCGGCCGAACCCCCAGCTACTAGGGCCGACGCTGGGCTACAACACGACGGCCCTGGGCGGCGTGTCGCCCTGGACACTCGGCTTGCTCATCGACATTCCCATCGAGACCGCCGGCAAACGCGGCTATCGCATCGCGCAGGCGGCACAGCACTCGCAGGCGGCGCGTTTCCGCATCGAGCAAGCCGCATGGCAGGTACGCAGCCGTTTGCGAGACAGGCTCATCGGCCTGTATCCGATCGACGCCGTTCTCGAGCATCAGCACTCACGCCTTCAGGAACTGGTGGCGCTGCTCGAACGGCGCCAGGCGTTGGGTCTGATAGCACAGCCGGAGGTCACCCAGGCAAGGCTCGCGCTCGCGCGAATCGAACTCGGGATCAACGAAATCGGCAGGCAACGGGCGACACAGCGAACACGGCTGGCTGCCGCGCTCGGATTGCCATCGGTCGCTCTCGATGGCGTCACCTTGTCGTTTGCCGATCTCGATCGGATGGCGGACTGCGCCACGATTCCGACCCGGGATGCACAGCGTGAGGCGTTGCTCAACCGCGCGGATGTGCGCGTTGCGCTTTCGGCTTACGAGGAGACGCAGGAGGCGCTTCGGCTGGAAATTGCCAGACAGTATCCGGACTTTCGCCTGCGGGCGGGCTATAGCTGGGATCAGGGTGATGGCAAGTGGGTACTCGGCCTGCCGGTCGAATTGCCGATTCTGAACCGCAATGAGGGTCCCATCGCCGAAGCACAGGCCAGGCGCCAACAGGCTGCGGCGAACTTCCTGGCACTGCAAGCACGCACCATCGGCGAAACGGAGCAGGCGCTCGCGGCCTGCGAGTTCTCGTTGCGCAAGTTGAAGGCTGCGGAAGCGGCGCTATCCGCGCGACGCGACAACGAGCGGGTGACGTCAGCCCTGTTTCGAACCGGCGAGACCGATCGACTGGCGCTGGCGAGCGCCGCGTTCGAGACCGCGAGCGCCGAGCAGGCGCACACGGAAACCCTGATCGAGGCGCAACTGGCTGCGGGCCAACTGGAAGATGCGCTGCAGCGCCCGCTCGTCGGGCGGGCGCTACCGCTGCGACAGGACACCAACCCCCGCAACGAGAAGGACCCGCGATGAAACTCCGCCTTAGATCGCTGGTCGTTGCGGGGGCAGCCGCAGTGCTGCTCGCCGGGGCGATTTGGGGGTTCATCGAAGGTCGGCGGGAGCTGGCGCTGGAACGTGAACGCGAACGCCCGGTGAAGGCGCCATTGCGGGTGATCGCCGAACGGGGCGAGCGCGTGGTGGTGTTGAGCGGCAAGACACGGGAGCTTGCAGGCATCGGGGTCGCGATCCCCGATGATGGTGCGCGCCAAGCGCAATTGCAGGCCTTCGGCACCGTACTCAGCGTCCAAGGCCTGACCGATCTGAAAAACACCGAAGCAACGGCTCGCGCCCAGGTCGAGAAAGCACGCGCTGCGTTATCCGCGACGCGTCAGGAATACCGGCGGCTGAAGATTCTCAACGGTGAGGATCACGCGATCTCCGACAAGGCGCTGCAGGCGGCCGAAGCGGGGTGGCGTTCGGACGAGGCAACTGCCCATGCCGCGGAACAGGCCCTCCGTGCCGTCGAGCAGGGCGCGCGCCAGCAGTTCGGGCCGACGTTGATGCGGGCGGTCGTCGACGGAACACCGCTGTTTCGGCGCCTCTCGCAACAACAGGCCGTGCTGGTGCAAGTGACACTGCCGGCGGCCACCCGTTTGACCGCTGCCCCCGGCACCTCGCGCCTGCAATTGCCGGACGGCACCGTCGCGATGGCGACCCTCATTTCCCCGGCACCGCAAACCGATCCCCGGTGGCAAGGACAAAGTTTCTTTTATCTCGCCAATGATGTTGCCCTGCTGCCCGGGATGACGTTGAGCGCGATGCTGGCGAGTGGCCCCCAGGCACAGGGGCGCATCGTTCCCGCTGCCGCAGTCGTCTGGTGGCAGGGCCGAGCGTGGGCGTATTCGCAGCAGGCACCCGAGCGCTTCAAGCGACTGGCGCTGCCGACCGACAACCCGATCGATGAGGGCTGGTTCGTCGGGACCGATTTCGCCGACGGCAAGCCGCTGGTGATACGTGGCGCGCAATTGCTCCTGTCCGAGGAACTGCGGGCGCAGATTCAGGTGGGTGAAGACAGCGAGAACCGATGAGATCGAGCGACACAGGGCTGCTGGGTCGTCTCGTCGGCGCGTCGCTGCATCACCGAAATGTGGTGATCGTGCTTGCGGCGGGCCTGCTCGCCTACGGCACCTACGCCCTCGACGCCGCCCGGTACGACGTGTTTCCGGAGTTCGCCCCGCCACAGGTGGTCATTCAAACCGAGGCGCCGGGCCTGTCGCCCGAGCAGGTCGAAATCCTCGTCACGCAACCGATCGAGAACGCCATCAACGGTGCGCCGGCCATCGCGGCGCTGCGTTCCAGCTCCATCCAGGGGCTGTCGCTCGTCACCGCCACCTTCCAACCGCGCAGCGACATCTATCGCGTCCGGCAGGTCGTCGCGGAACGCCTCGCCAATCTGGCCGGGCAGCTTCCGCTGGGAGTGCAGACACCAGGATTGTCGCCGCTGACCTCATCGACCAGCGTGATCCTGTCGATCGGACTGACCTCGGCCCGGCGCTCCCAAATGGAACTGCGGACGCTGGCCGACTGGGTGTTGAAGCCGCGTCTGCTCGCCGTTCCGGGAGTCGCCAAGGTATCCGTATTCGGCGGTGATGTTCGCGAGATCCAGATTCAAGTGCGCCCGGACCGCCTGATCAAGTATCACCTCGCCTTGGACGATGTGCTGGCCGCGGGACGGATGGCCACCGGCGTGCGTGGCGCGGGCTTCGTCGACAGTGTCAATCAACGCGTAGTGCTGCAGAGCGAAGCACAGGCCCTCACCCCCGAACTGCTGGCGCGGACGGTGCTTTTGCGCCAACAGGGTGGAATCCTGACTTTGGGAGACGTTGCGCATGTAACCGAGGCATCGGCGCCGGCCGTGGGCGCGGCGGCGGTGATGGGGAAACCCGGCGTCCAACTCGTCATCTCCGAACAGTACGGCGCCAATACGCTGGAGGTGACGCAGCAGATCGAGGCCGCCATCACCGAGTTGCGCCACGGCCTGGAGGCACAGCAGGTGGTGATGCAAACGGTGTTTCGTCCGGCCACGTTCATCCAGACCGCCACCGACAATGTGCGCTTCTCGCTGCTGGTCGGCGGCGGGCTGGTGGTCATCGTTCTGACGTTGTTCCTCTTCAACCTGCGCATCGCGGCGATCGCGCTGACCGCCATTCCCTTGTCTTTGCTGGCGGCGGTCATCGCGCTCGACGGTTTCGGCTTGACCCTCAACACCATGACCTTGGGCGGGTTTGCGATCGCGATCGGGCTGCTGGTGGACGACGCCGTGATCGTGGTCGAGAACGTCAACCGCCGCCTGCGTGGCAACCAACGGACGGTGACCCCGCGGCAGACGCGTGAGGTCGTCTACGACGCAGTGCTCGAAGTACGCAGCGCGGTGGTCTACGCGACCATCGCCATTGCGCTGGTCTTCATCCCGGTGCTGACCATGACCGGCGTGGCAGGGCGCCTGTTCGCGCCTCTGGGAATGGCATACATCCTGGCGACGCTTGCCTCCTTGCTGGTGGCAATGACCGTAACACCGGCTCTTTGCTTCGCCTTCCTGCGCAAGCAGCCCCTGACACCGGACGACCCACTGGTTACGCGCTGGCTGAAAACAAGATATCGACGTCTGTTGTCGGCGGTGGAATCGAATTTCCGCACCATCGTCGCCTGCGTCGCGACCTTGACGCTCGCGGGCCTGATCGCGGTGCCATTTTTCGGCGGTACGTTCCTGCCCGAGCTGCGCGAAGGACACTTCATTGTTCACATGTCGGCGGTACCGGGTACTTCCCTGGGAGAGTCGCTGCGCATTGGCGAGCGTGTGAGCGCCGCACTCCTCGGCCTGCCATTCGTGCGGACCGTGGCGCAACGCGCCGGGCGCGCCGAGAAGGCGGACGACTCATGGGGCACACACTACAGCGAGTTCAACATCGATCTTCAGCCGCTGCACGGCGAGGAGGCGGAATTCGTCCAATCGGACATTCGCAAACTCCTGGTCGAGTTTCCCGGCGTCAACTTCGCCGTCAAAAGCTTTCTGACCGAGCGCGTGGAAGAGACCCTGTCCGGTTTCACCGCATCGGTGGTGATCAATGTCTACGGAGACAGCCTCGACTTGCTGGACGGAAAGGCGCGAGAGATAGCGACAGTGCTGAGCCAGGTGACAGGGGCGAGTCAAGTCCAGGTGCAGTCTCCGCCCGGAACGCCTCAATTGGTCGTGAGGGCGCGCGAAGACGCGCTGCGCCGCTGGGGCTTCGAACCCCTGCAATTCCTGGAAGCCGTACGCACCGCATTCCAGGGTGAGACCGTCGGGCAGGTGTACGACGGCAACCGGGTCTTCGGCGTGAGCGTGATCCTCGATCCGGCCCTGCGCAGGAGCATCGCCGATGTGGGACGCCTGCCGCTGCGCAACGCGTCCGGCACCTACGTTCAGCTCGAGGATCTCGCCACCCTCTATCAAGCCTCGGGGCGCTATGTGGTTCTGCACAATGGTGCCCGGCGGGTGCAAACAATCACCTGCGACGTCGCCGGCCGCGATGTCGCCTCCTTCGTGGACGCCGCCGCCAAAGCCATCGCGTCGCAGGTGAGCCTGCCGACCGGCAGCTACGTGGAGTTCGGTGGCGCCGCGCAGGCTCAGGCGAAATCCGCACACGATCTGCTGCTGCATTCCGCGATGGCCGGGATCGCCATCGTTCTTTTGCTGGCAACCGTTATCGCCAATCCCCGCAATCTGCTGCTGATATTCATCAACCTGCCGTTTGCGCTGGTGGGCGGTGTTCTGGCGGTATTCGCACTCGGCGGAAATCTGTCCATCGGGGCGATGGTCGGATTCGTGACCCTGTTCGGGATCACGCTGCGCAATTCGATGATGATGCTCTCGCATTGGGAGCACCTGGTCGAGGTTGAGGGCCTGCCCTGGGGACCGGCAACGGCGATCCGGGGCGCCGAGGAACGCATCGCGCCAATTCTCATGACGGCGTTGGTGACCGGACTCGGGTTGCTGCCCCTCGCCATCGGCAGTGGCGATCCGGGGCGCGAAATCGAAGGGCCGATGGCCTTGGTGATCCTCGGTGGATTGTTCACGTCGACTGCGCTCAACCTGCTGGTGCTTCCTGGTCTGGCGCTTCGCCATGGTCGTTTCGAGAAGGTCTTTGGGGCATAGGTCAACCGGTTTATCGACGTACCCCAGCAGGCTCATCTGGTGAGTCGTCAGCAGGACGTGGAACGCGCGCGCGCAGCGCAGGGCGCCACCCTCCCCGCCGGGGTGCGCCTCGCGAAGTAGTACGACCAGAGCACGCTGGTGCTCGCCGCAGCGGTGGCGCTGGTCTTCCTGTTGCTGCTCTACCTGTACGAACGCTTCACGATCGCGCTGGCGATCCTGCTCATGCCGCTGCTATCGCTCGCGGCGGTCTTCATCGGATTGCGGCTGACGCACGTGGAGTTGAACATCTCGTCGATGATGGGCATGACGA
>JANMWG010000367.1:0-4980 GCA_031393885.1 Betaproteobacteria bacterium | reverse complement strand
GTCATCACCGGTGAACTCCTGCTGGTCGACAGCGGCAAGCACCTGGGCAAGTATTGAGCGGGCGCGTCGAGCCCTTGCTGCCGGCATCGTCGTCGTCGATGCTGACCTCCGACCATCCGACCATCCGACCATCCGACCATCCGCCCGCCGTCGACATCGAGGTCGCAGGCGAATCGCTGCGGTTGCTGCCGGGCCGCGCCGTTCACTGGCCCGATCGCGCGACGCTGCTGGTGGCCGATGCGCATTTCGGCAAGGCCGCGAGCTTCCGGGCATTCGGCGTGCCGGTGCCGCATGGCACCACCACCGAAACCCTCGACCGTCTCGACGCGCTCATCGACGGCACACGCGCGCAGCGCATCGTTTTCTCGGTGACCTGCTGCACAGCCGCAAGGGCAGGGTCGAGGCAACCATCGATGCAGTCACGATGTGGCGTCAGCGGCGTGCGGACCTGGCGCTCACCCTGGTCCGCGGCAATCACGATGCGCGCGCGGGCGGTCCGCCGGCAACATGGGGCATCGATGTCGTGCCCGAGCCTTTCGCCATCGGTCCGCTGAGTCTCTGCCATCACCCCGACTGCGCCGCCGACGGTTACGTGCTCGCTGGTCACCTGCATCCGGCCATCATCCTGCGCGGACGGGCGAACGAGCGCGTGCGCCTGGCGTGCTACTGGTTCGGCAAGCGCGTCGGCGTGCTGCCGGCATTCGGCGGCTTCACCGGCAGCGCGATCATCTCGCCGACGGTGGGAGAGCGGGTATTCGGCATCGCGGGTGAAACGGTGATGCCGATCCCGGTCGACGGCCCCGCTGCCGGATCGGTCGTTGGTCCGAGGCGCGCCGCTCGCTATTGAGCCAAGCGACCGCAGCAGTGGCGCTGCTGCAACCGGTCAGCCTGGACGGTGGCCGACCCGATCAGCCTCGCGACGGATCGATGAGTACGAGGCCATCGAAACAAGCTCGGGCGAAGCCACGGTCGCGGGTCAGGAGTCTGTCGCACTGTTTCCATGCATGGGCGGCGATCACGAAATCGGCCACGACACGGTCACGCCCTCCGCCGCCGGCGCGGAACGCCCGCCAGCGCTGCCCGGCCAGCCATAGTGCGCCCATGGTCGACGGCATCAAGCGAATCGCGAGCCGACTCATGCGTTCGACGAAGTCTTCCTCCCGATCGAAAACAGCGGCTGTCTCGGCCCAGACGACTTCGCAGACCACCAGGCTGCCCTGTGAAAGACAGGACCGGATCGCTTCGGCGGAGGCCGGTCCGTGCGTCGGATCCGCCAGGAAAACGTCGAGCAGGACGCTGGTGTCGACCGCGGTGATCAACGCTCCCCTCGCAGGGTGGCGAGAACGTCGTCGGTGCTCGCGCCGCGATCCTTCAGGCAGCCATATACCGCTGCCACCGGATCATCGATACGCTTCACCGCCACCAGCCGGCCGTTCTCCGCAGCGAACTCGAGAACGGTGCCCGCGTCGATGCCCAGCGTTTGACGCAGCGCTTTCGGGATGGTGACCTGTCCACGTTCGGCGACGATGGCTTTCATGTGATGACCTCGAAATCGTTAGTCGTGGTACGTATTCATACTTGAGGAATCATACTTCCGGGTTGCCGCGATGGGAAGGCCGAGTTGCTGTTGCCGACGACGACAGCTTGGCGGCAAAGGAGCCAGGCTCACATTTGTCACGCCAGAAAGCCGAGAACTGTGGCGGGTCGACGTATCGTCAGCGCAATCCACCAGACAGCATCATCCTGGCCCCTGGGGTCCTTGGATCTCCGAACGGGCGTCACCTCGGCTGGCGAAGTCCATACACGAGGATGGTTCCTTACGCCGCCTCGAGCAGAAACTCGACCTTGACCGCGTCGTACGGGAACACGATCCGCCCCGATTCCGTTCGATCCAGCACGCCAGCCAGGAGTAGGGCGGTGACGTCCGAATGGACGGCTTTGACATCCCTTCCCACCCTGCGGGCGGCCTCTCGTATCGAGACCGGACCGGCGCCACAGAGCGCCTTGAGAACTTCCCACCGCTTGGCGGTGAGTACGCGCCAAAGCAGTTCCGGCGTGGCGAAGCTGATCCGTGCGGACGCCAGGGGCTTGCCAGACTTGGCGGCGGCCAGAGCCTCGGCCATCGCCATTCGAGGCGAGCGCACATCAAGGGTTACTGTCTTCACGTAGATACCTCCGGATGTCTCGTTCGAAGTCTGCGAACAGCTTGTCCAATGTCGAAAACCGATACCTGGCTTCCGAGCCCTGCGCGTGACGGTGATCGCCCTTTCCAGCTTCGTTGTCGTACCGGATTACGCACTCGCCGGGCGCGACGAATGCGAGGCGGTACTTGTAGGTGTGAGCCGAACCGTCGACCTGCGCCGGGACGACCCAAACAACGATTTCGGCGAACAGTTCTTCGTGTCGGGCTTGACCCGAGGATTCAACACTACAACCGCAGAGATCAGCGGTACTACAACTACGCCCCTTCGATTCTTCGCGCTGAATCAGGTGATCATTTTGGTTGCGAAGTCGTCAAAGTGATCTCATGAAGCGTACCCGCGAAGTGGCGTAGCACGAAGATTTTGCCGAACTGGCTTTGCACTGGGGCAAACAAGCTATCGATGTTGAAATTGAACCACGTGGACATGACTTCGGTCGCTGTAATCAGCAGTAGCCAGACCGTGTCGCACCGCTGTAGATAGTGCCCGCACCGCTTCTCTTTAGGCGCGAGCCTGCGGTCCAGATCGGCTGGCGTCAAAGTCGAGGCCCAAGTGAACCCGGGACAGCTGAAGTGGGTGATCGTCAGTTTATCCAGCCGATGGACGTGGATGGTGTGAAGCACATCGGGGAAGTAGGCGCGGTTCGTCCATTCGTAGTCCTCTTCCAAGGACGCGTTGACCGCAGGCAGGTTCCGATATGCGAGCTTCGCGATAACCGATGCTAGTGGCTCAACCTCGTTCTTCGAGATGTGGCGTTCGCCAAAGAAGAGGCTGCAGTGAATCGGAGGTCCGCCAACGGCTTCGTAGATTGTTTGCGCGCGCGTGACTACACGATGGCGCATCGCCTCACTCGCCTGTTGAGGGGCGCCGTTGGACGGTGGTGCGCGATGCAACTCCGTGATTTCTATCCCTACGGTTCGCGCCCCATCGGCGATGAGGAAGTCCGGTTCTTCAGAACTCGTAACGATTCCCGCCGGGAAGTCCGGACACAGCGCCTTGAAGCGATCAAGGTAATAGCGCTCGATGTCTTTCTTCGCGAGAGGCATGGGGTAGTGGCAATATAGACCCTAGCCTTCGGCGTCGCTCCCCGGCGCTTCCCGCTTCAAGCCCTTCAGCAGCACCACCACCGCGCCGCCGCCGCCATCGGCGGGCTTGGCCTGCACGTAGGCGAGTACGGCGTCACGCTGCGTGAGCCAGTTCGCCACCTTGCGCTTGAGCACCGGTTCGCCGTTGGCCGAGCGATAGCCCTTGCCGTGGACGATGCGAACGCAGCGCAGGCCGCGCTTGACCGAGTCGTGCAGGAAATCCGACAGCAACGCCCGCGCTTCGTCGACCACCAGGCCGTGCAGGTCGAGGTTGTCCTGGATCGCCCAGTGGCCGCGCCGCAGCTTGCGCACCGTATCGTGGCCGATGCCGTTGCGGCGGAAGTTGAGTTCTTCGCCGCTCTCGGCCGCGATCTCATCGGGAACGTTGTCGCTCAGGCTGTCGGCGAGCGCGGCCCGGTCATCGAGCAGACTCTGTATCGGTACCGGCGGGGGCTTGGGCGCCGGGACGACGATCCGGTCGCGCGGCTTGATCGGGGCGACATCCCGGACCTCGTCGAGAAACGCCGAGAGGTCGTCCGGAATGGATTTGTCGGCCATGACCGCTTGGCTATCGAAGGGGCAGCGCCCGCCGGGCCGCCAGCGACCGGCGTCCGCTGTCCTGCGACAGGCACAGACAGTCCGCAGGGGCTGTCTGTGCCCGGCCGCAGCCCGCCAAGGACGCTGCGCCCCCTACTGGGGGGTGGCGAAGCGCAGCGAAGCCTGGGGAGCATGTCACGGTAAGTTGCCGAGGTAACGCTCGGCGTCGAGCGCGGCCATGCAGCCGGTGCCGGCGCTGGTGACGGCCTGGCGATAGATGTGATCCTGCACGTCGCCCGCCGCGAACACGCCCGAAATGCTGGTGGCGGTGGCGTTGCCGTCGAGGCCGCCGTGGGTGACGATGTAGCCGTCTTTCATGTCAATCTGGCCTTCGAACAACTGCGTGTTGGGCGTGTGGCCGATGGCGATGAAGACACCGGCGAGCGGCAGCTCGCGGGTCGCGCCGTCGACCGTGCTCTTGAGGCGCATGCCGGTGACGCCGGTCTTGTCGCCCAGCACTTCATCCAGCGTGTGGTTCCATTCGATGCGCACGTTGCCGGTCTCGGCCTTGGCGAACAGCTTGTCGCGCATGATCGCCTCGCAGCGGAAGCGGTCACGCCGGTGCACCACCGTGACCGATTTGGCGATGTGCGCGAGATACAGGGCTTCTTCCACCGCGGTGTCGCCGCCACCGATCACGGCTACGTCCTGGCCCTTGAAGAAGAAGCCGTCGCAGGTGGCGCAGGCCGAGACGCCCTTGCCCATGAACGCCTGTTCGGACGGCAGCCCGAGATACTTCGCCGATGCCCCGGTCGCGATGATCAGCGCATCGCAGGTGTAGGTGCCCGAGTCGCCTTCGAGGCGGAACGGTTTCTCGCCCAGGGCCGCCGTGTGAATATGGTCGTAGACGAGTTCGGTATCGAAGCGCTCGGCGTGCTGCTGGAAGCGGGCCATCAGATCCGGCCCCTGGACGCCCATGGCGTCGGCCGGCCAGTTGTCGACGTCGGTGGTGGTCATCAACTGGCCGCCGGCAGCCAGCCCGGTGATGACCACCGGCTTCAGGTTGGCGCGGGCGGCGTAGACCGCGGCGGTGTAGCCGGCCGGGCCGGAACCGAGGATCAGCAAGGGGATGTGGCGGGGTGCGTTTGGCATGGTGA
>JANMWG010000336.1:0-2759 GCA_031393885.1 Betaproteobacteria bacterium | reverse complement strand
TCGCCAGGCAAGGGCTGCATCGTGGCACGAGCAAGGCCAGGGCTGTCCGTAACGGGGTGCCGCTCCTGCCCTCGCGCCGCGGGGCGACCCCGGTAACCCTGGAACTGGTGAATCAGTTGCGCGACGAGTTGCCTTGATGGCGTTTCTGTTGGACGTCAATATCCTGATCGCGCTGATCGACCCGGCGCACGTCCAACATGAGCAGGCGCACGACTGGTTTTCTCGTATCGGCGTGAAAGGCTTCGCCACGTGCCCGATCACTGAGAACGGGCTGCTGCGCATCATGGGGCATCCGAAGTATCCGGGTTCGCCCGGTGCCCCTGGTGTCGTGGCGGAGGCGTTGGTCGCGATACGTGCACTGCAAGGCCATCGCTTCTGGGCCGACAAGATCAGCATTGCCGACCCGCAACGCATCGATGCGTCGCGCCTGTCCAGCCACGCCCAGGTCACCGACAGCTACCTGCTCGCATTGGCCCACGCCCATGGCGGACGACTCGCAACCATGGATCGCAAGCTTGTCGCGGACGCCGTGATGGGCGGTCGCGAAGCGTTGGAGCTTGTCTGAAGAAGGGAGGGGCGTCCGTCGGGGAAATGCGGCGTGGCCGGGTGGTTGCGTAGCCCGGATATTGTGTGCGCGGTTTCCGTGACGCCCTCGGATCCGGATGTCATCCGTACACCGGTCAAGGGTAGCTTGAACGCCTTCAAGGGGCAGGCCAAACTGCGGATCAGGCATCTCCCCGTGCATACGTGCCGCCCGATCGACGCCGGGAATCGGGTGGTGCGAGAGACGACACTGACAAGGCGGAGAGGTCAACATGACTGAGCGGAGTTTCGAGATCGGGCTGGTGGGTGCCGGGGCGATCTCGGCCGGCGCCTACACCGGCGGCGTCATCGACTTCATGGTGCATGCGCTGGATTGCTGGTATGCCGCGAAAGGCACCGACCCGAGTGAATGGACATGGTCGCCAATGAATAAACAAATCATTGGCGACCGTAAATATTCACGAACAAGTCAAGCGTTATCTCTATTGATTGTTGAACTTTGTGGGCGAAATCCTTAACTTGGGTGGATTGGGTAGTTACCGGTTACGATTGGGTTGCATCCCGGACTTGTGGGAAGTTGTAATTGTCGGAGATCCGACACTCTGCGGAGACGTTGATGGCAATCACGTTCGACACGTTACAAGCCGAGGTATTGGGTTTGTCGCCCAAAGACAGGGCGCGGCTGCTCGATCGACTGATCGCAAGTCTCGACGCCGACACGGCGGCGGAAGCTGCTTGGGATGCGCTCGCAGCTCGGCGAGAAGCGGAGATCGAGTCGGGCGCCATTGAGCCGGTATCGCTTGATGTCGCCATCGCCCGGCTGGAAGCGCGTTTCCCCGGATGAGGGGCACGCTTCAGTCCGAGTCACGCTCCGAATGCGCTCCCGCAAGGTCCGGCTCCGGGCTTGTCGCGGGCGACGGGCCGCTATACTGCGTCCGTCCCGATGCGAGAGGTGTTCGATGCAACTGACCGCGGTTTTTCAGAAGGTTCCGGAGGGGTACATCGGGTTCGTCGAAGAATTGCCCGGCGCAAATACTCAGGCCGCCACACTGGATGAAGCCCGGTCGAGTCTGGCTGAGGCCGTGGAGCTGGTACTCGAAGCCAATCGCGTTCTGTCCGCGGAGTCGATGCAGGGGCAGGACGTCATTCGTGAGCGGCTCGTCCTCGCGGATGAATGAAGCGCCTCGATCTGATTCATCATCTCGAGCGGCATGGGTGCTCGCTTCTCCGCGAGGGTGGTAGTCACTCCGTCTACCTGAACCGCTCCACTCGAAAGGCCACTACGGTGCCGCGCCATCGAGAGATCAATGATGACCTCGCTCGCAAGATCTGCAAAGATCTGGAGGTTCCTGAGGTCTAGCCGCCTTTCAGCAAGGTTCGAGCGGGGCGCAAACCGGGTCCAGTCTTTACCAGCGCAGCAGGCAGCGTGATATCCCACCGGCGAAACGGGAGCAGTCGTACTATCCCTTGACCAGATGTAGCCCATTGGATACGGTCTTCGCCTGTTCACCATACTGGCTGCCGAACTCGGAGACGATCCATGACCAAGGTCAAAACCCCGCTGAAACTTGTCGCGTTCGATGCGGCACGGTACCTGGACGACGACGAAGCGATCGCCGAGTACATGACCGCGGTCCTCGAAACCAACGATCCCGACTTGCTTCTCCTCGCCCTCGGTGATGTGGCTCGCGCAAAGGGGATGGCTCAGGTTGCGAAGGGCGCAGGTCTGGGCCGGAAAAGCCTCTACAAGGCACTCGCGCCCGGTGCCAAGCCAAGATTCGAAACGGTGATGAAGGTAGCGCGCGCATTGGGCGTCAAGTTCGCGGCGCAGCCCGCTTGAGGCAATCCAACGCAGCACCGGGGCGATATACTCGGCTCTCGCTTACAGGAGGATTCATGCGCTATCGAATCGCTCTACATCAGTCTGAGGAAGGCGTGTCCGTCTCAGTCCCCGGCTTGCCGGGTTGCTGGTCGCAAGGTGCCACCGAAGCCGAGGCCCTCGATAACATCGAGGACGCCATCCGCGCCTACCTTGCTGTCGTCGATGACCAGTTTGTCGTCCGTGGCTTGGCGTCGCGTGATGAAGCGCGTCGGTCCGGCGAGTACTTTTCGGCGCAGGAGGTGTTGAGCGAACTGGACGGCATGCTCGCTTCGGCGGAATCCAAGGTTCGCCGCTAAGTTTTCAAGAAACGGGGTCGCAAAGGTAGGGGTCAGGC
>JANMWG010000291.1:0-51630 GCA_031393885.1 Betaproteobacteria bacterium | reverse complement strand
CGCTACTTCGGCGTCCAGTTCTTCCTCGAAGATCTCCTGGGCCATCCCGTCGACCTGGTCACCGACAAGGCACTGCGTCCGGAACTGCGCCCGTACATCGAGAGGGAAGCCGTTCGTGTCTGAACCCGCCGCTCGCGAGTGGCGCTTCTACATCGACGACATGATCGCGTTCGCCGAGAAAGTTCTCGTCTACACCGAGGGATTGGATCAGGCCGGATTCATAACGAGTGGGCTGAACTACGACGCCACGATTCGAAACCTGGAACTGATCGGCGCGGCAGCGACTCATGTGCCCGAAACCATCCGCGCTGCACATCCGCCAATCCCATGGCGCACTTCGCGTTCAATCATCATTCGCTACCCGTCGCGGGCATGGCCGCGACGGCGCGAGTCTCAATGAACGGAGAATGGAATGATCCATGCCCTGGATGCCAGCCTGATCGAGATGACCGCGCCAGACAAACCGCGCAGCTCGTGGCAGAAGTCCCGCAAGGTTGAACAAGACAAGAACGGGACAAACGGGCCATGACCGGGATCCGCCGCTTCCCGTCTTGCCGACAGCGGCTGGGCCGTGCGTTCCTGAGTCAGAAGCTGGCTGGCGCCGAGGCCTATGGGCGGATCGTGGGCCTCTTTCGCTGCCCCGTCCTCGAGCTGGCGCGGCGGGGCATCGTGGCCAAGTTGTCGGTGCCGTGGTGAGCACGGCGCGGGTTGATGAGCATCCAGCCCCTGATCCAAGCCACGGCCTTCGACGTCGCCGACTGGGAGGCTGACGCCGAGTTCGGCGTGTTTCCGCAGGGAGCCCGCGCCAAGGATGCTGTCTTCGCTCCAGTCCAGCCGCCTGAGCCAGTGCTTGTCGGCGGCAAGCGCTATCTGTTCAAACGGTCCAGACGCAGCTATCCCGACCAGTTCTGGGGCGAAGTCATCGCGTACCGAGTGGCTTGCCTGATGGGACTGGGGGTGCCGCCGGCGTTTGCCGCGTTCAACTCGAGCACCGGCCATAGCGCCGCGTTGATCGAATGGTTCTATCGCGACGGCGCTGAGCTGTTCGTCCACGGTGGGGATTTCATGCAAAGGATTCGCCCCGATTTCGACAGGGATCTAGGCACCAAGCACAACCTGCAGGACGTCGAGCTGCTGATGCGAGCGCTGGTCAACACGAGGGCCCTCACACAGAACTGGCGGCAATGGTGGGTCGAGGCGCTGTTGTTCGACGCGCTGATCGGCAACTCCGACCGGCATCAAGACAACTGGGGACTGATCTTCGATGCCCCCGCGGGGCGCAGGCCGGTCGGCATGCCTGCCGGCTCGCGCCGTTGTTCGACAACGGCACGCGCCTGGGGCACGAGCGATTCCCGGATCGCGTGTCCGGATGGACAGATGCCAGGCTAGACCAGTACATTGAGCGGGGGACGCACCACATCAAGTCTTCGATCGGAGTAGGCTCTATCGAGGGACATCTCGCGCTGCTGAGTTATGTCCTCCAAGACTGGGTGACGCACCTGGACTTCAATCTTCTCAGAAGCCGGATTGACTTCCGCCCGTGCGATCTCATCTTGTGTATGGAGGATCTGGTAAATCTCGCTCCCCCGTTGCCGCTGTCAACTGAAAGAATGCGGTTTGTCTGCCGCTTGCTGATTCGCCGGCTTGCTCTGCTGAGAGACCTCCTGAATGCTTCCGCTGACCTATCTGGTTGAACCGTCGCGTCTGCTCATGACGTGGCAACCCTCGGACGAGAGGGCACCGGTACGGACTCGCCGGGTGGTGGGGGAGGTGCGTTCTGACGAGGTGTCGCGGACCGTTGTCTTCCGATACCTCAAGGGAACGCAAGACTTCGCGGCCGCCGAAGCCGCAGGCTTCAAGGGCTTCCCTGCATTTCGCCTGGAGGACGCGGAGACCCGCAATGGCGTACTCGAGTCCTTGATGCGCCGGTTGCCACCGCGCAATCGCGAGGACTTTGCAGACTACTTGCAGCTTCACGGGCTGACGGCGCCGTTCAAGTTTTCGGATCTTGCCCTCCTGGGATACACCGGCGCTCGCCTGCCCAGCGACGGGTTCGCATTGGTACCCGAGTTTCCGCCGGACGCCGGCCCATACGACTACGTGATGGAGGTCGCCGGCACACGACACGTGCTGCAGGGCCAGCTTTCGGACCTGCATGTGGGCGACCCCGTCAGCATTCAGCCAGAGCCCGACAATCCGGTCGAGTCCGATGCACTGGCGGTCTTGCACAACGGCCAGCGCATCGGCTACGTGAACCGAGCCTTGAAGGTCATGTTCCACCGCTGGCTCCAGTCTGGTCGCATGACAGCGACTATCGAACGCCAGAACGGCAAGCCTCACCGCCCGCTGGTGTTCGTACGGGTCAGCGTGACGTAACCGCTGACGGGCCTCGCCCGGGGGCACGCATGCCGGAAAGGGTGAGTTCGACGTGGTCGCCTTCCTGTTGATTGTTCGCGTTGGCGGGCGACGCCGACAATGTCTTTATCAAGACGTTGTAGTACCAGGAGCCTCAGCATAAACATCGTCACCCTCGAGCTGCCCGACGACCTGAATGCTGCCTTGAATGAGGTCAGCCGCAAACGCGGGCTATCCAAGTCGGCCGTGGTACGCGAAGCGCTGGAGCAATCGCTGCTGGCGCAAGGCGTGGCTGCCGGTGCGACTGAGCGATGGGTGTCGCAGTGGCAAGGTCGGTTGCAGCTGCCTGAAGCCGCCGACATCGAAGCCTCCGATCCCAGGTTGACGCACCTGCTTGCCAAGCACGTCCGTTGAACCGCCATGCGATTGCTGGCGCCGACCGAAAGCTGAGCCATTTTTTGTGGTGATGCCGACGTAAAACTGAGTCGGGTGTTCAACCAACGCGCGAGGCTGTTCTACCGCACGATTCCAGTTCGTGAAGCCCTGGTCGAGAACTGATCTGGGCCGCCGTTCGGCTCCGCGTCCCACGGCAGCAAGTTGGGTAGGGAGCGATCTGGCGTTTCTCCGTCGCTACCGGCTTCGATCCGGCGGTTCGTTCTGGTCGAGACGCTACCCCACCCCCACCGCCTCGACCATCGCCTTCATCTGCGCCCGCAACAGCTTCCGGCCCGCGCTGTTGGTGGAGCGCCACGCCGCGAGGGCCAAGTCGAGGAACGCTCTCTCGACCGACGACGGGGTAGAGGCGTCGCGTGCTTCGTCGAGCCAGCCCGTGGGCTTGCGGCAGTGCTTTTCGATCTGGCGGGCGAGCTTGTCGCCGATCGGGCGCGACGACTTGATCTGGCTCCACATGCTGGGCGAGATCTCGATGGTCGCGGCGAAAGCCTGCTCGAGACCCTTGGGTACGGCGCCTGAAGCCAGGGCGTGGTTGGCATAGGCCTGGAACAGCGCGAGCGCGTTTTCCCGGCGGGTGATGGTGGTGTTGGGCAATGCGGTGGATTGTAAAAAATCTGGAGACAACATTATCGCAGGGGGAGAGAGAGTTGCCGAACGATGCAAATAAAGCGACAATCGGCGCCTTATATGCATCAATCTCTCCCCTCCCTGCTTTTCCCAGGCTACCGGCGACGCATCCTCGGGCTGCTGCTGCTGCGTCCCGATGAAGCACTGCACGGCCGGGAGATCGCGCGCCGCGCCGGCCTTCCGGCCGGCACCGTCACGCGCGAACTGACCAAGCTCGCGGAGGCGGGCCTGCTCAAGCGCGAAAAGCGCGGTAACCAACAGGTCTATAGCGCCGACACCAGCGGCCCGATCTACACTGAATTGGCCAGCATCCTGCGCAAGACGTCCGGGCTGGCCGACGTGCTGGTGCAGGCGCTGGCGCCCGCTGCGCCCAGGCTGCGCCTGGCCTTTGTGTTCGGCTCCGTCGCTCGCAGTCAGGAAACGTCGGGCAGCGATGTGGATCTCATGCTCATTGGAGAGCTCGGTTTCAGAGAGGCCGTCGAGTTGCTGCACCCAAGCCAGGCCCTTCTCGGCCGAGAAGTGAATCCCAAGGTTTTCTCGGCCCGCGAGTTCACCGCCAAGGCCATTACCGAACCGTTTCTCGTCGACATTCTCGCCAAACCCAAGATCTTCCTGATCGGCAACGCCCATGACCTTGAAGAACTTGTTGGGGCTTAGCCTCGACGCAGTGACGCCCGACAAGGCGCACATCGGCAAGCTCATGGCGGCGGCGGAGCGCAACCTTGCCGATGCTCGACTGGAGGGCCTGAGCGTCGAGAACCGCTTCGACGCCGCCACAAGGCCATCATGCAGCTCGCCATGGTTGCCCTCAACGCCAACGGCTATCGCACCCTCACCAGCAAACCCGGACATCACCAGACTGCGATCCAAACCCTGGCAATGAGCGTTGGCCTTGCCCAGCCCAAGGTCATCGTGCTCGACGCGCTGCGCAAACAGCGCAACCTTTCGGACTACTCGGGCGACCTCGTGCCCGATTCCGCCGCCGCAGAGTGCCTGGCCAGCGCGTCTGACCTGCAGGCACATGTTCGAGAGTGGCTGAACACACATCGACCGGACCTGCTGTGACTGGCCCAACGAAGCGCATCCGAGCTCTACGGTGCGCTTCCAACTTGGTAGGCACTGCGCCCCGATCATCTGACCCGCAATTTTTACTGCGTGGGCCGCTACTCCACCCCCACCGACTCGACTATCGCCTTCATCTGCGCGCGAAGCTGCTTCCGGCCCGAACTGTTGGTGGCGCGCCACGCCGCGAGGGCCAAGTCGAGGAAGGCCCTCTCGACCGACGACGGGGTCGTGGCGTCGCGTGCTTCGTCGAGCCAGCCCATGGGCTTGCGGCAGTGCTTTTCGATCTGGCGGGCGAGCTTGTCGCCGATCGGGCGCGACGACTTGATCTGGCTCCACATGCTGGGCGAGATCTCGACAGTCGCGGCGAAGGACTGCTCGAGCCCCTTGGGTACGGCGCCTGAGGCAAGGGCGTCGTTGGCGTAGGCCTGGAAAAGCGCGAGCGCGTTTTCCCGGCGGGTGATGGTGATATTGGGCAAGGCGGTGGGCAGCGACAATCCGGAAAAGAACATTATCGCAGGGGGTTGACGCTTGCGTAAAGACTCTTTACATTCCGCCCATCGCTGAAGGCAGCACCATTTTTCGAGAGAGGGAATCATCGTGACACGCCGGTTTTCCATCGACGCAGCCAAGCCCGTCCAGGGCGGGGTGGCGTTCGTGCGTGCCGGCGCGATGTCCCCAACCGGTTGCACGAATCCATCGCAGCTTCACGTCCTATCCAGCTTCAGGCCGATAGCGACGAGCAGTGGACTGGTTCACCCGGGAGAGGGGTGCGCGTAGCCGCCCGCCCTCCAAGCTCTGCTCGCAGAGGCCCGGACTCCGAAAGGATCCGGGCCTTTTGTTTTTCTGTTCAACCCTTTCTCGGTGCGCCTTTTCCGGGCGCCGTCGCGATCTTCGGATCGCACCGCCGCTCACGGCGAACGCTCTTTGACAATTTGCCGCGGGATGCAGCCGGTACTGGCCGGCCGCAATCCTGCAACCTGGCGGAAGTAGCTTAAGCAGGCAGAGCGCGACCTTTCCAATGTCGAGGCCACGAGTTCGACCCTCGTCTTCCGCTCCACTCCGGGTGTGCCCTTGCACTCCGCTTCCGCGCGAAATGGCGTTGGCGGTGCGGGATGTGCGCGACGCCTTGCGGGTTCACGTGCAGCGAGACACCACATCCGACGGGATGCTCGCGCTCGGGCACAGCCGTAGTGGATATGTATCGCCCCTGTAGCTCAGCCGGTAGAGCAGCCGCCATATAAGCGGCAGGCCGCGCGTTCGAATCGTCGCCGGGGGCACCAGAGAACGCCTCGTTAGCTCAGCGGAAGAGCAGCCGATTTCTAAGCGGCTTGTCGGCCGTTCGAATCGGTCACGGGGCGCCCGTTTCATCTCGGTGTGGCGCAGTCGGCAGCGCGCGTGTTTTGGGAATACGAGGCCGCAGGTTCGAGCCCTGCCACCGAGACCAGCATTCCCCCCGTGGCGGAATTGGTAGACGCACCGGTCTTAAACACCGGCCCCAAGGGGGTGTCCGTTCGACTCGGACCGGGGGGACCACCAATGGAGAGCTGCCCGAGCGGCAAGGGGCGGGTTTGCTAAACCCAGGCCGGCGACAGCATCGCCGCGGGCGTTCGATCCGCCCGCTCTCCGCCAACCTTCGTAAACGCGATCAGGCACACACCTGATCGCGCATGAATCCGCTGACTGAGGCGAATGCTCACAGGCCGTGGTTCGGGCTCGCGCCCGCCTCGCCGGTGCGAGGCATCCGGGTAACGCCGTTGGTGCTCCACATGCCGCATCGCCCATTCGGCAGATTGCGGTCGTTGCCGATGCACCGAAAGGTGCCGGATTCGGATTGCCGAATCCCGGCCGACCGGCATGGTCTGGACAGCTCCATGCACAGGAGCAGCGGACCGCAATTCCGCGTCCAGCGGGTTCGACTCCCGCAAAGGCTTGGACCTCAATTCCAAAGTCACCACGGTCGCAAGACCGACACCGCCGAACGCGTGCTTCGCGTCGATCGCCTGGGAAGCCGGCCTTGTGCCGCACTCGACAGGCGTGAGACTCGTTGCTCGTCAGCGGCGACGGTTCGTGCAACGACACGCCCTGCCCGCGCCCACGGCCAGCCAAGGCAGCGCTTCCGCGAGGAGCCCGCCGTGCCGCCCGGTCAACGGCAATCGTTGCCCGCTGCCGTTGCTGTAACGGCACCCCTTGGAAACCGATCGATCACACAGGAGCACGATCATGCTGTTCAAACGCGCGATGGTGAACAAGAACGAGCGCGGCCTGCTGCTGCGCAACGGCGACTTCCAGCGGGTTCTTCGGCCGGGTACGCACTGGCTGTTCGGCGGCGTCGATGTCCTGACGGTTGAGACGTTTGCACTGGAGCGACCGGCGTTCACGCATGCCCTGGCGAGCTACCTGATGGCGAAGGAGCCCGCGGTGGTGGACGCCGAGTTCTTGCGGGTGGATCTCGCCGGGACCCAGGTGGGTCTGCGCCGGGAGAACGGGGTGATCGCCGCTCAACACGGCCAAGGCGATGGAAGGCAACCCGATCGCCCTGCGCCTGAAGGAGATCGAAACCCTGGAGCGCGTGGCCGAGAACATCGACCGCATCTCCGTGTTCGGCGGTTTCGATTCGCTGCTCAACGGGTCGATCAAGCTGCGTTGAGTGCTCGAGAGGATGCACCATGAGGTGCGGATCGGGGAGGCTGCAATCGCCAGCCTCCCCCGGGAAAGGAGTCACATGGAAACGAACTACACCATCGAAGACGTGCCCGGAGGCGTGCCGATCAAGATGTGGGCGCGCGGCGTGCCGGTGGAGGACGAAGCTCGCCGGCAACTGGCCAATGCCGCTCGCCTGCCGATCGTCTTCCGGCACATCGCGGCCATGCCCGACATTCACTTCGGCATCGGCGCGACCGTCGGCTCGGTGATCGCCACGGTGCAGGCCATCATCCCGGCCGCGGTGGGGGTGGATATCGGTTGCGGCATGATCGCGTGCAAGACCACGCTCACCGCTGAAGACCTGCCCGACAACCTTGCGCCGCTTCGGGTGGCGATCGAGCGCTCGGTGCCGCATGGCCGCGTGAAAGGCCGGCGCGATCCGGGTGCCTGGGGCGAGGTGCCAAGCCCGGTCAACGCGGCGTGGACCCGGCTCGAGCCGGTGTTCGCCGACATCTGTCGCGACCACCCCCGGCTGGCAAAGACCAATAACCGCACTCACCTCGGGACCCTCGGCACGGGCAACCATTTCATCGAGGTGTGTCTGGATGAAGCAGGTTTCGTGTGGGTCATGCTGCATTCGGGGTCGCGCGGCGTCGGCAACGCGATCGGCATGATGTTCATCGAGCTGGCGAAGGAAGAAGCGCTGCGCCAGGACGCCAATCTGCCGGATCGCAACCTCGCCTGGCTCGAGGAAGGCAGCCGTCACTTCGGTGACTATGTCCGCGCGGTCAACTGGGCGCAGCAGTTCGCGGCACTGAATCGCGAGGTGATGATGGACCGCGTGCTCGCCGCCACGCGATCGGTGATCGACAAACCCTTCGAGAGTCACGTCGAAGCGGTGAACTGCCATCACAACTACGTGCAGGTCGAGCGTCACTTCGGCGAGGACGTGTACGTCACGCGCAAGGGTGCGGTGAGCGCGAAGGTCGGGCAACTGGGTATCATCCCCGGCAGCATGGGTGCGCGCAGTTACATCGTGCGCGGCAAGGGCAACCCGGAAAGCTTCGATAGCTGCTCGCACGGCGCCGGCCGGGCCATGAGCCGCACCGAGGCGAAGCGCCGGTTCACCCTGGCCGACCACCTCGCCGCGACCGAGGGCGTGGAATGCCGGAAGGATGCGGGCGTGATCGACGAAACACCGGCCGCGTACAAGAACATCGATGCGGTGATGGCGGCCCAGCGCGATCTGGTGGATGTGATGCACACGCTCAAGCTGGTGGTATGCGTCAAGGGGTAGGTCTTGGTCGTACCAGTCGAAGTCGGGGGGCGTCCCGAGGGCAATCAGGCGCGCGTTGGCGCCGCGACGATTTCCGCAAATCAGACTGGGCTGGTCGCATTTCCGGGTGTGGGGCACCTCCCGCAGGAGGAGGCCACCGCGCAATCGCTGGCGGCGATGCGCGCTTTTCTGGAATGAGATTGGCGTCATCGGACCACGGCAGGCCACGAACCCTGTAGATTTCCGGAACAAGGTACCGCAGGGGAGCAATCGCGATGGATGTGGTGCGTCGGATCCAGGCCTTCGATGCGGGTCGCGACCCGGAGCGATTGCAGATCAAGTACCGGAAGATGCGCAGCAGCGCCTTCGCCTTCCTGCGCGGGACCTGCCATCTGTTCTATGGTGCCCTGCCGCGTGGCGATGTGTTCAAGTCGGCGCCGCTCGCCTGGGTGTGCGGCGATCTGCACCTCGAGAACTTCGGCTGCTACAAGGGCGACAATCGCCTCGCCTACTTCGATATCAACGACTTCGACGAGGCGGCCCTGGCTCCCGCCACCTGGGAGCTGCTGCGCATGCTCACGAGCTTGCGGGTCGCTGCCCGCGGCCTGTCGATGAAGCGATCGGAAGCAACGCGGGCGTGCGCGGTGTTCCTCGATGCATACGGCATGGCCCTGGCGCTCGGAAAGGCTTACTGGGTGGAACGCGAGACCGCGCAAGGA
Source organism: Betaproteobacteria bacterium (assembly GCA_031393885.1). Classification (GTDB taxonomy): domain Bacteria; phylum Pseudomonadota; class Gammaproteobacteria; order Burkholderiales. The sequence continues at coordinate 42,492 of JANMWG010000291.1, read as the reverse complement.
CTGGTGCGCGATCTGCTGGATAGCCTGCGGGATCGCCAGCGCTCGCGGTTTCTCGACGCCCGCACGCAATTCAAGGGCAGGAAACGGATCCTGCTCGTGGATGGCATCAAGGCGTTGCCCGCAACCGAAGCGCAGCGTTCGGCGATCACCGAATTCATGGCCGGTTTTGCGCAGACGCAACCGAACCCCGGCTTTTTCCAGGTGCTGGACGTTGCGCGCCGCATCGCCGGCACCGGTAGCCTCGGGGTCGACCGCCATGTCGTCCTGGTGCTCGGCAAGGGCTCACCCGACGGCAACTATCTTCTCGACCTGAAGCTGGCCCTGCCCTCTTCGCTGGCGCCTCATCTGAAAGTGGTGCAACCACGGTGGAAGACGCAGGCCGACCGGGTGGTCACGACCCAGCGCCGGATGCAGGCGGTGTCGATGGCATTCCTGCACCCGGTGATGCTGGGCAAGATTCCCTATGTGCTGCGCGACCTGCAACCAGCGGACGACCGGATCACGCTGGACCGCTCCAACTCGTCGATGCGGATGATGGAGCAACTGGTTCGCACCATGGGGAACGTGGTTGCATGGGCGCAACTGCGCAGCGCCGGTCGTGATGGTTCGGCCATCGCCGACGAGCTGATCGATTTTGCACAGCGCCGGAAATGGCAGGAGACGCTGCTGGGTGCGTCGGAGCATTGTGCCGAACGGGTTCGGGAGGACGCCGCGGCCTTCGACATCGCCTATGACGACGGCGCCTTCGTTGCCTAGCGACCAACCGCACGTGGCGCCGTTTGCCGGCATTCCTTCGGTGTCGGCCGCAACACCATCGCGCTGGCGCGACATCGGCGCCGGCCTTTGCGTTGCGGGCCTGCTGCTGCCCGAGGCAGTGGCATATGCGGGCCTCGCGAGGATGCCTGTGGTGCACGCGCTGACCGCGACGATGGCGGGGCTTGCGATCTACGCGCTGTTCGGCGGGAGCCGCTTTGCCATCGTGGCACCAACCTCGTCCACCGCGACTTTCTCGGCGGCTGCAGTGGTCTCGTTGCCGGCGGCGGCCGGGGCGGCGAATCCGCTGGCATACACGCAGGCCCTGCTTGCCCTGGTGCTGCTGTCGGGCATCGTGCTGATGCTGCTGGCGTGGGCGCGGCAGGGACAATTGTCCGCGTTCGTATCCCGGCCGGTGTTGCGAGGATTCGCGTTCGCGCTCGCCATCACCATCGTCATCCGGCAACTACCCGATGCCCTGGGCTTCGCTCTCCCGCACGAAGCCGGTTCCGGCCCGCTGCACGTGCTGATGTTTGCCGCAGGGCACGTGCAGGCATGGCACGGCGCGAGTATCGCCGTGGCACTCGCCGCCGCCAGTCTGATTGCCGGCCTGAAGCGCTGGCCCCAGTTGCCGGCGTCGATGCTCGTGATCGTGCTCGCGATCATCGCCGCGCACTGGTTCGACCTGAAATCGCTCGGCGTGGAAGAAGTGGGGGCGTTCGAGCGTCCTGCGTTCAAGCCGGGCTTGCCGGATCTGCCTCTGGCCGAATGGCTGCGCGTTGGTGAAGTTGCCTTCGGTCTGGTCGTGCTCGTGTTCGCCGAGTCCTGGGGCAGCATGCGGACCATGGCACTGGCGCACGGCGACACGCTCGATGCCAACCGCGAACTGATGGTGCTCGGCGCGTGCAATGTCGGGGCTGCCCTGCTGCAGGGCATCGCCGTCGGTGCAGGGTTCTCGGCGACATCAGCCAACACCGCCGCCGGCGCAAGCAGTCGCTGGGCTGGCGTGGCAGCGCTGGTCGTCATCGCCGCGGCCCTCGCCTACGCGCTGCCGGCGTTGCACCTGCTGCCGCGTCCGGTGCTCGCGGTGGCTGTTATCGCAGCACTTTGGCACGGCTTGTCCGCCCGGCCCCTGCTTGCAGTCTGGCGCATGAACCGCGATCGTGTGCTGGTCATCGGCGCGGTGGCGGCCGTGCTGCTGTTCGGTGTGATGCACGGCATGCTGGTGGCGATCGCGCTGTCGTTGCTGGCCGCGCTGCGGCGCTTCAGCCAGCCGGTGGTGCACGAGCTCGGGGAACTCGGCACCTCACGCAATTTCGTCACCCTGAATGGCCCTGCCGGCGCTGCCGCGGTGCCCGGGCTGCTGATCCTCCGGCCCGAGGAACCGCTGTTCTTTGCCAGCGCTGAACGAGTGGTCACCGATGTCATGGAACGGGTGCGCGGTCGCGATGCAGTGAAAGCAGTGGTCCTCAGCCTCGAGGAAAGCGCTGATCTCGACAGCACAGCAGTGGAATGTCTGCTGGAACTGAACCAGCGCCTGCGGGACAGCGGCCGGTCGCTGGTGCTGGCTCGGGTCAAGGACCCGGTGCGTGAATTGCTGGGTCGGTGGGATCAGCACGGACTGGGCCGGCCGGAACGGATGTTCTGGAGCGTCGCCGATGCCGTCCAGGGTCTGCACGCCATCAGGGACGATACGGCACGGTAGACCGAAGCCCGCCGGCTCCACGTGCCGGCAACGCATGGTCTGTGGCACCGTTTGCCGCGAGACGTATCCGGGCGCCTCGCGGGCGCCCGGGTGGTCCGTCTCCAGTCCTCGCTACAAGGGCATGGCGAGTCCGACGGCTTCGACCTACTTCTTCGGCGCTTTCTCGGCCGCCATGCGCAGCGAGGTGTCGACCTCGCTCTTGAAGGTCGGGAGGTCGATCGCCATGCCATTGAGGACCGTACTCCAGTGGCGTGAAATCGCGGCGAGGGCCACCGCCTCCTTGATCTCGTCGTCGGTCGCGCCGTAGGCCCTGGCAACGGCGGTGTGAAAGTAGACGCAATAGGAGCAAGGCACCTGGGCCGAGACCGCCAACCCGATGAGCTGCTTGACCTTGGGCGTGAGCGCGGTCTGCTCGCTCACCTGGATCGCCTTGAATTCGGCCCAGCCCCCGGCGATGCCGATCTCGGGAAACGCCTTGAAGAATCCCGGCACGATGCCCAGCGTCGCTTCGATATCCCGGTAGGTGGCGCCGGGGCTGCGGCAGGCGTCCTCGGCATGGGCCGCACCGGCCAGGGCGACCGCGCCGAAGACGAAGACCAGCGAAGCACGGCGGATGCGATGGAGAGAGGATGTCATGATGTTTGTCCTTTGAAGGGTTGCCTGGCTGGATCGCCGGAAGGCATCTGTCGCTTCGACTGCAAGCCGTCACCACCGCGACCCGTGCCCAGAATCTCTCGCCACCGTTGGAGCGACAGTTGTAGCGATCGTGTCAGTCCCTCGACCCGCTCAGCCTTGGCCGGGCCACACTGGTCCGGAGGTTGTTTCTGGCACACTCGGCAACCCGCCGCTTCGGTCAGGGCAAAAACGGCGATCCCATTCCATCGGTCTTGATTCCCCATGAAAATCACCGAGCTTCTCGGCATCGAACTGCCAGTCATCCAGGCCCCCATGGCGGGTGCGCAGTTGAGCGCGATGGCGGTGGCCGTTTCCAATGCAGGCGGCCTGGGATCGCTGGGTTGCGCCACCCTCGGCATCGACGCGATGCACAACGAGCTCGCGGCGATCGCGGCGCAGACCTCGCGCCCCTACAACGTGAATTTCTTCTGCCACGTCCCGCCGTCACCGGACCCGCAGCGGGAATCGGCATGGCGCAGCAGGCTCATGCCGTTCTACGGCAAGTTCGGCATCGACCCCTCGCGCATCCCGGCCGGCCCGGGGCGTTCTCCGTTCACGACCGAAGCAGCCGATGTCCTCGAGGAGTTCAGGCCCGCCGTGGTGAGTTTTCATTTCGGCCTGCCGCCGGCGCCTCTGCTGGCGAGGGTGAAGGCGATGGGCGCCAAGGTGCTCGCGTCCGCCACCACCGTGGACGAGGCGCTATGGCTCGAGGCGCGTGGCGTGGACGCGATCATCGCGCAAGGTATCGAAGCGGGGGGTCACCGTGGCATCTTCCTCACCGACGACCTGAGCACGCAGGTCGGGACCTTTGCGTTGCTGCCGCAGATCGCGCACGCGGTGAAGCTGCCGGTCATCGCCGCCGGCGGCATCGCCGATGCGAAGGGCGTGGCAGCTGCCATGTCGCTCGGCGCGGCGGGCGTTCAGATCGGCACGTCGTACCTGCTCTGCCCGGAGTCCATCATCAGCGCGGTGCATCGCGCGGCGCTCAAAAGCATTGGCGCACGCCATACCGCGCTCACCAACATCTTCACCGGACGACCGGCCCGCGGCATCATGAATCTCGTGATGCGCGAACTGGGGCCGATCAACGACGCGGCGCCCGAATTTCCGCTCGCCACGGCAGCCATCACGCCGTTGCGAACCCTGGCGGAAGCGCAAGGCACCGGCGATTTTTCACCGTTATGGTCGGGCCAGAACGCCAGCGGCTGCAAGGAAATACCGGCGGCGCAGATCACACGGGAACTGGTCGCTGAATTGCCGCCTCGGTGATCGGGCTTCCGCCGCCGGTCCGGCACACCGATTCACGCCGACGAAAAGGATTTTCCGTGGCTGCATTGCCATTCGCCTATGACGACCTGCTCCGCTCCGACCTGCCGCCGGCCGCGGTACCGTGGTCGGGTTTCCCGCGATACAACTTCGTGGGCGGGCACAACGACGCCGACAGCGTACCGGTGGACGATCTGATCGCGGCCGCCACGCGTGTCATCGGTCGCGAGGGACGCTCGCTTGCGACCTATGGACTCAGCAGTGGCGCGCTCGGCTATCGCCCATTGCGCGAATTCATCGCGGCGAAGCTCGCGCGAGACGCCGGCATCGAGTGCTCGGCCGACGAAGTCCTGATCACCTCAGGCTCGCTGCAGGGTCTCGACCTGGTCAATCAGGTACTGCTCGCGCCGGGTGATACGGTCATCATGGAACACATGACCTATGGCGGCGCCATCACCCGCGTGAAGCGCCTCGGTGTGAACGTCGTGGGCGTCGCCCTCGATCACGACGGCGTCGTGATCGAGGCGCTCGAGGCCATTCTCGACGACCTCGCCAGCCGCGGCATCCGACCGAAGTACCTCTACACCATTCCCACGGTTCAGAACCCGACCGCCACGGTCATGAGCAAGGGACGGCGCGAGGCGCTGCTTGCCCTGACAACGGCCCGTGGCGTGCCGATCTTCGAGGACGAGTGCTACGCCGACCTGGTCTGGGATGGCGAGCGGCCGCAGGCCCTGCGCGGCATGGCCGGCGACGACCGTGTCATCCACATCGGCTCGTTCTCGAAGTCGATCGCGCCGGCACTGCGTCTGGGTTATCTGGTGGCAGGCTGGCCGCTGATGAGCCGCATCCTGGGCATCAAGAACGACGGCGGTTCGGGTGCGCTCGAGCAAATGATCGTGGCTGAGTATTGCCGGGAGCACTTCGACGCGCATCTGACGTTGTTGCGTTCGCGGCTGCGCGCCAAGCTCGACGCCTTGATGACGGCCTTGCGCGAACAGTTCGGCGACAGCGCCGAATTCGAGGCGCCGCCCGGCGGCATATTTCTCTGGGTGAAGCTGCCGGCGGCCGTCGACACGACCCGCCTGGCGCAAACCGCGCTGCCAAGCGGCGTGGCGATCAACCCTGGTGCTGAATGGATGACCGACGCCGTCGAAGGACGCCGCCGGTTGCGCATATGCTTCGCGCATCCTTCACCGTCGGTGATCCGCGAAGGGGTTGCCGCACTCGCCGAGGTGTGCCGCCGAGAGTTCGGCATGCCGCCGCGACCGGCGGCGATTCATCGGTGACCGGGGACTTCCGGTTTCGCAGACCCCGTCGGTGATCCGACGCCGGGGCGAAAGCCCCTGCGTCGGGTGCGATCAGAGCCCGAACCACCGCGCCTTCCGGCTGGAGCCGAACAACTCCTTGTCGGCGCGGAACGCCACGTCGGGCTCGTAGTAGGTGCCGGTGGGCTTGGGTCCCGAGAAAAAATCGACGTCGACCCGCCCGATCCTGCCACCACCGAACTCGAGGTAACAGGACCCCGCGCCGCCGTACAGGGTGACATCGCCCTCGCCGCGGATGCGGGCCAGCAGCGACGTGGCCACGGCCTTGGCGGCACCCTCGGCAAAGACGCCAGCCTTCGGCGTTCCGGTGTTGGCGATGTCGCCGACCGCGTACACATTCGCGAACGTCGTCTCGAGGGTTCTCGGATTCACAGGCACCCACCCGCCCTCCGCCATGCCGCTCGCTTCCACGACCGCAGGCGCACGATGCCGGGGCACCCCCAGGAACAGGTCGTAGGCGAGTTCGCTGCCGTCGTCGAGCGACGCAACCCGACGACCGTTGTCCAGCGAAGCGATGCGGCGATTCGGCATGAACCGGATGCCGCGCTCGGCAAAGGCGGCAATCAGGGCCTTCGATGTTTCGGGGGACGGCGGCACCGGGCTCGGCAAGGGCAGCACCATCGTGATCTCGCATTGGTCGCGAACCCCTCTGGTGCTCAGATAATCGTGCAGCATGAGTGCGCATTCGCTCGGTGCCGGCGGGCACTTATAGGGCGCCCCGCACACGCCAATGAGCGCATGTCCCTTCGAGAAGGAAGGCAGGATGTCGCGAAGGAGATTCGCGCCGGCCACCGAATAGAACTCGTTGGCACCTTCCAGCCCGGGAGTGGCCGCGATGTCGTAGTCCGCACCCAGCGCCACCACGAGATAGTCGCACTCGTGGGTTCCGGCGTCGGTCGTCACGCGACGGGAGACGGGATCGATGGTCTCGACCGTCTCCCGCAACAGACGCACGCCGGGTTTGATGAAGTTGCGGTACGGCAGGCGCACCGCATCCAGGGTGGTGCGCCCGAACACGACGTCGAGTTTCGAGTAACCGAAGACGAATGCGTCGCTCTTGTCGATCAGGGTCACCGCAACGTCGTCCCCCAGAGCCTCCGACAGGATCGTGCTCAACTCCATGCCGCCGAAGCCCGCACCCAGGACCGTGATCCTTGTCGTCATCATCTTCCCCATTGTCGGTTTTTTATGAACCGTCGTGTCTATCCGGGTTGCTTGACGATCCGCAGATACGGCTTGGGCGCACTCCAGCCTGCCGGGAACAGCTTCTTGGCGTCGTCATCGGACACCGAGCCCGCGATGATCACGTCGTCGCCCTGCTTCCAGTTCGCCGGCGTGGCGACCTTGTGCTTTGCCGTGAGCTGCATCGAGTCCAGCACGCGCAGGATTTCGTCGAAGTTGCGGCCCGTGGTCATCGGGTAGATCAGCATCAGCTTGATCTTCTTGTCGGGCCCGATGACGAACACCGAACGGACGGTGGCATTGGCGGCAGCCGTTCGCCCCTCGGAGCCACCGGCCTCGTCGGCGGGCAGCATGTTGTAGAGCTTGGCCACCGCCAGATCGGTGTCGCCGATCATCGGGTACTTGACCTGGGCTCCCTGCGTTTCCTCGATGTCGGCCGCCCACTTGCTGTGGTTCTCGACCGGGTCGACGGACAGGCCGATGAGCTTGGCATTGCGCTTGGTGAACTCGGGCTCGATCCTGGCCATGTAGCCAAGCTCGGTGGTGCATACCGGCGTGAAGTCCTTGGGGTGCGAAAACAGGATGGCCCAGCTATCGCCGATCCAGGTATGGAAGTCGATGATTCCCTGCGTGGTGCGTGCCGTGAAGTTGGGGGCCGTGTCATTGATGCGAAGGGACATTTTGAATCTCCTCTGTTTTGGGGGCTGATCACGCCCCGGGTTGGCAAATTTCGATCCGTCGCCGGTGTCCGGCTGTTCTGCCCACCGTCGCTTCCCGCCAGGGAATCTCCGGGCGGCAGAACGACCACGTCGATATCCTCGCGCACCACGCCACGGGCATGATAGTTCGATTTGCCCAGCAGGCAACTGCTGGTGAGAACGCACATTTCGCCCGGAAGCACGTGGTAGAGATGCAATTCCCTGCCGTTGGGAGCCACCTTGATGACCCGTGCTTTCCCGGAGAGCAGGAGCGGAAACCCCATGCAAGGCTGCTCCTCATCGAACATCACGGCGCCGGCCGGCACTTTCATGTAGGTCGCAGTGGCCAGCAAGTCGTCGAGCCCGGCCGCGGGCAGGCCTTGCAACATGGGGTAATGCTGAAGGACGCGGTCTCGGGTTGCCTTGTCGATCATCGTCTTCTCCTAAGCGGCTCTCCAAGGTGTCCATCCGTGCATGGTGCACCCGACGCGCCCGAACGGCCACCGGCAGTCTTGTCCAACGAGGTAAGAGCCTGGAGGCAGGCTCGTGATTCCAATGAGGAATGAGCCTGAGCGTGACGATTTGGCGTGCAAGTGGCAGCTGGGCGCCGAAGCGAGCCGATCATCACAGCGATGGTGACCGACATGAACGAAGGGCAAGTTCGCAGCTTGGAACAAGTGCGCCAGGTGCTGCACGGCACGCAGGCGCTGCAGTTCCGGCAAGCCGAAGACGATGAGGGACGCTACGCCTGGATCGGGTCGATCTTGTTGAGCACGGCGATCGACCGCGCCACCTTGCCGTGCACGAAGCGTTGCCATACTTCGAGGTCCGACTTGGTCACGCCGGTGTCGATGGCGAGCAGGAACAGTATCGCGTGCGCATTCGGGATCATGCTCACGGTGAGTTCGGGCTCGGTGCCCAGGGCATTGAGACCGGGCGTGCCGAGAATCACCAGGCCGCTCTCGAGCAGGGGGGGTGCGGAAAATTGATCAGCGCATGCCGCCACGCCGGGATGTCGGCGTGGGCGAGGCGTTTGCGGAGCACCGTGGTGGTGAACACGTCGCCTTCGCTCAGCAGGCCCAGGGCGTCGGCTTCTTCGATGCGGACACTCTTCGACCGGGCCAGCGAGGCAAGGGCCTTCTGCAGGGATTCGAAATCGTCGAAATCGAGCTTGATCTTCACCCACTCCACCGGCTTGTGCTCGAGCGCCGAGATGGTCTGGTCGGACTTGCGCGTCTCGATCGGCAGCAGCCGGATGTAGGGTTCCTCGGCGGGATCGTGGAAGAACTCGGCCGGGCACATCGTGGTGCGGCCGACCGTGGACGGCAGCAGTCGCTGCCGGAAACCAGAGAAGAAGATGGCGTTGATAAGCTCGGTCTTGCCGCGCGAGAACTTGGCGAGGAACGCGAGCACCATGCGATCGCTGTGCACGCTCTCCGCCAGGTCGTACAACCGCAGCGAGCGCCGGATGTCGACGTGGCCATGGGAATCGAGCCAATTGTGATAGGCCTCGATGCCACCGCGAAGCTCCTCGCGCCAGCGCGAGTATGCCGCCACCTGGGTCTCGAGCTGGGTGGTCATTCGGTGGGCGACACGTGCGCTGGCATGCGGGCAGCCCCTATAGCATCGAGGTGATGAAGCCTTCGAGCCAGCGCACCGGCAGCATCAGCGCCAGTTGGCAGGAAACCACCAGCAGCAACGGCGAGAGGTCGACATTGCCAACCGGTGGGACACGTCGCTGCAACGGTCGCAGGAAGGGTCGCACCAGGCTGTTGAACACCGGCGCCAGCGGGCTCTGCGGCGAAGTCCACGACAGCACCGACTGCACGATGAGTGCCCCGATCAGGATGTAGAGACTCATGCGGAACACGTTCAGACACGCAAGCAGCGCGAGCCCGATGCCCGCCATGCCGATCTCGGCGCCGAACGGGTAACCCTTCAGGGTCATCACGGTCAGCAACAGCAGCAGTTCGGTCGCCCATGCGAGGATCAGCGTCGCGATGTCGAGGCCGCGAAAACCGGGGATGACCCGACGGACCGGCCGAACCGCGAAATCGGTGAGGGCAACCACGAATTGAGAGACCTGGTTGCGAGCCGGTGCGCGCATCACCTGAAGGTAAAAGCGCACCAGCAGGGCGATCGAGAACAATCCGAAGAAGGTCTCGCACAAAAACACCAGCGCCTGGGTCAGCACGGTCAGGCACTTCCGAAAGCGTCGCCGAGTTCGCGCGAGCGTGCTTCGGCGGCGACCATCGCATCGACCAGCGACTGCTTGACCCCGCGCGCCTCGAGCACGGAGAGCGCCCGCTCGGTGGTGCCACCCTTGGAAGTCACGCGCGCGCGCAGCACGGCAGCCGATGCGTCGGACGCCTCGGCCAGGCGGGCGGCGCCCAGCACGGTCTCGACGCTGAGCAATCGCGCGGCGTCGACATCGAACCCGAGTTGCATGGCGGCATCCTGCATCGCTTCGATGAGATAGAAGGCGTAAGCGGGCCCGCTACCGGAAACCGCCGTGACGGCATCGAGCAGTTGCTCGCGGGCCACCCACAGCACCTTGCCGGCCGCGCTCAGGGTTTGCTGTATCGCTTCGCGCTCGGCTGGCGTGACCGCGGGCAATGCGTAGACGGCCGTGACCCCGGCGCGCACCAGCGCGGGCGTGTTCGGCATCGCCCGGACGATGCGGGCGTGGCCGCCGAGCCAGCGTGACAGATCGTCGGTGCGAATGCCGGCGGCGATGCTGAGGACCAGCCGCGTGCCCACATGAGCGGCGAGTCCGATGGCGACGTCGCGAAGTTGCTGGGGCTTGACCGCCAGCACCACACAGTCGGAACCGGCGATTGCGGCCACCGGTGACTCATGGACTGCCACACCGAACTCGGCATGCAGGCGTTCACGCGCCTGCGGCATCACGTCGGCCACCTGGATATCGGCAGCCGCCCCGCCCCGGGCAAGGATTCCGCCGATCAGCGCGGAGGCCATGTTGCCGCCGCCGATGAATGTCAGTCGCATCCGGTACCCCATAGCGCAACGGGAGGCATGAGCCCCCCGTTTGCCGGCAAATGCGGTCGGAATCGACCGCGACACATGTTACTTGTCGACCATCTTCTTGACGTTGTCCAGGCCTGCGCGATAGACGTTGGAGATGAACTTCATGGTGGCCGCGTCGTCCTGGTCGGCCTTGGCGATCTTTTCCGGGCGCTTGAAGTTGCCGCTCCAGGTGATCATCGAGCCGCCACCGGCAACCGGCGACACGGTCAGGGTGGAGCTGTAGTCCTTGAGCGGCAGCGGCGACTGAACGATGCGATAGGTGTAGGTCTTGCCGTAGTCGCTCCAGCCCAGCAACTCTTCGGTGAAGTCGGGACCATCCTTGACCGTGAGCCTGCGCGTGGCGGCCATCTGGTTATTCAAGCCGGTGATGATCACATCATTGGAGAAGACGGGGTGCCATTTGTGCAGGCCGTCGTAGTCCTTGACGATATCCCAGACGGCATCCGGCGACGCCTTGAAGGTGACGGTTTCGACGGTCGTGAGGACGTCCCACGACTGGGCATGAGCCCCGGCGGAGACGCCGATGAGCAGCGCGGCGAGCGCACGAAAAAGATTCTTCAAGGACTTCTCCCTGGTTGTGATTGGTTGAGACGCCCCGGTTGAACGTCGGCCCGGAGTATAGGAGGGCCGGCGAAGCGGGCGCAACCGCCGCGGTCAGCCTCGTGCGCCGAAAATAGCCCGGCCCACCCGTACCAGTGTGGCGCCTTCTGCAATCGCGCTTTCGAGATCGTCCGACATGCCCATCGACAGGGTGTCCAGAGGCGTCGGGAGACCCCCGGCCGCATTCGCCGCATCGCGCAATTCGCGCAGGCTGCGGAATGCCGCTCGCTGGAGATTCGGATCGGCGGTCGCCGCCGGAATCGCCATCAAGCCACGCAGGCGCAGCCCGGGTAACGCCGCGACGGCAACCGCCAGCGCGACGGCGTCGGCGACTGCGGCCCCGCTCTTGGAGGGTTCGCTGCTGATGTTGACCTGCAGGCAGACGGCCAGCGGCGGCAGGTGGGGCGGCCGTTGATCGGAGAGGCGCTCGGCGATGCGCAACCGGTCCACCGAGTGGACCCAGGCGAAGTTTTCGGCAATGGCGCGGGTCTTGTTGCTCTGAATCGGACCGATGAAGTGCCAGATGAGTGGCAGGTCGGTGAGCGCCTCGATCTTGGCGAGCGCCTCCTGCAGGTAGTTTTCGCCGAAATCGCGCTGTCCGGCGTCGAACGCCATCCGAATCAGCGACGCCGGAAAGGTTTTGGAGACGGCAACCAGCCCGACCGACGTGGGATCGCGCCCCACGGCACGCGCGGCAACGCCGATTCGGTCAGTCACGCCTTGCAGCCCTGCAACCACCGCCACCATAATCAATTGCGCTTCCACCCTGAGAGAAGGGGACCGACGCCGGCGCATGGCATGCTCTTGACTTTCCCGACTTGCGGCTTAGAGTCGTTACCGAACCCGAACGTGCAAGGATTGTAGATGGACATCTCAGAACTTCTCGCCTTCGTCGTCAAGAACAAGGCTTCCGACCTGCATCTGTCGGCTGGCCTGCCACCCATGATCCGGGTGCATGGTGACATTCGGCGGATCAATCTGCCGCCCATGGAGCACAAAGACGTGCACGCCATGGTGTACGACATCATGAACGACGGTCAGCGCAAGAGCTACGAGGAGACGCTCGAGTGCGACTTCTCGTTCGCCATTCCCAACCTCGCGCGCTTCCGGGTCAACGCCTTCAACCAGCAGCGCGGGGCCGGCGCGGTCATGCGGACCATCCCGTCGAAGGTGCTGTCGCTGGAGGAGCTCAAGGCGCCCAACATCTTCCGCGAGATCGCCAAGCAACCCCGTGGCATGGTGCTGGTGACCGGGCCGACCGGTTCGGGCAAGTCAACGACGCTCGCCGCGATGGTCAACGACATCAACGAGACCGAACAGGGCCACATCCTCACCGTCGAGGATCCGATCGAGTTCGTGCACGAATCCAAGAAGTGCCTCATCAACCAGCGCGAGGTCGGCCCGCATACGCTGTCGTTCTCGAATGCGCTACGCTCGGCGCTGCGTGAAGACCCCGACGTGATCCTGGTGGGCGAGATGCGCGATCTCGAAACCATCCGCCTTGCGATGACGGCGGCGGAAACCGGACACCTGGTGTTCGGCACCCTCCACACCAGTTCGGCCGCCAAGACGGTGGATCGGATCATCGACGTCTTCCCGGCGGCGGAAAAGGAGATGATCCGCGCGATGTTGTCGGAATCGCTGCGCGCGGTCATTTCGCAGACGCTGCTCAAGTCGAAAGACGGCACCGGACGGGTCGCGGCGCACGAAATCATGATCGGCACCCCGGCGATCCGCAACCTGATCCGCGAAAACAAGGTGGCACAGATGTATTCGGCGATCCAGACCGGCCAGAGCCACGGCATGCAGACGCTCGACCAGAACCTGCAACTGATGGTGCAGCGTGGTCTCACCAGCAGTGCCGAAGCGCGCCTGAAGGCAGCGAACAAGGACCTCTTCCCAGGCTGAAACAGCCGGGTGCGTTGGACACAATCAATCACCGCGCGGCGCCGGGCGCCCGCATGCAGTCCCAGGGAGCGGCTCGATGGATCGCGATCAGGCAATGAAATTCGTCCAGGACCTCCTGCGCGGCATGATCGCGAAGAAGGCATCCGATCTGTTCATCACCGCCGGATTTCCGCCGGCCTTCAAGGTCGACGGCAAGATGACCCCGGTGTCGAGCCAGAGCCTGACGCCGGTGCACACGCAGGAACTCGCGCGGGCCGTCATGAACGACAAGCAAGCTGCCGAATTCGAGCGTACGAAGGAATGCAACTTCGCCATCAATCCGCCGGGCATCGGCCGCTTCCGCGTCAACGCCTTCATGCAGCAGCAGCGGGTCGGTCTGGTGCTGCGAACCATCACCACCACCATCCCGCGCATGGACGACCTCGGCCTGCCCGAGGTGCTGAAGGACGTCATCATGACCAAGCGTGGCCTGGTCATCGTGGTCGGCGCGACCGGCTCCGGCAAGTCGACGACGCTGGCGGCAATGATCGGCTACCGCAACGAGAACAGCCACGGCCACATCATCACCATCGAGGATCCTATCGAGTACGTCCACGATCACAAGAACTGCGTGGTGACGCAGCGCGAAGTCGGCGTCGATACCGAGTCGTGGGGGATAGCGCTAAAGAACACGCTGCGGCAGGCGCCCGACGTGATCCTGATCGGCGAGATCCGGGAGCGCGAAGTCATGGAGCATGCGATCGCCTTCGCCGAGACCGGCCATCTGTGCCTGGGCACGCTGCACGCCAACAGCGCCAACCAGGCACTCGACCGGATCATCAACTTCTTCCCGGAAGAACGCCGCGCCCAACTGCTGATGGATCTGTCGCTGAACCTGCGCGGCCTGGTGTCGCAGCGGTTGATTCCGAAGAAGGAAAACAAGGGTCGCGCGGCGGCGATCGAGATCATGCTGAACTCGCCGCTGATCGCCGACCTGATCTTCAAGGGCGACGTGCACGAGATCAAGGAGATCATGAAGAAGTCGCGCGAGCTCGGCATGCAGACCTTCGACCAGGCGCTGTTCGAGCTATACGAGCAGGGCCAGATCAGCTACGAGGATGCGATGCGCAACGCCGACTCGATGAACGAACTGCGCCTGCAGATCAAGCTGCACGGTCACGAGGCCAAGGAGAAGGACATCATGTCCGGCCTGGATCACCTGAACATTGTCTGACCGCGGTCTCAGGCTTCGAAGTAAAGCTCCGCGAACCAGCCGTCGGCGTCGGTCCAGCAACCACGGCGCCGCCACCCGGCCTTCAGCGCGAGCGCCGTGAAATCGTCGAGACGGTACTTGTAGGAACTCTCGGTGTGCAGGCGTTCGCCGGCGCCGAAGCGAAACGCCTTGCCGGCGACCTTCACGTCCTGCTCGACATCACTGACCAGGTGCATCTCGATGCGCCCGTGACCGCCGTCGAAGCGCGCCAGATGCCGGAATCGCGAGAGATCGAAATCACCGTCCAGTTCGCGGTTCATGCGCACGAGCAGGTTGCGGTTGAACGCCGCCGTAACCCCGAGCGGGTCGTCGTACGCGGCTTCCATCACGGCAACTTCCTTGAGCAGGTCGACCCCGATCAGCAGGGCGCTGCCGGAGGTGGCCAGCGGAGACAGCAATGCAACTGCCGCCTCGGGCGTGAAATTGCCGATGCTCGATCCGGGGTAGAAGTACAGCCGCGGGCCGGCCGGAATCGCCGTCGGCAAATCCAGCCCCGAGGCAAAGTCGTCACAAACCGCGAACACCGGTAGCAGCGGGGTTTCCTCGGCCTGGGATCGCGCCGCCGCAAGCAGCGCATCGCGCGAGATGTCGACCGCCACATAGGCGGCGGCCTCGAGGTGCGGCAACAGGTGGCGCACCTTCTCGCCCGCGCCGCTGCCAAGTTCGACCAGCACCCGGCCGGTGCCGGTACAGGCCGCCATCGCCTCACCATGGCGGGCGAACAACGCCATCTCCAGCCGGGTCGGGTAGTACGCCGGCAGGGCGCAGATGGCATCGAACAACCGCGACCCGAGAACATCGTAGAACCATTTCGGGCTGAGGCGTTTCGGGTTGGCCGCCAGGCCCGCGCGGACTTCGTCGGCAAAGGTCGCGCTCGCCGGCTCGCGGTCGATGAAGACGAGGCCAGGCAAAGCCAGTGGCTCATTCACGCTCGGCGACACCTCATCGGGCCAGCCGGTGACTCAGACAACTTCATCGCCGACCGGGCGGCGCATCGCGCCGGAGACGATGCGGTATTCGAGCAACCGGCATTCGATGGCACCGTTGAAGAGTGGTGTACGACGTTGTGGCTTGAGGCCGATCAGCTTCGGCAGACGCGTGTCGCCCGAGAACAGGAATGCGCGCCAGCCGGCGAAGCCGCGCTTCAATGCGTTGCCCAGAAGCGGATAGAACGCGGCCAGTTCATCGCTGTCGCCCATCCGCACGCCATAGGGAGGATTGGCAACGAGGACGCCGGTCTCCGCGGGTGGAGCCAGTGACAATACATCCGCGAACTGGATGCGGGCAGCACCGCCAACCCCCGCTTCGCGCAGGTTGTCCTTGGCTGCCGTGAGCGCGGAGCGGTCGGTATCCGATCCGAAGATCGCCAGCTCGCGTACCGGCAGGCGCGACGCCGTGGCTGCATCTCGCACCGCTTCCCACGCAGGGGCATCGTGGTGTTCAAAGCGTTCGAAAGCGAAATGGCGACCTGCACCGGGCGCAACGCCGAGGGCAATCTGGGCAGCCTCGACGATGAAGGTACCGCTGCCGCACATCGGATCGAGCAGAGGCTCTTCGGGTTGCCATCCGGTCAGCCGCAGAATGCCGGCCGCGAGGTTTTCCCGCAGCGGCGCCTCGATCGAGCGCCGCCGCCATCCACGCTTGAACAGCGGCTCCCCCGAGGTGTCGAGATAGAGCGTGACCTCATTGGCGGTGAGGAATGCATGAATGCGCATGTCGGGCTCGACCGTACTCACGCTCGGCCGGGAGCCGACCTGGGCACGGAAGCGGTCGCAGACGGCGTCTTTTATGCGCAGCGTGATGAATTCGAGGCTCTTGAGCGGACTGGCAATCGCCGAGACATGGACCCGGATCGTCCGATCCACGGAGAACCAGTCGGGCCATGGCAACGACTGCGCCAGTTCGTAGACATCGTCTTCGTGATCGTAACGCCCCTGACCGAGGCACCAGAGCACGCGACTGGCGATGCGGCTGTGAAGGTTGGCCCGATGACAGGCGGCCCAGCCACCACCAAAGGCAACACCGGCGTTGCCAGGCACGACTTCCTGCAAACCGAGCTCGAGCAGTTCGTCGGCCAGCGCCGCTTCCAGCCCTTTGGGGCAGGTGGCGAAGTACCTGGGGCCAGGGTCAGGGCCGGTTTTGCGGCGCGCGGGGCGTCTGATCGAAGATCGGTGCGAGGACATTCCCCATTATCGCCGAGCCCGCGAGGCAACCACAGTCCCCCCTGTTCCAGTCCTGCCTGTTCCGGTGGCCGCTCGAACGAGATGTCGGGGCGGCGAGGGGCACTACAGCTCGAGATAGATCTCGATTTCGAGCTTGCGGTGGTGATTGCGGTATCGCGTCAGCCGGACGATTCGTGCCCGCAGCGGCTGACCACGGTCGAGTTGACGCGCGACGTCGGCGTTCTCGCTGCGGGGCAGATAGCCCAGGGTGTGATCGCGCCAATCGACCCGGACGGCGTTGGGGTCGTGCTCGTTCGCCGGTTCGCGGACCAGCACGAGGGAATCGCCCTCGCTCATGCTTTCCCATACAGCTTTGGCGTCGTGGTGCCGCAATCCGGCTGCAAGCGTGGTCTGGACCAGGACGCGTGCATGCGCCCGATCATCCTGCCCGATGACACCGGAAGTCGCGAACTGTGCGACCAGGCCAACCACGCACAGGACCAGTGAAAGTCGCGTGCTACGGTCGCCACACGGTCTCGAAAGAGACCCCCCTGAGGAGACATCCGCCATGGCAACCGAGCATACCCCGACCCGCGTCACCGGACGCGACTATGGATTCCTGACCGACGATCCGGTGCCCCTGAAGATCTGGTTGCCGGAGGCAGCCGAAACCCTGATCGAACGTGACGCCGCTCGCCAGGGGATCACCAAGGCGGCATTGATCGGCCAGTTGCTGTTCGCACATTTGTATGGCTCGCACGACCTGCACGATCAACTGTCCCGGCAGGCGCCATGGCTGTCGCAGCGACCACGGGCGGTTGCCTCGCGCTCCCCCAGTTACCGACCGGAGCTGGGCAAGAACATCGCGGACGTGCGCCTGTTCATTCCATCCCGCATGCGAATCGAGCTGCAGGCCCTCGCGACCGCCAGCGGCTTAAAGCTGTCGGCATATGCGCGGCAGGTGATTCTCGACGAATGGTTCGGGCTGGCACCCCTGGATCAAGAGGCCGAAGTGGCACACCCGTCATGAGGCACCTGACCCGGAAGCAGTGATACCCGCGAGCGAAGGGGCAGCGCCCACAGGGTCCCCCGAGGAATGTTGCGCCCCCTCGGGGGGAAGGCGCAGCGCAGCCCGAGATATCCAACGGAGGGACGCTCGGGAGCGAAGGGGCAACATCCGCAGGGTCCCCCGAGGAATGTTGCGCCTCCTCGGGGGGAAGGCGCAGCGCAGCCTGGGGGGACGTCCTGCTCAGAACGGCTTGACGATCGCGAGAAACACGTTGGCGAACAGGATCAGCACCGGAAACTCGTTGAACCATCGATACCAGACGTGCGAATGCCGGTTGCGTCCGTGCTTGAAATCGATCATGAGCTTGCCGCACCAGAGGTGATAGAGCACCAACAGTGCGGTGAGCGTGATCTTGGTGTGGAGCCAGCCACCGTAGTAGTTGTAGTACAACCACAACGTGATGCCGAACGTCAGCGTCAACACCGCGCTGGGGGTCATGATGCCCCAGAACAACTTGCGCTCCATGACCTTGAAGCGTTCGAGACTGATCTCGTCGCTGCTGGCCGCATGGTAGACGTACAGCCGTGGCAGGTAGAACAATCCGGCGAACCACGTGACCATGAAGATGACGTGCAATGCCTTCAGCGTAAGCAGGTAGATGGACATGATCTGGCTCCGTCAACGTCGGCGATATCGACCCACGGTTGCCGATTCCGGGTGCAGGGTGGCGAACAAGAACTGCTTCGGGGCGTGTGTCACGTCACACCAGGAGCCGGCGGCGCGTGAGCACCAGGGCAACGTAGAACCCGAACGAGCCGTAGGCGATCAGGACCGCCACATGCAATGCCGGTGATGCCGGTGCGACGCCACTCACCAGCGGCCGCACCAGTGCGATGGCATGAAACAGCGGCAGCACCCTGCCAACCACCCGCAACGCCGCCGGCAGTTGCTCGACCGGAAAGAACACGCCGCACAGGAGAGTCATCGGCGTCACCACCAGGGTGAAATAGTAGAGGAAGAAGTCGTAGTTCGGCGAGATCGCATTCATCACCAGTGCCATGGCCGCGAACGTGAGGCCGACCAGCAACGATATCGGGATTATCCATAGCGTGAGCAGGGAGTGCGACAGGCCCAGCACCCAGATGATGATCAGGATCGCGGTCCCCGACAGGAAGCTCTTCGACCCTGCCCATACCGCCTCGGCCAGGACGATGTCGTCGAGATTCAGGGGCGCATTGAGGATCGCGTCCCACGTGCGCTGGATCTGCATGCGCGAGAACGCCGAGTAGAGCGCCTCGAAGGTGGCACTGTTCATCGTGCTGTAGGCAACCGTCCCGGCAGCGAGAAAAGTGATGTATGGCGTGCCGTTCACCTGGGGCAGAAGGCTGCCGAGCCCGAATCCCAGGCCGAGCATGTAGAGCATCGGATCGGCGAGATTGCCCAGCATCGCCGGCACCGCCAGCTTGCGCCAGACCAGGAAGTTCCGGCGCCACACATGCAAGAAACGCCACGAGAGGCGTGGCGCGCGAAAGTCCTTCCGGCGCGGGATGTTCACTTGGGCGACGACGCGAGATCAATCACGCAGATCGCGCCCGGTGAGTTTGAGAAATACGTCTTCCAGATTGGCGGCGCGATGCAGGACGCGCAGTTCGCGTCGCTGGTCGAGGCTGGCCAGCAGCGGCTGGACGTTGGTGGCATAGCAGAAGACGGTTTCGCCGGTGCGCTCGAAGCGTTGCGAAAGCGCACGACCCACGGTCTCCCCCCACTCCGAGGCGCCGTCGCCGAACACCTCGATCACGTCAGGTTCGATGTGGGCGGCGATCAACTCGCGTGGCGTGCCGGAAGCGACGATTCTTCCCTGGTCCATGACGGAAAGCCGATCGCACAAACGCTCGGCCTCGTCCATGAAGTGGGTCGTGAGCAGGATGGTCTTGCCTTGCGCGACCAGTTGTTTGAGGCGTTCCCAGATCAGGTGGCGTGCCTGCGGATCGAGGCCGGTGGTCGGTTCGTCGAGGAATACGATGTCGGGGTCGTTCACCAACGCACGCGCCAGCGACAGCCGACGCTTCATGCCACCCGACAGCGCCGGCATGCGGGCATCCGCCTTGTGTGACAAGCCCGCAAACTCGAGCAAACCCGGAATTCGGCTGCGGATCGTGGCGTCGCGCAGGCCGAAGTAGCGCCCGTAGACCAGGAGATTCTCGGTGACGGTGAAATCGGGGTCGAGATTGTCGATCTGGGGTACCACGCCGAGTCGCATGCGCGCTTCGCGGGCGGCCCGGGGAACCGGCAGTCCCGCCAAAGTGATGCTGCCGCCATCAGGATCCGTCAGACCCAGGCACAGCCGCAGCGTCGTGGTCTTGCCGGCCCCGTTGGGGCCGAGCAGGCCGTAGCATTGCCCACGCTCGAGTCGCAGGGAAATACCGCGAACGACCTCGGTTGCGCCGAATGACTTTCGCAGATCGCGAATGTCGAGGATTGCACTCAACGATCGGCTGTCGCGATGGCGATCGCTCCCCGGGGCGGGAGCGAGACGTCCTTCGGACTGGCGAGACGCCGGCTCATTCCCGGGCGACGCGAGCGTTCAGCACCAGTTGCTGGAGCAGGATCAGGTCGCCATGAAAGAAATGGCCCGCGCCGGGAACAACAACGATCGGCAGCTTGGCCGGCCGGGCCCAGTCGAGCACCTCGCGAAGCGGCACCACGTCGTCTTCTTCGCCGTGCACGACCAGCGTGTGCGCGGGTACGGCCGGCACCGCAAAACGGCCCACCGCGGGGGCGACCAGGACCAGGCGTTGCGGCTGCAACGCGGCCGCGCATTGCGCGGCAACATAACCGCCGAAGGAAAACCCCGCGATCGCCACGGGCAGTGCCGGGGTCTCCGCACGGGCATGTTCGATCAGCGCGATGAAATCGTCGATCTCGCCACGACCTTCGTCATAGGCGCCATCGCTGGCACCGACGCCGCGGAAGTTCACCCGCCAGACGACATGATCGAGCGCGAGAAAAGCGCGGGCCAGGGTCTGCACCACCTTGTTGTCCATGGTGCCGCCGAACAGGGGGTGGGGATGTGCGATGACGGCGAGGCCGCGTGATGGCCGGCTCGGTCGGGCGACGGTCGCCTCGAGCCGACCGGCCGGCCCGTCGATCAGCACCCGATCGGCAACCCCGGGCTTCAAATGCGCAGACGCTCGACCACGCGACCGCGCACCAGATGCTCGGCGATGATCTCGTCGATGTCTGACCGGTCGACGTAGGTGTACCAGACCGCTTCGGGATAGACGACGATCACCGGCCCTTCTTCGCAACGATCGAGGCAACCGGCCATGTTGATGCGAACCCGCCCCTCCCCTGACAGACCCAGCGCCTTGACCTTGCCCTTGGCGTAGTCGCGCAGGTCGCTCGCGCCGTGGTTGTTGCAGGAGGCGCGCGTCGGGTCTTCGCGCTGATTGCAGCAGAAGAAGACGTGGTGCTGAAAATGGCTCATGGTGATCGTGCCCTGCGTATAACCCGGATTATAGGAATCACGGCGCCGACAGCGGCGGATATTTGCGCGCGTTCTTGACCATTTTGGCGCGGGCGGCCTCGAGTGGGTCGATGTCGAGAACGTCGGCGATGCGGATGAGGTAAAGCAGAACGTCGGCGATCTCGTCGGCGATCGCGTGCCGACGATCCGGTGTCGGGTTCGATGACTCCTCGGGTGTCAGCCACTGGAACTGCTCCACCAGTTCGGCGGCTTCCACGCTCAGCGCCATCGCGAGATTCTTGGGTGTGTGGAACGATTCCCAGCGTCTGGCGGCGGCGAAATGACGCAGCGCCTCTCGCAAGGCATCGATGGAGTCGGTGGCCGGCGTATCGTTCATGACGGTTGTGTCCTTGCAGTGGAATGGCGCGCGACGACCAGAAACAACGCCGCGAGCAGTGGCCAGGTCAGCGAGACGAGCGCGGTCGTGCCCTTGAAGCTCCAATAGTGGCCATGTCGCCACGTGCGCATGCCCTCGGTCAAGTAGGCGCTGTCTGATACGGCGTTCAGCAGTGCAACACTGCCCAGCAGGCAGGCGAGCCCGATCGAGGCGCGTACCGGCGCGTGTGCCCGCAGCAGCGGCAGGGCGAGCGCGCCGCCGACGCCCAGTCCGAGCGCGGCACCGGGTCGCACCCA
Source organism: Betaproteobacteria bacterium (assembly GCA_031393885.1). Lineage (GTDB taxonomy): Bacteria > Pseudomonadota > Gammaproteobacteria > Burkholderiales. The sequence goes on along the minus strand of JANMWG010000291.1, from coordinate 20,747 downwards.
TAGCAGCGGATGCCCCGGGTCATGCAGCCACCACCCGGTGAAACTCTTGAGCAACAGCGCGAACGCGATCACGCCCGCGAGCAGCACGGCGGCGCGCTCGCTGGTCATGCTACCGATGATCGCGGCGATCGACAGCAGGGATAGCGCCGTCACGCACGCCTCGAAGATCGCACGCCCGGCGGGGGAGTAGTTCACGACCGTGCCGGGTAGCGGCACGATGCCCCGCAGATCACCGCCGCCGAAGAGCCACAGGGTGGCGCCGAGTTGCGCGAACAACCACAGCCCCAGCACCGTGAGCGCGGCGTCGGTGCGGGCACCCGGAAGCAGGCGGCGATGGCGCCACCGGGCAAGCGGACCGTCGAGCAGCCAGGTTTCGCCCGCTACCAGAGCGAACCAGGCCCCGAGCAATCCCCCGACTGCATTGCAGAAAACGTCCAGCGCCGAGGGAACGCGTACCGGCACCCACGATTGCAGCAGCTCCAGGCCGACGCTCATGAGTGCGGCAAGGAGCATAGCGGCCGTCGCCGCGGGGATGGGCGCAAGACGAACCCGCAGTGCCACCGTGAACAGCAGTCCGAGCGGCGCATAGGCCACGATGTTCAGGAACACGTCGGACCAGGTGTAGTAGCGGGGCCACTCGGCCAGGCGGCTCCACATGAGCGCCGTCCCGGGAGCGCGCCAGATATTGAGCGGATACAGACTGGCGAAGGCCACGATCGACCCGTAAGCTAAGGTCGCGAAGCGGATGAACGCCGAGGGTCGGGCGAAGCGCGTGGTCGATGCCATTCCGGGAAGCGAACAGCGCGGAAGCGCGTGAAGAAGAGGTGATACGCCTTGCGATTCTATGACATCTTCAACGGCGACGCCGACGGACTCTGCGGCCTGCAACAGCTGCGGCTGGCCGCGCCCCGGGACGCCGAGCTGGTCACGGGCACCAAACGCGACACCGCGCTGCTGGCGCGCATCGACCCGGTTGCGGGCGACATGGTGACCGTGCTCGATGTATCGGTCGACGCGAACGGGCCCGCCCTGAAGCAGGCCCTGTCCGCTGGCGCAAGCGTTACCTGGTTCGATCATCACCACTGTGACGCTTTGCCGGCGACCCCGAATTTCCACGGCCACTTCGACTTCGCGCCGGGCATTTGCACCAGCCTGATCGTGGACCGTCACCTTGGCGGGCGATATCGCGCCTGGGCTGTCGTGGGCGCGTTCGGAGACAACCTGTCGCAAAGCGCGGGCGACGCTGCCGCCACGCTCGACCTCGATGCCGCGTCGATCGCGGTGTTGCGCAGTCTTGGCGAATGCCTCAACTACAACGCGTATGGCGAGCGCGTCGAGGATCTCATGTTCCATCCGGCGGCGTTGCGCCGACGGATGCAGCCCTACGCCGATCCGCTGCGTTTCGCCGCTGAAGACGACAGCTTCCCGCGCCTGGAACAGATGCGCGCCAGGGACATGTCACAGGCGCTGGCGGTTGCGCCGAGTCTCGACACCCCGACCGCGACAGCGGTGATCCTTCCGGATATGCCCTGGAGCCGCCGCGTCGGCGGGACACTGGCCAATCATCTGGCGCGGGCAGGCCCTGACGGTCTGCATGCCGTTCTCGTGCCGGCGCATGATGGTTTCACGGTCAGTCTGCGCGCTTCACATCGGCACGCTTCAGGCGCCCATGCCATCGCGCGCGAGTTCGGCGGCGGCGGGCGGGGGGCCGCTGCCGGCATCAATGCGATGTCGGCAGCGGAGATCCCCCGACTGCTACGCCTGCTGCGCGAAACCTGAGGAAATCCCCGGGCGCGCAGCCGTGGAAGGTCGAACTGTAGGACCCCCGCGAACCAAGCCCAAGCGCAGCGGCGCTTAACGAAGGGTGCACCAGAAGCGAAGGGGCAACATCCGCAGGGTTTCCCGAGGAATGTTGCGCCCCCTCGAGGGGGAAGGCGAAGCGCAGCGAAGCCTGGGGGTGGACGTCACCTCAGCTTGATCTCGGTCCACATGCGGGTCATGAAACGCAGTTGCTTGCTGTTCAGGTCCTTCAGCATCTCGAGCTTCTTCGCGGTGCCGGCATCCGGGAACACGGCCTTGATGGCCTTGATCTCGGGCTTGATGTACTGCAACGCGTCCGCGTTCGGGTTGCCCGAGCCGATCATGTTGGTGAGGTCGGCGGCGTTCTTGCCATCGAGCATGAAGTTGAGGAACTTGTGCGCCAAGTCGGGACGTGGTGCGCCTTTGTGGATCACCATCGCATCCAGCGCCAGCACCGCGCCTTCCTTCGGCAGCGCAGGCAGGATGCTGAACGGGCGCTTGGCGGCGTGCGCGTCGGTGTTGGCCTGGAACATGTCGTTGGAGTAGCCATGTGCCAGCCAGATGTTGCCCACCGTCAGTTCCTTTATGTAGCTCGACGCGTTGAACGCGACCCAATAGGGCTTGGCCTTGAGGATGACCTCCTTGGCCTCCTTTAGCTTGACCTCGTCGGTTTCGTTGACCGAATAGCCCTTGTACTTGAGCGCGGCCGCGATCAGCTCGCGCTCGCTGTCGAGCACCGTCACCTTGCCCTTGATCCTGGCGAGAATGGCGGGATCGAACAACGTCGCCCACGAATCGACCGGCACGCCCAGTTCCTTGATCTTCTGGTCGTTGTAACCCAGGAGCGTGATCGACATGGCATACGGCACCGAGAACTTGTTGCCCGGGTCGAAGGGTGTGTCGGCGTAGGCCGGCATGACGTTCTTGAGATTGGGCAGTTGCGCGTGATCGAGTGGCAACAGCGCGTTGCGCTTGATCAGCGCCTCGACGGCGTTCATGGTCGGCACCAGCACGTCATACCCCTTCGCGCCCGCCTGCAACTTGGCCAGCAACTCGTCGTTGTCCGAGTAGTAGGTCTGCTTCACCTTGCATTTGCAGAACGCCTCGAAACGCTTGATGGTTTCGTCGGACAGGTAGTTGTTCCAGTTGTACAGATGCAGCACGTCGTCTTTGGCGGCGGCGGGCAAGCTGATCAACAGGGCAAGTACGAGCAGCGGCTTGTTCATGATGGAACCTCTCTGGCGGGAGTGGAGCGGCGTGGTGTGGGTTCAGGCAGCGCGCAGGGCGCCTGGTGCGAGCTTGGAAGCGACCACGATCAGGAACAGGGTGAGGAGCATCAGCAAGGTGGAGATGGCGTTGACCTCCGGTGTCACCGCGATCTTGATCATCGAATAGATCTGCAACGGCAGCGTGGTCGAATCGACGCCCGCGGTGAAGAACGTGATGACGAAATCGTCGATCGAGAGCGTGAAGGCCATCAATGCACCGGCGATGATGCCCGGCATGATCAGCGGGAGGGTCACGAGCCTGAAAGCCTTCCAGGGGGTGGCCCCGAGATCGCGCGCAGCTTCGATCAGGCTGTCGTCCATGCCGGCCAGGCGCGAGCGGACGACGATGGCGACGAAGCCGATGCAGAAAGCCACATGCGACAGGATGATCGACACCAGGCCCAGGGTGAGGTTGAGCATCACGAAGAAGATGAGCAGGCTCACGCCCATCAGGATCTCGGGAATGGCGATCGGGCTCAATACGAGGATGGCAAGCATGCGCGATTTGAAGCGATACAGCGCATATCCCGCGGCGGTACCGAGCAGTGTCGACACCGCGCTCGCCACCAGCCCGATGATCAACGAATTGCCAGCGGCCTCGAGCATCTGCTCATCGTGGAACAGCACGTCGTACCAGTGCCAGGTGAAGCCGACCCACTCCGCATTGAGCCGCGAGTCGTTGAACGAGTAGACCACGACGATGGCGAGCGGCAGATACAGAAAGCCGTAGACCGCCAGCGCCGAACCCCACAGCAACCACGATCCGCGCTTCATTCTAGAGTCGCGCCATGCTAGAGCCGTTGTCGCGAGGCGACCCACGCCGCGACGGCGGCGAAGGCGATGGCGAGCACGGTCAGGACCATCGACAGGACGCTGCCGAACGGCCAGTCGCGGGCGTCGAGAAACTGCTGCTTGATGACGTTGCCGATCAGGATGCTGTCGGTACCGCCGAGGATGTCGGGAATGGCGAAGATGCCGAGCGCCGGGATGAACACCAGCGCCGCGCCGGCGAACACGCCGGGAAGCGAAAGGGGAAACGTTATGCGCCAGAACCGCTGCCAGCTGCGCGCGCCGAGGTCCTGCGCGGCGTCGAGCAGCGCCGGATCGTGCTTCTCCAGGTTTGCATAAAGCGGCAGCACCATGAATGGCAGATGCACGTACACGAGGCCGATGACGACGGCGATCGGCGAGAACAGCAACGGTACCGGCTCGAAACCGACGGCCCCGAGCAGGGTGTCGAACATCCGGGCGAACGCCGACTGGGGCCCGAGGATGATCATCCATGCATACACCCGGATCAGGAAGTTGCTCCAGAACGGGAGTATCACCAGCAACACCAGGACTTCACGGTAACGCTTGGCGCTGCGGGCGATGGTCAGGGCCAACGGATAGGCCAGCAGCAGGCACAGCAGCGTGGTCACCGCGGCATAGCAGAACGACTTGAAGAACAGCTCGGCATAGATAGCGTCGGTGAAGAAACGTTGGTAGTTCTCCAGGGTGAGGCCCGCGAGTTCGTCCGGGTCGCCGGTGCCGAACAGCGGGGCGAGCCCGCCCAGCTCGCCCGGAAAACGAAACGACGCGACCACCATGATCAGCGCCGGGATCGCGAAGAACAGCGCCAGGTAAACGATCGGCGGGCCGCTGATCAGCCACTTGTTCGAGAGTCGGCTCATCGATTCGGTCCGGCCCGACCGCCGACGTGCAGCCGGCTCAGGCGACCCGGTGGGATTGCAATCATCAATCGCGCAAAAAGCTGGCGGCGTCGTCGCGCCAGCCGATCTGTACCGCATCGCCGGGCTCGAAGAACTTCGAGGAGCGGCCGATCGCGTTGTTTGGCAGCATGACCTCGACCCGCAAACCGCCCTCGACCTCGACAATGTAGAGCGTGACGTCGCCGGTGTAGAGATAGTCGAACACCTTGCCGGGGAAACGATTGACGCAGTCGGCGCCCGCCAGTTCGCGGCCGATCGACACCTTCTCGGGCCGCAGCGCGAGCGTGCCCTTCGCGCCGGCGACGACGCCATCGGCTCCGGACGCCATCACCGTGCCGAGATCAGCCACGTCGAGGGTCAGCCGGTCATCGGCGGCAGCGGTGACGTTGCAGTCCATCAGGTTGCACTCGCCGATGAAGTCGGCGACGAAGCGATTTTTGGGAAAGCTGTAGATCGCCGCCGGTTCATCGAGCTGCTCGACCCGGCCGTGGTTCATGACCGCGATCCGGTGCGAGAGCGCGAGCGCCTCTTCCTGATCATGCGTGACGTAGACGAAGGTCACCCCGATTTCCTTCTGCAAGGTGATCAGCTCGAGTTGCATCCGCTCCTTGAGCTTGGCATCGAGAGCTGCCAGCGGCTCATCCAGCAACAGCAGGCGCGGCCGGTTGACCAGCGCCCGCGCTACGGCCACGCGCTGACGCTGGCCACCGGACAGCTCGTTCGGAAAGCGCTTCTCCATGCCGAGCAACGAAACATCGTCGAGCGCTTCATGCACCCGGGAAGTGATCTGCTCGGCCGGCACGCCGTTCATCCTGAGCGGGAAGGCGATGTTCTGCGCCACGGTCATGTGGGGAAACAGGGCGTAGCTCTGGAACACGGTGTGGACGTTGCGATCCTCCGGCGGGACCCCGGTCATGTCCTTGCCATCGAGGAGAATGCGGCCACCGTCGGGCTGGTCGAAGCCCGCGATCATGCGCAGCAGCGTGGTCTTGCCGCAGCCGGAGGGTCCGAGGAGGGTGAAGAACTCGCCAGCCTCGATGGACAGGCTGACGGCGTCGACCGCTGCAAAATCCCCAAAACGTCGGGAGACCTGTTGAATCTCGAGAAGGGCCATCGAGGGGCGCAAGGATGCGCTGCACAATAATCGGGCGATTGTACAAAAAACGCATCCTCGCGACGGGTTGGCGTGCGCTGGCCTCGACCGGCGTCGGCGCGCGCCGCGCACCCGGCTGTCAGAAGCCAGCGGCCGGCAGCAAATCCTCGAAGGCAGACCGAACGGTCATGACTTGCCACCCCCGACAGGCGGAGCAACCGGCGGTGCGGGTTTGGCTTCTGCCTTCTTCTCTTCTTTCTTTTCGTCCTTCTTTTCGTGCCGTTCGACCAGGACCGCTTTCACCTTGGTGCCGTCGTGCAGGTCATCGCGCGGGTTGTTGACCACACGGTCACCATTGGCCACGCCATCGACGATCTCGACCTCCTTGCCGAAATCGCGGCCGAGCTTGACCTTTCGGATGTGGACCACGTCGTCCGGTCCGACGGTCGCCACGCGGATGCCGTCCCCACCGATGAGCACGGCGTTGACCGGGACCGTCACCGCCGGCGCGGCCTGCGTCAGGTGAAACTTCACCTGCGCGTACATGCCCGGCAACACGCGCCCGTCGGGATTGGGCAGGTCGAGCTGCACCGTCATCGTCCGGGTCGCGGGATCGAACGCGCCGGCGCGTCGCGTGACCTCGGCGGCCAGCGCCGCATCGCCCAGCTCACGCACGATGACCTCGCCCTTGACGCCCGCCTTCACCAGCGCGACGTGGCTCTGCGGAACGCTCACCATCACCCGCAGCGTCTTCGACTGCGCCAGCTTGAACAGCCAGGGTGAAGACGCGGATGCGCCAGAGACCAGGGTCCCGAGCTCGACGTTGCGGGCGGTGATGGTCCCGGCAAACGGTGCCATCACCTTGAGGAAAACCCGCTGCTGTTCCAGCTGGCGCTGATGCGCTGTCAATGCCGCGAGATCGGCGGTACGCGATTGCAACGCGCCGGCATGTTCGTCGGCTGCCTGCGCCGACACCGCTTCCTGCAGCGCCAGCGACCGATAGCGATCCGACGTGGTTCGCGCCAGTTCGAGCTGTGCACGTATCTGTTCCACCTGTGCCCGGGCTTCGTCGATCTGGCGGTCGATGTCGGGCGCCTCGAGTTCGGCGAGCAGTTGTCCAGCCTTGACCTCGTCGCCGATGTCCACCAGCCAGCGCTTCACGTAGCCGGTGGTGCGCGCATAAAGCGTGGCTTCCTGGAAGGCCAGGATGCTGGCCGGCAGCGTCACGTCGGCCTTGCCCTTGCCGGGCGTTGCCTTGATCACGGCAACGACGGGCAGGTCGCCCACGCCGGCACCAGCGGCAAGGGCCGCCGCGGAATGACGCCAAATGCCCAGGGCGAACAAGGCCACGAGGCCGACGGTCACCGCCGTCAGCAGAATAATTCCGCCGCCGCGGGTCGGTGGCAACTTGGGCAGTGGTTGTCGTGATTGCATGAGCCCTCTCCAGCGACCTGTCGCGTCGCCATCCGGTCGGATCAGACCTGCCAGATGGTGACCTGCCAGATGGTGACCTACCGAATGGTGACCTGCCAGATGGTGCGTCGCATGATCCATCATGGCTATGCGCAGAACCTGATCTTTGTAACACTACTGTCACAAAACAACAAACGGCAGGGAGAGGAGAACACGGCATGTGGCTGGTAAGACTGGCGCTGGCGCGGCCGTATACGTTCGTGGTCGCGGCGCTTGCGGTGCTGCTCGCCGGCTCACTCCAGATCGTCGGCGCGCCGGGCTGGCGCGCGATGCCCAAGGACATCTTTCCCGAGATCGCCGAACCGGTCGTCACCGTCATCTGGCAGTACGTCGGCATCCCCGCCGACGCGTTCGAGAAACAGATCACCCTGTTCGCCGAGCAGCAGATCAACACCACGGTGAGCAACGTGCGCCGGATCGAGTCGCACACGATCTACGGCAAGAGCCTCATCCGCGTCTATTTCCAGCCGGGCGTGCGCATCGATCAGGCGCTCGCGGAGATCACTGCCACGTGCCAGACGATCCTGCGGCGCATGCCACCCGGGCAGACACCGCCGCAGATCGTGCAATACAACGCGTCGAGCGTTCCGATCCTTCAGATCGCGCTCGGCAGCGACACGCTCACCGAGCAGGAGCTTTACGACAAGGGCCTGTGGCTGGTGCGCAACAACGTGATCCCGGTTCCGGGCACCACGGTGCCACTGCCATACGGCGGCCGACCGCGGCTGGTCATGATCGACTCGGATCCGGCGCGCATGGCCGCGCGCGGCGTCACGGTCAAGGACATCAACGACGCGCTCCTGCGGCAGAACGTGAACCTGCCCACCGGCTCGACCCAGATCGGTAGCCGCGAGTACGTTCTCGGCATCAACAACAGCCCGGAGAAGATCGAGCAGATCGGCGACATGCCGATCCGCACCGCGAACGGCGCCGAGATCTTCATCCGCGACGTCGCCGACGTGCGCGACGGCTACAACGAGCAGACCAGTCTGGTGCGCCACGACGGTCGCAAGTCGAGTCTGCTCACCGTGCTCAAGAGCGGCGGCGCCTCGACGCTGGACATCATCCGTGAAGTGCGCGAGCGCATCGCCGCGGTCGAACTGCCCGAGGGGATGCAATTGTCGTTTCTCTTCGACCAGTCGGTTTTCGTGGTCGACGCCATGCGCGCCGTGGCGATCGAGGGTGTCATCGCGGCCGGGTTTACCGGGCTGATGGTGCTTGCGTTCCTGGGCAACCTGCGATCGACGCTGATCGTGGTGGTGGCAATCCCGCTGTCGGTGCTGTTCTCGGTCATCCTGCTCGGCGCCTTCGGTCACACCCTGAACCTGATGACGCTCGGCGGGCTCTCGCTTTCGGTCGGCATCCTGGTCGACGACGCGACCGTCGCCGTCGAGAACGTGCACCGCCATCTGGCCATGGGCAAGGAACTGCGCGAGGCGATCCTCGAGGCGGCGCGCGAGGTGGCGGTGCCCGCCTTCGTCGCCATGCTCTGCATCTGCATCGTGTTCCTGCCGGTGCTGCTGCTCACCGGCGCGCCGCGCTACCTGTTCGTGCCTATGGCCCTGGCGGTGGTGTTCGCGGTGGTGGCGTCCTGGTTCGTGTCGCGCACGCTCGTGCCGGTCATGAGCCGCTACCTGTTGTCGGCTGAGCACGCGCCGACGCATGGTAACCAGGTCCGCGCGACCGGGTTCGCCAGGATGCATGCGGCCATCGAATCCGGATTCGGCCGCCTGCAACGACGCTACGATGGCATCCTCGACTGGGCCCTGGGCCGCCCGGCGATCGCGACCATCGCCTTCGCGCTGGTGGTCGTGGCCGGCGCCGCGGCGATACCTTTCGTGGGGCAAGACTTCTTCCCGGTCGTGGACGCGGGCCAGATCCGCCTGCACATCAATGCCCCGGTGGGCACTCGACTCGAGGAGACGGGTACCATCTTCTCGGAAGTACAGAACGAGATCCGGCGGTTGATCAGTGCCGACGACCTCGATGTGATCATCGACAACATCGGGATTCCACCTTCGACCAATCTGGCTTACAGCGACAACGTCACCATCACGTCAGCCGATGGCGAGATGCTCGTTGCGCTAAAGCCCGAACACGGCACCTCCACCGCAGAGTACGTGCGGCGCCTGCGCCAGCAACTGCCGAAGCGCTTCCCGGATTGCGCGTTCTATTTCCAGCCCGGGGACATGATGAATCAGATCCTCAATTTCGGGCTGCCGGCGCCGATCGACGTGAGGGTTCTGGGCGGGGACCTCGGCAACTACGCGCTGGCGCGCAAGCTGGAAGCTGCGATCCGCGCCGTGCCCGGGGCCGTCGACGTGCATGTCCACCAGATCATGAACCAGCCGGCGCTACGTCTGGAGGTAGACCGCACGCGCGCGCACGAGCTCGGCATCAGCCAGCGCGAGATCGCCGAGAACTATCTGATCTCGTCGAGTTCGAGCGTGGTGCTGACGCCCACCTACTGGAACGACCCCAAGTCCGGCCGGCCCTACCAGGTGGTGGTGGTACAGCCGCACCACACCGCGCTCGATTCGCTGGACGCGATTCTCGCCATCCAGTTGCCGGGACGAGGTCAGGCGCCGACGATTCCGCTTGGCAACGTGGCCACCATCAAGCGCACCGAGGTGCCGGCGATCATCAACCACGTCAACACCGAACTTGCATTCGACGTGTATGCCAATGTCCAGGGTCGCGATCTCGGTGGCGTCAGCACCGACGTGCGCGCCATCGTCTCCGACTTCCAGACCGCGGCCACCGCGCTCAAGAACAACACCCGCATCGAGCTGGCCGGCCAGGCGCAGAGCATGGCCGACACGTTCGTGCGCATGGGCCTGGGCATGGCGTTCGCGACGCTGCTGGTCTATTTCGTCCTGGTGGTCAACTTCCAGTCGTGGACCGATCCGCTGCTCATTCTCGCGGCGCTTCCCGGCGCGCTTGCGGGCGTGGTCTGGATGCTGTTTTTGAGCGGAACCACTTTCAGCGTGCCGGCGATGCTCGGAGCGATCATGACCATCGGCGTGGCCACCGCCAACAGCATCCTGATGATCAGCTTCGCCAATGCGGAACTGGCGGCCGGCCGGGATGCGCGCTCGGCAGCACGAGAAGCCGGCCGGACCCGGTTGCGCCCCGTGCTGATGACGGCGGCAGCCATGATCGCCGGCATGCTGCCGATGGCGTCAGGCCTCGGGCACGGCGGTGAGCAGAACGCCCCGCTCGGCCGTGCGGTGGTCGGCGGCTTGTTGCTCGCCACGGTGACCACTTTGCTGTTCGTGCCGGTGGTGTTTGCCTGGCTGCGGCGTCACGGCGCGGCGAAGCTCAGATTTCCTCTCGATCGCGAACTCGCCTGAGGCACCCGTTGCGCGCGGACCACGCCACGATCCCGGACGCTGCTGCGCAGGCGTCCGCAGGGTCCCCCGAGGATGCCGTACCCTCTTCGAGGGGGTGGCGAGCAAAGCGAGCCTTGGGGGTGGACCCGCTAGCTGGCGAGAAGCAGTTCCGAGCCTTCCTCCGCGCGGGCCGGCTCCCAGCGACGCCTCAGCAAGCTGAAGACGACCGGGACGAAGATCAGCGTCGCGAGCGTCGCCATCACCAGCCCGCCGATCACCGCGCGGCCGAGCGGGGCGTTCTGCTCGCCGCCTTCGCCCAATCCGAGGGACATCGGGATCATGCCCACGATCATGGCGAACGCGGTCATCAGGACCGGGCGAAGCCTGGCGAAGCCGGCTTCAATGGCAGCTTCCACGGCGTTCTTGCCGCTTGCGAGCTGATCGTTGGCGAACGCGATGACCAGGATGCTGTTCGCCGTTGCCACGCCCACGGTCATGATCGCGCCCATCAGGGATGGGACGCTGAACGTCGTGCCGGTTGCGACCAGCAGCCAGACGATGCCGCAGAAGGCCCCCGGCAAGGCCATGATGATGATCAGCGGATCGGTCCAGGATTGAAAATTGATGACCATGATGAAGTAGACCAGCAACACCGCGCCGATCAGCCCGAGGCCGAGACGAAGGAAGGTGTCGTCCATGGTCTTGGCCTGCCCCGTGATGTCGACCGTCACACCCTTCGGCAGCGACGGCGCCAGTTCGTCGACGGCCTTGCGAAGGTCGGCGGCGACGCCGCCCAGATCGCGGTCCTGGACATTTGCCATGACATCGAAGGTGGTCTGCACATTGGTGTGCGTGACCAGCGTGGACACCTGGCCCTTGTGGATCTGGGCGACGCTGGACAGGTATTGGACGGGACTCTGCCCCTGGCCCGGCAGCGGCGTATTGGCAAGATCCTCGAGAGTCTCCAGGTTGTGCGGCGGTGTCTGTACGACAAGGCTGTAGTTGCGCCCCGAGCGCGGGTCGGTCCAGTAGTTGGGCGACACCATCAAGCTCGAGCTCGCCGAAATGAGGAGGTTGTCGGACACCTCGCGCTCGGTCATGCCGACCTCCGCGGCCCGGGACCGGTCCACGTCGATCTGCAGTGCAGGTTGATCGAGTCGCTGTTGTAGATGGACATCGACGGCACCCCTGATTGCCGCAAGGCGAGCCTTCAGCTTGGTCGCGATGGCGTACAGATCGGCATCCTTGGCGAGGCCGAAGACCTTGACGTCGATCGGCGCGGGCAGGCCGAAGTTCAGGATCTGGTTCATCATGTCAGCGGGCTGAAAATAGAGTTGCAGGGTCGGAAACTCGCGTGGAAGCACCCGGCGCAGCTCGCTGATGTAAGCCTTTCCTCCCTTCGAACTCTCGGGCTTCAGGGCGATCAGCAGCTCGCCGTCGGCCGAACTGCTGGTCACGTTGTCGCTGGTGGCGAGGTTGGTTCCGGGCGGGATGCCGATGTTGTCCACGATCACGTCGAGATCTTCGCCCACGACCCGCCGGATCGCATCGGACACGCGGGAGAAATACACGCCGGTGTCCTCGATGCGTGTGCCGGTCGGCGCGGCGACATGCAGTCGTATCGCGCGCGCATCAACCACCGGAAAGAAATCGCGTCCGGCGAACGGGACCAGCACGGCGGCGCTTGCCACCGCGATCGCGAAGACCACGATCACCAGCACCGGACGTCGCAGGCACAATCGGAGAAATGCCACGTACCGGCGGCGGAAGGCTTCGAAGCGCCGATCGAATCCCAGGTAGAGCCTGCGGCCGAACCCGGGCGTCTTGCCTTCGTGCGCATGCCCGTGCCCGGCATGCCGAAACAGGTAATGCGTCATGACCGGCACCAGCGTGCGCGAAAGGGCGAACGAGATGCCGACGGAGAACACCACCGCCAGCGCCATCGGGATGAACAGGTATTTCGGCGCGCCCGACAGCAGCGCCACCGGCAAAAAGACGACGCAGATGGACAACGTGGCGACAAACGCCGGCACGGCGATTTCGTTCGATCCGTCGAGGATAGCCTGGATCAGGCCCTTGCCCATATCCATGTGGCGATGGATGTTTTCGACTGTCACCGTCGCGTTGTCCACGAGAATGCCCACGGACAGCGCGAGACCGCCGAGCGTCATGAGGTTCAGGGTGTGCCCGAAAGCGGACAGGCACACGATGCCGGCCAGGACCGATACCGGTATCGACACGACCACGATGACCGTGCTGCGCCAGCTGCCGAGAAACAGCAGGATGAGCAGGCCGGTGAGGCCCGCCGCGATCAGGCCTTCGGTGACCACTCCCTTCATCGCGGCAACGACGAATGTCGACTGGTCGAACAGCACGGTGAGTTTCAGGTCACCGGGAAGCGGCACGCTGTCAAGCATCGCGCGTGCATCTTCGACGACATCCAGGGTCGATGCCTGACCGGTCTTGAGAACCGACATCAGCACGGATTTATGGCCGTCGTAACGCACGAGATTGGTCTGCGGCATGTAGCCGTCGCGCACGTTGGCAACGTCGCGAAGATAGATGATCCGGCCGTTGACGCGCTTGAGCGGGATCTCATTCAGGAGCGAGACCTGCGCGGGACTGGTGTTGAGCCGCAGCACATATTCCGTCGGACCGATGAAGACGGAGCCGGTAGGCCCCACCAGATTCTGCTGGTTGAGCGCCCGATTGACCTCGCTCGGCGTCAAGCCCTGCGCCGCCAGCCGCCCAGGGTCCAGGTCGGCCACGATGACCCGCGGATTGCCACCATACGGCGTTGGCAGAAGCGCACCCTGTACCGGGGCGAGCGCCTGCCGCACCGTGAACTGGGCGAAGTCGAACATCTCGGCCTCGGTCTTGGTCTGGCTGCCGAGCGCGACCTGCATGATCGGCACGCTCGAGGGATCGTAGGCGAGGATGATGGGGGGCGTGGTGCCGACCGGCATCCGCTTCAGCACCGTCTGCGACGTCGCCGTCACTTGCGCCACGGCCTGGTCGATGCGAACGGTCGGCTGGAAGTAGATACGGATGACGCTCTTGCCGAAGACGCTTTGCGACTCGATGCGCTTGATGTCGCTCACGAACTGCGTGAGCGTGAATTCGCTGAACTGGGTGATCTGGTTGGCCATGTCCGGCGCGGGAAAGCCGTTGAACTGCCAGATCACGGTGACGATGGGTTCGTTGATCGACGGGAAGATGTCCTTCGGCGTACGCAGTATCGCGAGCCCACCCGCGAGGACGACGACCAGACCGACGACGATGAACGTGTAGGGTCTGCGCAGTGCGAGCTTGACGATCCACATGGATGGGTGACCTCGGAGTCAATCGTGTTGATGAGCATCGCGGGAACGGCTCGAAATCATCGTGACCTCTCGATTGAAGGTCAAGGCGATGAGCCGAACAATATTTGCCCGGCTGAAAGGCTGAAGTAAGGTTGCATCCTGATCATTCATAAGACTTGGTCGGCGAAGCCGATCGCGCGCAGTCGCACATTGCCGCTGGCACATGCAGGTCGATATATTTGACATGAAATAGCGGCGGCCACAAGCTGTTCATCCGGCCGACAGCGGTTCGTTTGGCCAACCAGGAGATCCCCATCCGAATACCTGCCGGACTCATGCAATCTTCGCGAGAATTCGTTGCTACATTGTTTCTGGGCATTCTCGTACCGGCAATCGGCATGTCATGGTCTTGTGTTGCCGAATCTGCCGGGTTTGTGCAGGAGCCACCTCTGGTCACGGCGGTGAAGGCTTCGCGTGGAGTGCCCGAGCGAACGCTGCGCTTGCCCGGAACCGTTCACCCATTCGAGGAAGCCGTCATCTTTCCCCGGGTGAGCGGCTACCTGAAACGCTGGCTCGTGGACATCGGTGATCAGGTGAAGGCCGGGCAGGTTATCGCGGAGGTCGACACACCCGAACTCGACCAGCAGCTTGCCGAAGCGCAACAGCGCCTTGCCCAGGCGGAAGCGAACCTGCAACTCGCGCGAGTGACTGCGGAACGGTATCGCTCATTGCGCGCGCAAGATGCGGTATCGGCGCAGGAAGTAGACGAACATTCTTCCGATCTCGAAGCCAAGACGGCGATGTTCCGTGGGGTGAAGGCGGAGATCGAGCGATTGCGCGACTTCGCGGCGTTCAAACATGTGCGAGCCCCCTTCGCGGGTGTCGTGGGCGCGCGCAACCTCGAAAAGACCGCGCGCGGTGCTTTGCTCGATGCCGGCAGCCGGGACGCGGCGGCCTGGCTCTACAAGATCAACCTCATCGATCCGCTGCGGGTCTACGTCGCGGTCCCCCAGACCTACATGACCCTGATCCGCAAGGGCACGGACTCCGAGATCGAGATCCGCGAGTTTCCGGGGCGCGTCTACAAGGGAACGGTCTCGCGCACCAGCCAGACGCTCGATGCGGCGTCGCGCACGTTGCTCACCGAGGTCCAGATTCCGAATCCGAAGGGGCAGTTGTACCCCGGACTCTACGCGAACGTGAAGTTCGTCCTCACCGATGAGATCGCTCCGGTGGTGGTGCCAGGGTCCGCCGTTCTGTCGAGTTCAGGCGCTGCGCGTGTCGCGGTTGTGGATGAGCGAGGGCACGTGAGCATGCGCAAGGTTGTGCTCGGTCGCGATCTCGGCAAGGTGGTGGAGATCATCGAAGGCGTGAAGGAAGGCGAGCGGGTGATCTCCAGCCCTGGAGACACCTTGGCTGACGGCGCGCCGGTCCGGCTGGTCAATGAAGGCGGACGGCCGCCCGCACCCGCGGTCCCGTCTTCCGTCAACAAGGCAAAACAGCAACAATGACCATCGCCGCATGGGCGACCCGGACGGCCCGCACGATCGCTGCCGCGTCTGCGCTGGTCTGCACGGTGCTGTCTGGTTGTGCAAGTGTCGGACCGGACTACAAGCGACCTGTGGTCCAGACACCGGCGACGTTCAGCGAGCAGGGTCCGTGGAAGGCAGCGACACCGGGTGACCTGATCGCCCGCGGCGACTGGTGGGCGGTGTTTGGCGACCCGTTTCTCGATGGTCTCGAGAAACGTGCACTGAACGACAGCCCGACCCTCATGGCCTATGCAGCTCGCGTCGACCGGGCGCGAGCGGTGGCCGGCATAGCGGGCTCGTTCATGAGTCCCGAAGTGGCCATCGGCGGGACTGCGGGTCGCTACCGCGCCTCGCGCAACCGGCCCGATCAGCCGGACAAGACCCCCAACAACCGGGATTACGAGAGCAATGTCTTCCGTGCGCCCCTGGTGGCCTCTTACGAGGTGGATGTCTGGGGCAGGATGCGACGCATCGTCGAATCGGCACGGGCGCAAACGCAGTCGTCGGTGGCGGAGTACCAGACGGTGGCCCTCACGCTGGAAAGCGAGATCGCGGGAACCTACTTCCGTCTCCTCCAGACCGACGAAGAACGGCGGATCCTGGCCCAGAGCATCGCGCTGCAGCGGCGCGGGCGCGATCTTGTCGCCACTCGCAAGGCGGGCGGGCTGGCCAGCGAGCTTGACCTGTCCCGCGTGGAAACCGAACTGGCATTGACCGAAGCCGGCGCCGAGGATGCCAACCGCCGACGCGACGACCTCCAGTTGGCGCTTCGCCTGCTCGTCGGCGCGCCCGCCGGGTCATTCCAGCTACCCGCAGCAAGCTTCGAAGCATCGCCACCGCCCATCCCGATCGGTCTTCCCTCCGACCTGCTCGAACGCCGGCCAGACGTGGCCGCTGCCGAACGCACCCTCATGGCAAGGAACGCGGAGATCGGTGTCGCGACGGCGGCGTACTACCCCTCGTTTCGCCTGACAGGCGGCGCAGGGTTCGAGAGCAGCGACCTCGGCGATTTCCTGAAACCCGATAGTCTGATCTGGAACCTGGTGGGGTCCGTGTTTCAGCCGATCTTCAATGGCGGACGGATCGGATTCGACGTCGCGCGGGCGAAGGCGGCTTACGCGGAAAGCGAGTCGAATTACCGAGGCCGTTTGCTGCAGGCATTCCGCGAAGTCGATGGATCGCTGGCCGGATTGCGCAATCTCGACACCCAGGCGCAGTTTCAGACGACGGCGCGACAAAAAGCCACGCGCTCGGTGCAACTCGCGGAAATCCGTTATCGGGCGGGGCTGGTGAATGTCCTCGAAGTCATCGACGCACAACGCACCGCGCTGCGGGCGGAACGCGAAGCCCTGTCGGTAAAGGGCGACCAGTTCGCGTCCACCATATCGCTCGTGAAGGCCTTGGGGGGTGGTTGGTCGCCACGCGACGCTGCCGCAGTCAACGGGCCGGTGGCGCTTCAGAAATGAACCCCCGAAACGCCTGATCCCATGGCCGTCTATCGGCGGATCCTCGTCGCGATCGACGCGAGCGCGCCGAGCGAGCGCTGCCTCGACCACGCGATCACCCTGGCACTCGATCAGGGAGCGGCGCTGCGCATCGTTCATGCAGTGGACTACATTGCTCCACCCTTCGACACGACGAACGTGGCGGAGGGGCAACTCCACGACGCCTACATCGATGCCGGAAATGCCGTGGTGGCATCCGCCCTGGCGCGGGCGGGCGCCAGGGGCTTGACCGTGGACGCGGCGGTCATCGATACCAATGACCCTCGAAGGCCGGCCGCGGATGCCATCCTCCGGGACATCGCAGAATGGCATCCCGACATCTTGATCGTGGGAGCGCATGGCCGCACCGGACTTGCCCGGTTGTTTCTGGGCAGCGTGTCCGAAACGATTCTGCGATCGGCCTCAGTGCCGGTCCTCGTCTTGCGGACGGCGGGCTGAGACACCCTAGAAATCGTAGTTGGCGCGGACCGTGATCGCTCTCTCGCGATCGGTCACGAAATTGGTCAGACCGCCATAGTTCGGATTCACCGTGACCGGTGTGTCGAACCGGGTATCGACATAGTTCAGATAGAACCTGAGGTTTGGCGTCCAGGTCCATTTCAACTGGGCGGTGAGGGCATTGGCCCGGTTGGTCGACACGGCTGCAAACGCGACATTCGTTGCACCGGCACCGGTCCCCAGGCGTCCCGTACCGACCGCATTTGCCGTGGTGAAATCCGATCCGTCATACGATGACAGTCGCAGGCCAAGCTCCCAGGCGCCCAAGCTCCTGCCGCCCGGCGTGTAATTCTGGATCGGCACGATGCGTCCGAACACGCCATTGCGATACGCCTCGGCGTAGCGTTCGCCGGTGAGCATCCACAGGACCTCTACGTACGATGCCCGGATGTTGCGGTCATACGATCGATTGGCGATCGACGTTCCGGAAAAGTTCGACATGACGTACTCGCCCTGCACCTTGACGGGACCGTATGCGAAGGCCGCTTCAACGCCTGTGCGGGTGCGGGTGACAGACTGACCGGTGAACGGTTGCGTGTTGAAGAACGTGATGCCGCGACCCTCGGTGCGCTGGTTCAGACCGAAGCCGGTCGGCAGGTCGCCGACCGAGAACGCGCCGGCGAAATGCAGCACCGAGTTCGCTTCGATTCCAGCCAGTTCGGAAATGTTGATGGTGGCACGACCAATGACATCGTTGTTGGCCTTGACCGCGACCGCGTCGTTGTTGTTTTTCCCCTGACCGGTCGAGAGGGCAAGTCCGTACGTCAGGCCGGGCATCGGAAAGCCGTGCATCATGAAACCGCGCTCCTTCTGCGGCACCAGGTTGTTCACCAGTGACCGTTCCTGGAAATCCAGCCAGCGATCACTTTGCTGCTCCTCCATCGAGAACGGCATCGTGAACTGGCCCATGCGGAACTGGAGCCCATCGCTGTAGGCGATGTTGACCCAGGCGAATTCCAGATGTGAATTGTTCACCAGGTTGGCGAGGTCCCCCGTTATGTCCCAGGTGAGGTATTCGTTCCACTTGCCCTGGAGCGTAACGAAAGCACGACGCACGTCGAAAGTATCGGCCGAGGTGTTTTCGGAGAAGTTCCGGTAGTCGGCCTGGACCCGGCCGCTCAGTGCGAACGCGTTGCGGCCATCGCCGGACTGGAAGTTGATGCCGTTGTTGAATCGCCCGGCGAACTGCTCCTTCTGCGCCTCGGCCTGGCTTTGCTGCTGGGCCTCCTGGAACGCCTTGCGACGGCGTTCGGCGCGGGCGGTGGCGGATTCATCTCCGGTTTCGCCGACGACCTCGTTGAACTCTTCTTCGGTGATGATGCCCTTGTCGCGAAGCTTCTCCAGCAAGCGGACGGTCTTGTCGCGCTTGGGTGGCGGCGTCGACGGCTCGTCTTCAGCGAGCGCGCCCAGCGGCGACAGGATCAGACCGACCGCGGCCGCGATGATGGTCCGATAAAAAAGCTTCGTTTGGGGCTTCGCCACTGGATATTTCCGCTGCATTGCGCTGGCTCCGTCGATGGGATCGGGTGGTGCGGGCATCCGAGGAGCCGGCAACCAATGCGCAGGATTCTGATTTCCGAATATGACGACTTAATGACAAACAACCTCTTGATAGGCTGAAAGGACCATGGATTCGCGGCGGAAATCGCCCCAAAGCATCCCTTGAATCCTCGGCTTGGCGCTACCGGGGGATGCAATTGGCGCGGATCAACGCAACCAGAGCATCAGCAACAGGAACGACACAACCGCGAGCAGGCCGGAGGTCATGAGCAACAGCCGTGTCAGCCTCGCCTGTTGCCGCACCAGCCGGGCGACGGTTGCATCGAGCGGGTGGCCGGCCGGCTCCGACAGGGCGCGATGCACGAGCCTCGGCAATTGCGGCAGCAGCACCCCCCACTGGGGTACCTCATCCTTCAGATGCCGTACCAGCCCGCGCCATCCGATCTGGTCCGACATCCAGCGCTCCAGGTACGGCTTGGCGGTTTTCCAGAGATCGAGTTCGGGATCGAGTTCGCGTCCGAGGCCTTCGATGTTGAGAAGAGTCTTCTGCAGCAGCACCAGTTGCGGCTGCACCTCGAGGTTGAAGCGGCGAGCCGTCTGGAACAGGCGCAGCAGCACCTTGCCGAACGAGATTTCCCGCAGCGGCTTGTCGAAGATCGGTTCGCAAACCGCCCGGATCGCCGACTCGAACTCATCGACACGGGTATCGGCCGGCACCCAGCCGGCGTCGAGATGCGCCTGGGCGACGCGCCGATAGTCCCGCCGAAAGAACGCCAGAAAATTCTGCGCGAGGTAGTTCTTGTCGGTCTCGGTCAGCGTTCCCATGATGCCGAAATCGAGCGCGATGTAACGCCCGTCGGCGCCGACCATGATGTTTCCGGGGTGCATGTCGGCGTGGAAGAAGCCGTCGCGAAACACTTGCGTGAAAAAAATCTCGACCCCGGTACGCGACAGCATGGCGATATCGATTCCCTGGTCGCGCAGCGCCCCGAGCTGCGAGATCGGCGTGCCGTGCATGCGCTCCATCACCAGCACTTCGGTATGGCACCAGTCCCAGTGCATCTCGGGCACGACCAGCAATGCCGAGTCACGAAAGTTGCGGCGCAGCTGACTTCCACCTGCTGCCTCGCGCAGCAGGTCGAGTTCATCGCGCAGGTACTTGCGGAATTCGCCGATGACTTCGCGCGGCTTGAGCCGCTTGCCGTCCGCCCACACCGCCTCGACCAGCCCGGCAGCGGTGTCGAGCAGGGCAAGATCGCGATCGATGACGCGGGCAATGCCCGGCCTCAGGATCTTCACCGCCACCTCGCGGCCGTCGGGCAGCGTGGCAAAATGGACCTGCGCGACCGAGGCGCTCGCCACCGGCTCGCGCTCGAAGGCGGCAAACACCTCGTCCACGGGTTTGCCATATACCCGTTCCAGAACGGCGAGTGCCTGGGCGGAAGGAAACGGGGGCACGCGGTCCTGCAGGGCGGCCAGTTCATCGGCTATGTCGTGCGGGATCAGGTCACGCCGCGTCGACAGCACCTGACCGAACTTGACGAAGATCGGACCCAGACTCTCCAGCGCCTGACGCAAACGTTCGCCCCGCGGGCGATCGAGCCGGCGCCAGAAGAAAACCACCCCCACCACCGGGCGCAGCCAGCGCAGACGGGCGTGTCCGAGCACGAATCCGTCGAGTCCGAAGCGAAACACCACGAGCAGGATGCGCGCTAACCGCAGGAGACGCAGC